>WLPU01000009.1 GCA_009698615.1 Actinomycetota bacterium | reverse complement strand
TACTTGCCTACGGTATCCTTTCACCTCGCACAATCCATAATTGCCGCAAGTTCTGTTCGACCCTGGCGGGTTGCCCGAGCGGCCAATGGGAGGGGACTGTAAATCCCCCGGCTCTGCCTTCGAAGGTTCAAATCCTTCACCCGCCACCATAGTTACTAGCCGAGGTATTTTTGTAAATCCCCATACCTTCGAAGGTTCACATCCGCACGCCAAGCCACCATAGTTACTAGCCGAGGTATTTTTGTAAATCCCCATACCTTCGAAGGTTCACATCCGCACGCCAAGCCACCAAAATTCCGAATTACTGTGATTTCTAGACTCATTTCGTTAATTCCACATAGCCTTGGTTCATGAGCAAAGTTGCCATTATCGGTGCTGGAGTAATTGGATCATCCATTGCCTTAGAACTCTCTCGCAATGGTGATGATGTCATCGTGATTGATAAAGGTGCAGGTGCAGGTCAAGGATCTACAAGCGCTTCTAGTGCGATTATTCGGTTTAACTACTCAACTTTAGATTCAATTGCATTAGCCTGGGAGTCTTATCACTACTGGAAGAATTGGCGTGAGCATCTAGGCGTTGAATTAACTTCATATTCACAACTTTTTGACGTGGGTGTTCTCATGCTAGATGCACCAGAGATTGCAAAAGAAAGAATTGCTGAATTATATACCCAAGCCAAAATCCCTTTTGAATTATGGGATAAAGAAACCTTAGCGATGAAGATCCCACATTTGGATACAGGAAAGTACGGTCCGCCCAAATCTATTAGCGATGAAGGATTCTGGGAGGATTCCACTGATTCTTTAGGTGCTCTCTTTACCCCACAAGGTGGTTATGTGAATGACCCTCTTTTAGCCGCAGAAAATTTGGCGGATGCTGCTCGTTCTCGTGGAGCACAATTTAAATTTAAATCTGTTGTGACAAAGATAATCCAAAGAGAAAATCGAATTATTGGCGTGGAAATTAATGGATCAGAGATGATTAATGCTGAAGTTGTGGTGAACGCATGTGGGCCGTGGTCGGGCGAAATCAACAAAATGGCTGGGGTTGGCAGTGACTTCACTATCAGTGTGAGACCGATGAGACAGGAAGTGCATCAAGTAAATGCACCGCTAAATCTCTTACCTGGCCCCATCATGGGGGATCTAGATTTAGGAATCTATATGCGAGGTACGCCTAATGGTGGCCTATTGGTTGGTGGCACCGAACCTGAGTGTGATCCACTCGAGTGGGTCGATGACGTCGATCAAGTAAATACGAATAGAACTCAAGAAAGATTTGAAGCTCAAGTGACAAGAGCCGCACGACGTCTGCCAGCGTTGCAGATTCCTAATACACCATTAGGAATTGTCGGCGTCTATGACGTCGCCTCTGATTGGACCCCAATTTACGACAAGACTGAGCTAAATGGATTTTATGTAGCCATTGGAACCAGCGGAAATCAGTTTAAGAATGCTCCAATGGTGGGCAAGATTATGTGCCAACTGATTTCAGAAGTTGAAGCGGGTCGAAACCATGATGACGATCCAGTGATTCATAAGGGCTTCTACACGGGAAACGAAATCAATTTGAAAACTTTTTCAAGAAAACGACCATACAACGCAAATACTTCTGGAACGGTAATGGGCTAGTCCGAACAAACTCGCACGTAAAGTTTGTTACTCAACAATCCAAGTATCACCACTGTTGAGAAGTTGTGACAAGTCTCCCGCACCTTGCTTTGCAATGATTTCGTTGACTTGATCGTTGACTAACGAGCCATATCCCGCACGCTCGACGTCACGAAAGATCCCAACTGGGACATAATCCAATGCTGATCCGGAAAGTCGAGAGAGTGCAAATGCGTAGGCTGGATCATCATCGTGTGCGTTGTGAATAACTAAGTCGGTCTCATTGACTCCAGAGAGCGCAACAACTTTAAGGGCTCCGTTTTCACGAATAAGTCCGTGAGTTTCAGACTTGATTGGCTGTCCGTGATTGAGGTGGAGAAGTGATGCGCCTTTAGTGTCATTGTCTTTTACGATGTCAAACGCACCTTCATTGAAGATGGGACAATTTTGGAAGATTTCAATGAGGGCAGAACCCTTATGCGCAGCAGCTGCTCGCAAAATTTCGGTGAGGTGCTTGCGATCGCTATCGACGCTGCGAGCAACGAATGTTGCCTCTGCACCAAGTGCTAGTGAAATTGGGTTAAAGGGAGTATCGAGTGAACCCAAAGGAGATGATTTTGTAATCTTTCCTTGCTCACTAGTAGGCGAGTACTGCCCTTTAGTGAGGCCGTAGATGCGATTATTGAAAAGCAAGATCTTGAGCTCCACATTGCGACGTAAAGTATGGATGAGGTGATTGCCGCCAATTGAGAGCGCATCGCCATCGCCAGTAATGACAAATACAGTTAGATCTGGACGTGAAATTGCAAGGCCTGATGCAATTGTTGGCGCACGGCCATGAATGGAGTGCATGCCGAAAGTTTCAAGATAGTAAGGAAATCGAGACGAGCATCCAATACCGGAAATGAAGACAATATTTTCGCGAGGGATTCCTAACTCGGGCAAGAAAGCCTGCATCGTTGAAAGAATGGAATAGTCACCACATCCCGGGCACCAACGGACCTCCTGGTCTGAGGTGAAATCTTTTTTCGTCAGCGCTACATCAGGCATGAAGTACCCCCATTGTTGTTTCCATCAATTCAGCAGTAGTAAATGGAAGTCCACGAACTTGATTGAAACTAATGACATCCTTAAGGAACTGCGCCCGTAACAGCATTGCTAATTGCCCCAAATTCATCTCGGGGACTATTACTTTTGGATATTTGTTGAGGACTTCACCAAGATTCTTTGGAAAGGGATTGAGGTAGCGAAGGTGGGCCTGTGCCACACGCTCTCCATCGTTGCGTAGGCCTTCGATTGCAGCAGAGATTGGCCCAAAGGTAGAACCCCATCCAAGAACCAAAACTGTTGCATCACCGCTGGGATCTTCAACCACTAAATCAGGTACTTCAATGCCAGCAACTTTTGCTGCACGTGCACGCACCATCAGGTCGTGGTTTGCGGGTTCGTAAGAAATTTCACCAGTCTTATCTGCTTTTTCAAGCCCGCCGATGCGATGTTCAATTCCTTTTGTTCCGGGAATTGCCCAGGGGCGCGCAAGAGTTTTTGGATCCCTTAAATAAGGAAGGAAATCTTCCTGAGTCTTGGCAAATTCAACTCGCATATCTGGAAGGGAATCAATATCTGGAATTTTCCAAGGTTCAGATCCATTGGCGATATAACCATCAGAGAGAATAAAAACAGGTACTCGGTAAGTAGTAGCGATACGAGCGGCCTCTAGCGCAATCGCAAAACAATCACTTGCATGTGATGGTGCAATCACCGCAACGGGAGATTCACCATTGCGCCCAAACATTGCCTGCAAAAGATCTGCTTGCTCTGTCTTTGTTGGTAAACCTGTAGATGGGCCACCTCGCTGCACATCAATGATTATCAAAGGAAGTTCGAGCATGACCCCCAGCCCAATCATTTCGCTTTTGAGTGTGACTCCTGGTCCAGAAGTTGTTGTAATACCGAGCGCCCCGCCATAGGAAGCACCGAGGGCTGAACCGATTGCAGCAATTTCATCTTCAGCCTGGAAAGAAATAACTCCAAATTTCTTGTGTTTTGAGAGTTCATGCAAGATATCTGATGCCGGAGTAATTGGGTATGAACCTAAGAATAATTTAAGGCCGCTTCGTTGTGATGCCGCAATAAGTCCATATGCCATTGCAGAGTTCCCACTGATATTGCGATATTTTCCAGGAGGCATCTGCGCTTTTGCAATATCGTAGGTAACCGAGAAATCTTCGGTCGTCTCGCCGTAATTCCAACCGGTTCGATAAGCCAAGAGATTGGCTTCTAAAATGTCTGGCTTATTTGCGAACTTTGCCTTAAGGAAAATTTCAGTTGATTCAGTGGGACGGTGATACATCCACGTAAGCAATCCCAAAGCAAACATATTCTTAGAACGCTCCGCATCTTTGCGGGAAAGCGAAAGTTCTGACAATGCGGCAACAGTGAGTGAAGTTAGCCCAACAGCATGAACCTTGTAGCTCTCCAGAGATCCATCATCAAGTGGATTTGTTTCATAACCGACTTTGGCAAGGTTGCGAGTGGTAAATTCGTCTTTATCCACGATGATCGTCGCGCCGCGAGCGACATCTTTAATATTTGCTTTGAGGGCCGCAGGATTCATTGCGACTAGAACATCCGGAGCATCGCCAGGAGTTTGAACATGATGGTCGGCAAAGTGCAACTGGAACGATGAAACTCCTAGAACGGTTCCGGCAGGAGCACGAATCTCTGCAGGGAAATTTGGAAGAGTGGAAAGGTCATTACCCAAACTTGCGGTATCCATAGTAAAGCGATCACCCGTAAGTTGCATGCCATCACCGCTGTCTCCAGCGAATCTAATAGTTACCTGAGCAAGTGAAACTACTGGCTTGGTCACCCCTTTATCTTGCTCACTTTGGAGCCATTTGACTAGGGCTTTTTAGAACAAAGGCAATAATTTTCATCTCAGAGCAGGCTCTCACGCCCGCCGCAATAAGTGAGTAACCTCTACGGCGTGCCAGATTTCAAGTCTCACCCGGATGCCATAGTTATTGGTGCAGGAGTTGTCGGGGCTGCATGTGCGCTGAAACTTAGTGGCGCGGGGTTAAAAGTTTTAGTCCTTGATCGTGGACCAATTGCAGGTGGGACGACAGGTGCTGGCGAAGGAAATATTTTAGTTTCAGATAAAGAACCTGGGGCCGAACTTACTTTAGCGATGCGATCCAGAAATGCATGGTTTGAAATTTCTGAAGAAATTGGCGGAGGATTTGAATTAGAAGCCAAGGGTGGAATTGTCGTATCTCGAAGCGACAACGGGAAAACTGCGCTGCGATCTCTTAGCCGACAGCAGGAAGTCGCCGGAGTTGAAGCCATTGAAGTGGGAAGCAAGGAGCTTCGCCTATTAGAACCGTATTTGTCTCATGAAGTGGATTACGGAATTCATTATCCAGGTGATGCGCAATGCCAACCAATGCTCGCAGCAGCGAGAATGCTGCGAATTTTACGCCAGCGTGGTGGAAACGTTATTTCGGGTGCAGATGTGATTGCAATCAACAAAGATTCAGTAGGAGTCAAGAGCGTACTCACCAATCAAGGGGAGTTTGCGACTCGGATTGTTGTTAACGCCACTGGAACATGGGCGGGAGAGATCGCACAACTGGCTGGTTCGTTCTTGCCAATAGCACCGCGGCGAGGATTCATTCTTGTAACTGCCCCAGCTGCTCACTTGATTTCTCATAAAGTCTATGACTCTGACTATGTAGCAAATGTTGCAAGCGGAGATGCCGATTTGCAATCGAGCGCAGTTGTCGAAGGAACAAAGAGTGGAACTATTTTGATTGGCGCTAGTCGAGAAAGAGTGGGTTTTAAATCAGACCTCGATATTTCTATTTTGCGGGTACTAGCGGCGCAAGCTATTTCGCTCTTTCCGGTATTGCGCAATGTTCAACTCGTGCGCGCATATAGAGGATTTAGGCCTTATGCGCCAGATCACCTTCCGGTAATTGGGCAAGATCCGCTGGTAACAGGATTATGGCACGCAGCAGGACACGAAGGCGCTGGCATCGGTTTAGCTCCAGCTACTGCAGAACTCATCACTTCACAAGTAACAGCGGCTACACCGTTTATGGATGCAAGTGCTTTTTCACCGGCCAGATTTACAGCAGTACTAGCATCATGAAGAAATTAACTTTTTTCTTTGACGGAATCGAGGTCTCTGCAATTCCCGGACAGAGTATTGGTGCAGCGCTGCTCGAAAGTGGAACGAAAGTTTTGCGTTCTACACGTATCGAGAATAAGCCACGGGGAATGTTCTGTGGGATCGGTGTTTGTTTTGATTGCCTCGTTGTCATCAATGGAGTTCCAAATCAGAGAGCATGTCTTACTGAAGTTGCAGAAGCAATACAAGTAATCAATCAACAAGGTTCGGGTGCTTATCCCATTGAAGGCGCTTCGTGATCACAATAATCGGAGGTGGTCCGGCTGGGTTAGCTGCAGCTCTTGCAGCAGGAGAATCAGGGTCGAAAGTTTTGCTCATTGACAGCGCTCCGCGACTTGGCGGTCAATACTGGAGACATCTTCCAGAAAATGGTGCATGGGGTAAGCAAGAGGCAATCCGCCATGATTTTGAAAAAGGAAATCAACTTCGACAACGGGTCGCGCAATCTGTAAATATTGAAGTTCTATCCAATGCACATGTGTGGCGTGCCTCGCCACACGATGAGCACATCACTCTTCATCTGCTCGTTGGCGGAGTTGGCCGCACCATTGATGTAAAAAATTTAATTCTTTCAACAGGTGCCTATGACCGATCACTTCCTTTTCCTGGGTGGGATATTCCTGGTGTTATGACACCAGGGGGTGCGCAAGGACTACTTAAAGGAAATTATGTATTGCCGGGAAAGCGGATAGTGGTGGCAGGTACTGGCCCATTTTTACTTCCTGTCGCGGCAGGCTTGGCAGAAGCCGGAGCAGAAATAGTTGCTTTGCTGGATGCAAATCGGCTGACGCGTTGGATCCCGAAGTTTCATATCGTTCTTGCAAATAGAGCGAAACTCAGAGAAGGCCTCGGTTACTTTCAAACTCTAGCGAAATACAAGATTCGGCAACAACGCGGTAGTGCCGTGATCCAGGCAAACGCTGGGTCTGATGGCACACTGGAAAGTGTCACGATTGCAACGATAGGGCGAAATTTTAGAGCAAAAGCTCAAGAGATTATCAAGTGTGACTCACTTGCAGTGGGATGGGGATTCACTGCAGATTTGTCACTGGCAAGTAACTTGAACTTAAAACAGGATGTATTAGAAGAAGACAAAAGTGTTTTCGTCACTGTCGATGAAATGCAGAGAACAAGTATGCAGAATGTTTTCGCTGCTGGCGAGATCACAGGAATTGGTGGCCATCAACTCTCTCTCACAGAAGGCAAGATTGCCGGATTTGCAGCAGCAGCTCAATTTGGCCATTTAACTGATGTCGAACTAAAGGGGAAGTTAGAGCCACTCTTGGCACAGAGAAAGAAAGAACGAAAATTTGCCTCGGCACTTATTTCAAGTTATCCAGTCAAACCTGGTTGGCAAGAGTGGCTAGCCCCTGATACTTGCATCTGTCGATGTGAAGAAGTAACTATGGAGCAAATACAAGACAGCATCACAGAACTCGGAGCCACTGATGCGCGCACCGTAAAACTATTTACTCGTACAGGAATGGGTATGTGCCAAGGCAGGATATGTGGTCGAGCCGTTATCGACATTGTTGGAAGAGAATCAGGGATTAATCCCACAATTCAAGATTATATATCGGCATCAAGTCGGCCAATTGTCACTCCTCTACCCCTAGGAATACTTGAACACGCTCCCCACATTGAATAAGTCTTGATCAGGCACTAAGTTAAACGCCATGGCCCAATCAACGAAACCATGGCATGGAATTCTCACTGCGACAGCGACTCCGTTTCGCGCTGACTTAAGTCTGGACTTTGATAAATACGGGGAACACATTCAGTGGTTAGCTGCTAACGACACTCATGGAGCGATCACAAATGGCTCACTTGGGGAGTATCAAGTCCTGACTCCAGAGGAGCGCCGTAAACTCCTCGAAACTTCTATTGCTGCTGCGCCAAAAGGTTTTCATATTGTTGCCGGAGTTGGCGCATATGGCGCCACTGAGGCACGCAAGTGGGCAGAACATGCAGCAGAAGCTGGTGCGCATGCGCTGATGTTGCTTCCACCAACCTCATACCGCGCCAATGATGACGAAGTGGTCGCTCATTACAAAGAGGTCGGCAAAGTTGGAATGCCAATCATTGCTTACAACAATCCATTTGATACGAAAGTAGATGTGACCCCGCAATTAGTTGCAAAGATTGCCGATGCTGTCGAAAATGTTGTAGCAATTAAGGAATTCTCTGGAGACGTTCGTCGTGTCTGGCAGATTCATCATCACGCCCCACGTATCGAAGTGCTAATTGGCGCTGACGATGTTTTGCTAGAACTTGCCACCGGAGGAGTTGTCGGTTGGATCGCAGGATTTCCAAATGCAATGCCGAAAGAATCTGCAGAGATTTATAATTTGGCGCTTGCCGGGAAGTTCACCGAAGCTGCGCCGGCGTATGCAGCAGTCCACAATCTCTTTCATTGGGACAGTCGTAAAGAGTTTATTCAAGCAATTAAGGTGACGATGGATATTGTTGGTCGCTACGGTGGTCCAACTCGTTTACCACGATTGCCATTACCAGCAGGAGATGAAGCGCAATTGCGCAAAGATGTTGCAAAGGCATTGGATTTTTACGCTAAACGAAAGAAATAACGTTTAGGCCACATGAAGAAAAGTCTTCGCACCGTCACCACCGTCGAATCTCACACTGAGGGCATGCCAGCACGCGTTGTGACAAGTGGTGTCGAAGTAATCCCTGGCAAGACAATGTTCGAGCGTCGCCAATATTTCCTTGAGCACATGGATGAAATTCGTCAATGGTTGATGTATGAACCTCGTGGGCATAGCGCGATGAGTGGTGCGATCTTGCAACCTTCCACGCGTCCAGATTGTGATTGGGGAGTTCTTTACATAGAGGTTTCTGGTTGTTTACCAATGTGTGGACACGGAACTATTGGCGTTGCGACAGTCCTTGTCGAAAAAGCGATGGTGAAAGTTGTAGAGCCAATCACGACCATTCGCTTAGATACACCTGCTGGTGTCGTCACCGTCGAAGTTGCGGTAAAAAATGGCAAGGCACTCAACGTCACGTTAATCAACGTCCCATCTTTTTCCTATGCCCTTGATCAAGTAGTAGATGTACCTGGATACGGAAAGATCACATACGACATGGCATTTGGAGGAAATTTCTACGCAATTATTCCGGTAGATCGGGTAGAAATTAATTTTGCAAGAGAAAACGGCCAAAAGTTCTTAACAGCCGGTCTGGCGATTTCAAATGCAATCAATGAACAGAATCGCCCAGTGCATCCAGAAAATCCTGAAATTGCAGTCTGTCATCATATTGATTTCATCTCACCAGGTGACAATAAATTCCATTGGAGGAACGCAATGGCAATTCATCCTGGCTGGTTTGATCGTTCTCCATGTGGAACGGGTACGAGTGCACGTTTAGCGCAAATGGTTGCTCGCGGTGAATTTAGCGATGGCGATGTACTTGCAAATGAATCTTGGATCGGCTCACAATTCCAAGGTCGCATTGTTGGCAGGACAACAGTAGGAGATTTTCCAGCAATTATTCCGGCAATCACCGGAAGAGCTTGGGTGATGGGTGAAGCAACATGGACCCTAGATCCAGCTGATCCGTTTCCTGCAGGCTTTCTAGTTTAAATTCGCAAACAAAAGGAGATGAAAATGGAAAAAGTTCGTTGGGGTTTTATTGGCGCTGGAATGATTGCAAAGAAGGCGCTCTACCCTGCGCTGAAGGGCTCCACTGTTGGCGAAATTTACTCGGTCGCTTCACACCATCCGGAGCGAGCAGCCGAGCTCGAACCAACTGGACCCATCTATGGCACTTATGAAGAGATGCTGGTGGATCCAAAAGTTGAAGCAGTTTATATCTCTTTGCCAAACTCATTGCATATTCCATGGTCGATTAAAGCCATGCAGGCCGGAAAGCATGTTCTTTGTGAAAAGCCTCTTGCAATGAACGCTTCAGAGGTACGAGAGTCCATGGCAGTGCAGGCAAAGACTGGAAAACTATTTATGGAAGCTAGTTGGAATCGTTGGCATCCACGCACCGTTCGCTTTAAAGAATTGGTTGATTCTGGAGTGATAGGAAAGGTTGAGTCGATTCGGAGTTGCTTTACCTATGATGGCCTTGATCCAGAGAACATTCGCACTGAGCCAGAATTAGGAGGTGGCGGTACCTACGATCTCGGACCATATTCTGTAGTTGCCCCACTGTGGCTGATGGATTTCGCTCCACACAAAATTATTTCGACAGATGTTAAATGGCATCCAAAAGGTTCTGACGAAACCGTTAAGACTAATTTTACAATTGGTGGAGCAAAGGCAGAAACAGTTACATCAATGAATACCCCAGATACTTTGTATTTTGATGTCACCGGCAGCAAAGGCACAATCGCAATGGGCGGCAATGCGGCGTTTAATTCGTGTAATGCAGAGAGTACGATTGAAATAACGATAGACGGCAATAAAACTGTCGAAACTTTTGCAGCGTGTGACCCTTATCGCCTTATGGCTGATTCATTTGCCCGCAAGATTCGGGGAGAGCGAGCATGGCTAATGCCGCTCACAGAATCATTAGCATTTGCTGAGTTCTTCGATGAAATCTTTGCAAGCATGAAGAAATAGTGAATTAAGCGAGATTTCCTTCTCTAAGGAATTTCACCTGTGATGGCTCAAGTTCAGCAATGGACTTGGCCCCCACGAGTTTCATTGTTCGTACTACTTGCTGATGCAAAATATCTAGTGAGCGATCCACGCCCTCTCGGCCACCGGCCATGAGACCGTAGAGATAGGCGCGACCTATCCACGTGAAGTTAGCACCCATGGCTATGGCCGCGACGATATCTGCGCCGTGCATAATTCCGGTATCTAAATGAATTTCAGAGTTAGGACCAAGCTCTTTTCGAACTTCTGGAAGTAAATAGAAGGGGACTGGGGCCCTATCTAGTTGTCGGCCACCATGATTAGAAAGCACAATCGCATCGGCACCGCAAGAAAATGCTTCGACTGCGTCGGCTACATGTTGAATTCCTTTAACAACGAGTTTTCCCTGCCATTGCTTACGAAGCCATTTCACATCTTCGAATGTGAGGTGCGGATCAAACATCGAATCGAGTAGTTCGGCAACAGTGCCATTCCAGGTATCAAGAGATGCAAACTCTAATGGGGCAGTTGTTAGGAAATTAATCCACCAGGCTGGACGTGGAATCGCGTTTCCAATCGTGCGCAACGTGAGAGATGGCGGGACTGTCATGCCATTGCGAACATCACGCAAACGCGCGCCAGCAACGGGAACATCGACTGTCAAGATCAGAGTATCTACGCCAGCATCCTTTGCGCGATTAACCAACGCCATGCTGCGATCACGGTCTTTCCACATGTACAACTGAAAACAATTTCTACCAGTAGGTGCTGCAGCACAAACATCTTCAATGGAAGTTGTACCAAGAGTTGATAATGCAAAAGGGATTCCCTTTTGCTCTGCTGCAGTACAACCTGCAATCTCTCCTTCTGTTTGCATCATTCGAGCAAAACCTGTTGGAGCGATTCCGAAAGGCAACGTGGACTTTTTACCGAGCATCATTGTTGATGTATCAACGCTGGCAACATCGCGTAATACACGTGGTTGGAATTCAAGACGATCAAATGCTTGGCGTGCACGCAAGAGAGTTACTTCGGTATCGGCAGCACCGTCGGTGTAGTCAAATGGAGCCTTAGGAGTTCTACGTTTTGCCACAACTCGAAGATCGTAAATAGTAAGTGCGCGCGCTAATCGGCGCTTTTTCGAGCTAAGGATCGGCTTGCGAAAGCGGAGTAATCCCTTAAGTTCTCGAACGCGTGGAAACCTTCTCTTCATTGCTATGCCTCATTCTAATTTCTCGTATCTAGGCGCTTCGTCCTTTATCGTATAGGATTTCCTACAAGTTACACACTGACGAGAGAAATAGTGAGAAAGAATGAGTGAGTTCCAAGGCTTAACCGCAATTGTTACGGGAGCTGGTTCTGGAATTGGGTTGGCTACCGCTGCAATGTTGCGCGATCGTGGAGCGAGCGTTTACGGCTTTGATCTCAATGAAGGCGGTATGTCAGGAATCGCTACCTGGGTTAAATGCGACATTAGTGATGATGCTTCTGTTCAAGAGGCTTTTAAGAAGATTTCTACTCTCGACATCGTTATCAATAATGCGGCGATTGGAGCTAGTGGCACTATTGAGACTGCCACCGATGAAGAATGGCTCAAGGTTTTCAATATTAATGTTGTCGGAATTGCGAGAGTTTCACGTGCTGCCTTGCCATTGCTACGAAAGAGCAAAGCGGCAGCAATAGTCAATACTTGTTCTGTTGCTGCTACCGCCGGAATTCCAAATCGCGCAATTTATAGCGCCACCAAAGGCGCCGTGCTTTCATTGACTCTAGCCATGGCAACTGATCACTTAAAGGATCGAATTAGAGTTAACTGCGTTAATCCTGGTACGGCAGATACTCCATGGGTACAGCGCTTACTTGGAAATGCGTCAGACCCTGCCGCCGAAAGAAAAGCACTTGAAGCACGTCAACCTATGGGCCGTTTAGTTTCTGCCGAAGAAGTCGCCAGTTCTATCTGTTATTTGGCTAGCCCAATGCAAGGATCTACCACTGGCACATCTCTGGGTGTCGATGGAGGTCTTCAGGGTCTCCGCATTCCGAAATGATTTTTTGGCCAATTCGGATTAAGAGTTAGGGTGTCACATGGCAAAAAGTAAGCGGCAGCTGCCGAGCCCTAAGTATTTCTTTTCATTAGTTGAGTGGAACGGCCCAGCATTTAATAGGCGCAAACTCCACATGAAGAGAGCGCTGACCGTGAAAGATATTGCTGAGGTCGCGCGCAAGAGTGTTCCTAAAGTTGTTTTTGATTATGTGGATGGCGCCGCATTTGAGGAAATCAGTATTGCCAGATCTAAAGAAACTTTTTCGAGAGTGGAATTTAATCCGTTTGTCTTAAGGGATTCCTCCAAGATCGACACTTCTACCGAGATCTTTGGCAAGAAAGTTGACCTGCCAATAATTTTTGCGCCCACCGGTTATACCCGCTTCATGCATCACACTGGCGAACCTGCAGTGGCTGAAGTAGCAGAGGCTAAAAATATGGTTTATTGCCTTTCAACGATGGGTACGACTTCGCCTAAAGAGCTAGGGGATGCTGTTCCTGGCGTGCGACGTTGGTTCCAGTTGTATTTAATGAAGAACCGAGAAGACAGTCTGGGAGTTATTAAGCAAGCAAAAGATAGTGGGTTCGAAGCCTTAATTTTGACTGTTGATACCGCCGTCAGCGGAATCCGCTTAAAAGATGTACGAAATGGATTGACGATTCCTCCCAAAATCCGTTTCGGGACCATTTTGGCAATCGCCAGAAAGCCACGATGGTGGATGAATCTTTTGACTACCGCGCCACTCGAGTTTGCAGCCTTTCGCGGATGGACGAAATCTCTTTCTGAATTAGCATCAGTAATCTTCGATTCATCTGTGACTTTTGAAGATGTAAAGTGGTTGCGCTCAGTGTGGGATGGCCCGATTATTGTTAAAGGTGTTCAGCGTGTTGAAGATGCACGCATGCTTGTGGAAATAGGAATTCAAGCAATAGTTCTGTCCAATCACGGCGGTCGTCAGCTCGATAGAGGTACCGTCCCGCTAGAAATTCTTGAAGAAATTGTTGGCGCTGTTGGCAGCAAGGTTGATGTTTATATTGATGGCGGAGTCCTCACTGGGCAAGATGTCTATGCAGCGATAGGGCTCGGCGCCAAGGGTGTTTTGATTGGCCGCGCCTACCTCTATGGCGTTATGGCTGATGGTGGCCGAGGTGTAGATAAAGTAATTGAAATTCTCAGGAGTGAATTAGTGAACACCATGGCTTTGACTGGTACTCGAAATGTTTCCGAGATTAGAGCTGCTGGCGTCAGGATTCGCCCCTAGAGATTTTGCATCTGCACCGAATAAGAAATCATTTCCCATTAAGGAGAAGTAGAAATATGTGCAGCAAAGAAATATGCAGAACTTGTGGCAAGGCGACGTGGTCAGGATGCGGAGAACATATCGAAGAAGCCCTACATGGTATTCCTCAGGAACAACGCTGTTCGTGTGATGTGGATGCTCAGTCAACCAATACTGATGGCGGATTCTTTTCTCGATTACTAGGCGGAAGTAAGTAACTCTTTCTGCTTTTTGCGAGATTGAAAGAAGTTAAGCCACCCATAGCCCGCACCGATAATCAAGTACGGCGCAGCGCTTGCAAGAGATGCAATGAAATCTAATCCAACTTTGGATGGATGCAGTCCGTCGATCCCAATGATGGCAAGTAGCACAACACCAGCAAAAGCAATCGGTGGAGTGACGGCTGCAACGTAACTTGTGCCAGGTCTGCCGAATCGGATTCCTCCGATGACAACCAGGCAGATTGCTAAGCCCGTGATGATTCCAATGCCATGGCGAAATATGAGTTCAAGTAATGCGAAGAGAGCTAAGAAGAGAGATTGCAAGACTATGACGCCAGGCTTGGTAAGTTTGATGGCAGAAACCTTGCTGGGCGTGCGTTCAACCATCGGGGAAGTCATTTATTTCTCCTCATCTACTTCTTCTGCATCAATAAAATCATCGGGTGCATCAAGGACTAGATTGCCATTGAGTTCGCGCACAGAGTTGGGTGCTTCAGGATATTCAATCGCAAGTTTGTCTTTGTCGCCACTCACACCCAAGTTGTGAATTCTGCGGGCAGGACTCAATACTGTCTTCTCGGCGGTAGGAATCAAATCCTCATAGGCCTTTGCAGTGGAGGTAATCGCCTTACCCACAGCAACAATCTTGGTATGGAGCAAAGTGATGTTCTTCAAGAAAGTACTGGCAACTTTTTGAATTTCATCAGCATTTTCAGCAAGTTTGTTACGTGTAAAGATATATCCGATGGTGCGAAGCAGCGCCATCATGGAGGTTGGAGTTGCTACAGTCACATCGACCTTAAAAGCCTTTTCCAAGAAGTGCGGATCAATGCGGAGCGCCTCAGAAAGAAGAGTCTCGAATGGCACAAAGAGCACGACGAAATCAGGAGAGCCTTGAGACTTGTGGTAACCACGTTTTGCTAGAGCCTCAACATGCTTAAGCAAATCCTTTGTGTGCTGGCCTAAGAATTCATCTCGCTGCGTTTGATCATCGGTGCCAAAAGCCTCCACGAAGCGATCGAAGGGAAATTTGGAGTCAATAAATATAGAACTGCCACCTGGCATCTTGACAGTGATATCTGGAATGCCAGATGAGTCGGCATCAGTTGTAGACCTTTGACGGCTGTATTCGTGGCCTTCGCGCAATCCGGCGCCTTGCAAGAGCAGCTCGAGTTGGGCCTCGCCGAATTTTCCACGGGTTTGGTTATTTGATAACGCGCCAGCAATCTTCTTTGTCTCATCAAAAATAGATTCAGAGGCGCGACGCATTTCATTAATAGTTGTCTCAAGTTTGGCTTCGGCTTCGGTGCGAATGCGGTTGGCTTCGTTGGATTGCGTCGAGAGCTTTTGTACGGACTCCTTCATCGCATTAAGTTCGGCGTTTAATTTCACGGTTGATTCGGTCTTACCTCGCTCAGCGGCGAGTTGGGCTTTGTAATCATCAAGTAGCGCAGCTGATCCAGCGCTGCGATTGCGAGCCAAACCAAACCCGATCCCAATCCCGGCAAGCAGGGCTATCGCGCCTATCACTATGGTCATGGGCTTATCGTGGCAGGAACCACTGACGAAGCACCGTAGGCTCTACTCCTTGTGAGCCTCTCAATCGGAATCGTCGGCATGCCCAATGTGGGTAAGTCCACCCTTTTTAATGCCCTCACCAAAAACAACGTGCTTGCGGCCAACTATCCCTTCGCCACTATTGAGCCCAATGTTGGCGTGGTCGGTGTCCCAGATCCTCGGCTAGCCAAGCTGGCAGAGATTTTTGGATCTCAAGCAATCTTGCCCGCAGTAGTTTCGTTCGTGGATATTGCAGGAATTGTTAAGGGTGCATCAGAAGGTGCCGGTCTTGGAAATAAGTTTTTGGCAAACATTCGCGAAACCGATGCGATTTGTCAGGTCATCCGCGTATTCAACGATGGCGATGTCGTTCACGTTGAAGGTCGCGTTGATCCCGCCAGCGATATGGAAATTATTAATACTGAATTAGCGCTCGCAGATTTGCAAACAATCGAAAAAGCTTTGCCTAGAATCGAAAAAGAGGCTCGAACTAACAAAGATCGTCAACATGTTGTAGATGCGGTTAAAGAGGCAGAGAAGATTCTCAATGACGGTAAACCACTCTCGAGCAGTAAAGTTGATCTTTCCCTCATTGCAGAATTACAACTGATGACTGCAAAACCATTCCTCTATGTTTTTAACGTCGATGCAGCAGAACTCAATGATACGGCGTTACGAGCCAAGCTCGCCGCCCTGGTGGCACCGGCTGAAGCGATTTTCCTTGATGCGAAAACTGAGGCAGAACTTGCAGAGCTCAGCGATGAAGATGCTCTCGAACTTCTTGAATCCATCGGACTCAAAGAGCCAGGACTTGCGACGTTGGCGCATGTGGGCTTTAGAACTCTGGGGCTTCAAACTTATTTAACAGCCGGTCCCAAAGAAGCGCGCGCCTGGACAATTCATGTCGGCGACACCGCACCTATGGCTGCCGGAGTAATCCACACTGATTTCCAAAAAGGATTTATCAAAGCCGAGATTGTTTCTTTTGAAGATTTAGTTTCTACAGGCTCCATGGCTGAGGCGAAAGCTCACGGAAAAGTCCGCATGGAGGGCAAGGATTACATCATGCATGATGGGGATGTTGTTGAGTTTAGGTTCAACGTTTAGTTCTTACGCACCTGTGTAGTGTTTTGCAATTTCGGAAAGTGCCTTATCCAACATTTCTAAACCAAGGCGAGCATCAGCTTCGGAAATATTGCACGGTGGCGTCATGTGCAAACGGTTAAAGTTTGGAAAGGGCATCAGCCCATTCTTCTTACATGCAGCAATTAATTCATTCATAGCTGTGCTTGAAGCACCGTATGGAGCAATAGGGGTGCGAGATTGGCGATCTGTCACGATATCCATGCCCCAGAAAACACCTGCGCCTCTGACATCACCAATAACTTTGTGCTTCTTCGCCAATTCACGAAGTCCAGGACCAAGAATCGTTTCTCCGATGTGTGCGGCATTTTCGACCATGCGTTCTTCTTTCATGGCATCGATTGTTGCCACTGCAGTAGCGCATGCCAACGGATGTCCAGAATATGTCAGCCCACCAGGAAATACGCGATCATCAAATGTCTTTGCAATGTAGTTAGGAATTACTACTCCGCCAAGTGGGATGTAGCCAGATGTAATACCTTTGGCAAAGGCGATCAAATCTGGCTCTACTGTTGAGTGCGCATATGCAAACCACTTACCAGTGCGCCCAAATCCAGCCATCACTTCATCTGCAATCCAAAGAATTTCGTACTTATCGCAAAGCGCACGTACACCTTCGAGATAGCCTTTAGGTGGGACAAGTATTCCGGCTGTTCCGGGCACTGATTCAAGGAGAATTGCAGCAACAGTTTTAGACCCTTCGAAAATAATTGTTTGCTCTAGGTGCTCAAGCGCCCGCTGACATTCTTCTTCTTCATCTTTTGCCCAGAAGGCTGAGCGATAAAGATATGGGCCCCAGAAGTGCACGTGGCCAATTGCATTCTCATTGGGAAATCTACGAGGATCACCCGTCGCACTAATCGCAGCACCAGTGTTGCCATGATAAGAACGATAAGTTGAAAAAATCTTTTGTTTACCAGTGTGCAGGCGTGCCATTCGGATAGCATTTTCAACTGCATCTGCTCCAGCATTTGTGAAGAATACTTTTTCAAATTTTGATCCTGCTAATTCAATGATGCGTGCCGCCGCTTCGTTACGTGCCGTGTTGGCATGTTGTGGAGCGATGGTTGTCAGGACTGCAGCTTGTTCTTGAATTGCTTTTACGACTTTTGGATGCTGATGACCAATATTTGTAAAAACCAATTGACATGAAAAATCCAGATATTTCTTTCCGTCGTAATCCCAGAAATACGAGCCTTGGGCACCAGCGACAGGGATGGGCGTGATCTGTGCTTGAGCAGACCAAGAATGAAATACATGTGCGCGATCTGCGGCATAAACTTGCGCCCCTTTTGCAGGATCAGCAACTGGATTGGTCATTGGGTGCCCCTTAATTGTTTTGGAATTCTCTTAGCAATCTAATCATTAGTTGCGCGTAAAAGTCACGCGATTTAAGAGTTATTCGTGCTTAATGCTATTGTTCGCCCGCTGCCGTTGACATCTTCCGGAGCACACTAGTCTGGAGTCAAAGTTCAATGTCTAAAGCATCAACTGCCCATTTAGCTGGCCTGCCCAAGAAGACTCGGGACGATTTACGTAACGTTGCGATCATCGCCCACGTAGATCATGGCAAGACCACTTTGGTTGATGCCATGTTATGGCAGTCAGGTGCCTTTGCTGCTTACAAAAAGCAAGGTGAGGGCCAAGAGCGCATGATGGACTCAATGGACTTGGAACGCGAAAAAGGCATCACGATTCTTGCCAAGAACACCGCGGTGAAGCGCGGAAACACAATCGTCAACATTATTGATACTCCAGGACACGCTGACTTCGGTGGCGAAGTTGAGCGCGGGCTTGAAATGGTTGACGGAGTAATTTTGCTTGTGGATGCCTCAGAAGGTCCACTTCCGCAGACTCGTTTCGTCTTGCGTAAGGCGTTGGAAAAAAACCTGCCAGTTATTTTGCTCATTAACAAAGTTGACCGCCCTGACTCACGAATTGCTGAAGTTGTCGATGAGACATACGAGTTGTTTCTTGACTTAGATGCAGATGAAACTCAGATTGAATTTCCCGTTGTCTACGCATCCGCGAAAGCAGGTCGTGCATCTCTTACTCGTCCTGCAGATGGTGGAATGCCTGAGGAAGAAAACCTCGATGTCTTATTCGACACAATCTTTTCTGCAATCCCAGCGCCGGTTTATCACGAAGGTGCACCTTTGCAAGCACACGTCACCAACCTTGACTCTTCACCATTTCTTGGTCGCTTAGCGCTGTGTCGTGTGCGCGAAGGTGTCATTAAGAAAGGTCAGCAAGTTACATGGATTAAGACTGATGGAACTATGGAGCGCGTCAAGATTTCGGAACTTCTCATTACTGAAGCATTAGAGCGCGTCCCTGCCCAAGAAGCATATCCAGGCGACATCATCGCTGTTGCGGGTATCGAGACAATCACTTTGGGCGAAACACTTGCCGACAACGAAAATCCCGTGGCGCTACCGCTGATCATCGTTGATGAGCCATCAATTTCGATGACAATTGGTATCAACACATCACCTCTTGCTGGAAAGAGCGGAAGCAAGCTCACCGCTCGCCAAGTAAAGAGTCGTTTGGATTCTGAGTTGGTAGGTAACGTTTCATTGCGCGTTCTCAATACCGAACGTCCAGATACGTGGGAAGTTCAAGGACGAGGAGAACTTCAGCTCGCAGTACTTGTTGAAATCATGAAGCGCGAAGGATTTGAACTTACAGTCGGGAAGCCGCAAGTAGTTATTAAAATTATTGACGGCAAGACAAATGAGCCAATGGAATCTCTCACCATTGATGCGCCGGAGGAGTACTTAGGTGTACTCACTCAGTTAATGGCACTTCGTAAAGGACGTATGGTTCAAATGGTTAATCACGGTACCGGTTGGGTTCGTCTTGATTACCGCGTTCCATCGCGAGGATTAATTGGTTTCCGTACTGAGTTCCTTACAGAAACTCGCGGTACAGGTTTGCTTCACCACGTATTCGATGGTTACGAACCATGGCACGGCGATATTCGTACTCGCTCTACCGGATCACTAGTTTCAGATCGCATGGGCACGGTTACTTCTTATGCACTCTATGGGACTCAAGATCGTGGAAGCATTTTCGTAGAACCTGGTGATGAAGTGTATGAAGGCATGGTTATTGGCGAAAACTCTCGATCTGAAGATATGGACGTTAACTGTGTTCGCGAAAAGAAGCTCACGAATATGCGTGCTTCGGGTACCGATGAAACTGAGCGCTTAATTCCGCCCAAGAAACTCAACATGGAAGGCGCACTCGAATTTTGTCGTGAAGATGAATGCGTTGAGGTAACACCAGCTGTTGTGCGCATCCGAAAGCTCGTTCTCGATGGATCCGATCGCGCACGCGCCACTTCTCGAGCAAAAAAGGCCAACCAGAGCTAGATACTGCGCAATGTCACCGCTTTCAGGTTGAATGAGCGGTGTGAGTAAGCAAGCCAAAGGTGAGGGCGCCAAGCTCATTAGACGACCCTTGGCCTTTCGCGAGATACCTTTTTCGCCAGATCAACAATCGGTCATTGCTCATCGTGGATCACCGCTGGTTGTCATGGGCGGCCCTGGTACTGGAAAAACTACAGTCTTAATACATGCCGCACTTTCACGCATAAGCGATGGGCAAAATCCAGATTCAATCTTGCTCCTTACATATGGTCGCGAACGGGCGAGTGAGCTACGTGATGCGATTGCATTGCGAACAACCAAAACAATGTTCGAACCGCTAGCGCGTACCTTTCATTCACTCGCCTTTTCAATTCTGAAAATGAAGGCTGATGCGCAAGACCCCGAACCAATTCTGCTGAGCGGACCGGAGCAGGAAAGTTATATTAAAGATTTACTACAAGGTGATATTTCAGATGGCAATCGCGAATGGCCAGAAGATCTCCATGCTGCGCTGAGAACAAATGGATTTGCGCGCGAACTTCGAGATTTGATTTTGCGCGCCGCTGAACGTGGAATAGGACCGACAGAGCTAGAGCAACTTGGACTTGCAGAGAATGAAAAATACTGGGCGGCCGCCGCAAAGTTTTGGCAGCGTTACTTAAACTCGATGGTGATGCGAGAAATAAGCGCTTCTGATTCCAAGTTACGCATTGATCCATCCGAACTTGTCTCTCGAGCATCTGTACACCTCAAGCGAAATCCTGAACTCTTGGCTCAATTAAGAGAGCGATTTGCAACGATCATGGTTGATGAATTTCAAGAAAGTGATCCCGCACAACGAGAGTTGCTTTCACTTCTTGCAGGAGGCGATGTGATCATATGTGCGGACGCAGATTCGGCAGTTGGCCGATTTCGTGGCGCTGATCCCGATGGACTATCAGCCGCACTAGATCCCTATCGTTCTAAAGAAATAGTTTTGAATCTGGGATTTCGCAGCGCGCCAGCAATCTTTGATGTTGGAAGCGAGTATGTGAAATATTTTAGAGGCGCCCCACATACTCGAAAACGCACCTGCGCCATCGATGGTCAATCCATTGTGCGGGTGGATCGCTTTCGTTCTGGAAGCGAAGAAGCGGCCTTTATCGCTCATCAATTTAGAAGTGCGCATCTGCGTGAAGGCATTGCGTATTCCCAGATGGCAGTCATTTTGCGAACCCCAGGAGTGAGTGCAACGGCACTGAGACGGGCTTTTGCACAAGTATCGATTCCAGTAGCCACCGCAATGCAAGCTTTGGCTGGCAATCCTGCAATTACGCCCTTCTTACTGTTGGCGCGTATTGCGATTAACCCCAAACTCTTGACTCTGGATGCTGCAGAAAAACTCTTGCTCAGCGAATTTGGTGGCGCCGATTCGATTTCGATTCGACGAATGCGACGCGCTCTCATTGCTGCTCGCCAAGAAGGCGATGATCGAAGTGGCACTCAACTATTACTCGATGCAATAGAAACTGGAGAAATTTTTATAGAAGGAGCACAAGCCTTACAGCGAATCCATGACCTGCTCAAGAAAGCGCGCAGTGTTGCGCGAAAGAAAACTGCTCATGCCGATGAGCTTCTCTGGATGATTTGGGAAAACGCAGTGACAAGTGATGATCAAAAACTTTCCGTGGCCTGGCGCAATCAAGCACTTCGCCCCGGGATCCGAGGAGCAGCGGCAGATCGCGACCTGGATGCAATGATTCAACTATTCGAATCAGCACAAAGATTTGCAGAACGTTTTCCAGGTTCTGGGCCAGCGGCTTTTATTCAAGAAATAACAGCAGAAGATATTGCTGGGGATGTGATCACTGCAAAAGGAGTTCGCCCAGATTTTGTAGAAATTCTTACTGTCCATAGCGCTAAAGGTCGCGAATGGGAGATCGTTGCTATAGCGGGATTACAAGAAGGCATCTGGCCTAATTTAAAGCAACGTAGCTCGCTTCTTGGAGCTGAGCGATTAGTGGAAAGACAACGCCACCCCGATATTCCGCGCGAACAACTGGATGTCATTGCATCGGCAGGATTGTTGCAAGATGAAGAACGCCTATTTCATGTGGCTCTGACCCGTGCGCGTTCCCAACTGTTTATTACTGCAGTTCATAGGGATGACGAAGAACCCTCACAATTTTTCGAGGCAATTGAAGTGATGGTCAATAAGACCGATGACGAGAACCCAGTTATTACCCAAGTTCCTCGCCCGATTACAACACCAGCGTTAGTTGCTGAATTGCGTAGTCACTTAAGAGGTGAAAAGTCCCAGGAAGCTGCTTCTTTGTTGAAGAAACTTCAGGCCGAATCTATTTTCCTTGCAGATCCGCAAAGCTGGGTCGGGTCAGTCCCATTGAGCACTGACAGCCCTGTTGTGGCGCCAGAGATGGAAGTTGTCGTTTCACCTAGCGGCGCAGAATCTTTTCTTGAATGTGGAGTCAAATGGTTTTTGCAAAACAATGGTGGCACAGACGGAGATAGTAGTGCTCAAGTATTAGGTTCGGCCATTCACGCCTTTGCAGCAAAGATGGTGAAGGAACCGGGGACAACCAAAGAAGATTTGATTGCCAACCTCAGGAACTCCTGGAAGTTAATCGATCCTAATTCTGGGTGGGTGAGTAATTCTGCCCTCGAAAATGCAGTAGAGATGCTGAACAAGTTTGTTTCCTACCACGAAGATTCAACTCGAACTATTGCTGGTGCTGAACTTCGTTTTGACATCAAACTTGGGCGTGCACGAATTATTGGAAGCGTGGATCGTCTTGAAGTAGAGGCTGATGGTTCTTTATTTATTATAGATTTCAAAACAAGTTCTCAAGCCATCACCAAGGAAGAGGCCAAAAAGAATCTTCAATTAGCCAGTTATCAACTTGGCGTTCTCGAGGGCGGTTTTGCAGAAGGAAAAGTAAGTGCTGGATCTGAATTGGTTTATCTGGGAACGACAAAGAAAACTCCAACTATTCGCCCCCAGCATGAGATTGATGTCGCGGAGACTAAGAAAACTATTACCGGAATTGCTGAAGGAATGGGCGGCGCTACTTTTCTTGCAGCAATTAACAAACGGTGCAAAGGCTGTGCGGTGCGCAATTCTTGTCCCGTACAAAGTGATGGACGCACGGTGATCGAGTGAATTTCAACGAGAAGTATTCACCCGAAGAAATTATTGCAAAGCTGCAAGAGAAGTTTGGCGATCAAATTAAGCCAATTACTCCCCATCAATCACGCATTATTTCCGCCCGCAGCAATCCACTCGAGCCTGCAGTTGTTATTGCTGGAGCAGGTTCTGGTAAGACAGAAACAATGAGCAATCGCGTTCTCTATTTGGTGGCAAACGAACTTGCCAAGCCCGATGAAATACTCGGTCTCACCTTTACCCGCAAGGCAGCAGGTGAGCTTTCTGCTCGTATTCGCCGCCGTCTGCGCCAGCTCAGCGCCATTGGGTTAGTTGCGAAAGGAACGTCTAATTCTACTTCTGTGACTACATATCATTCTTATGCGGGCAAGCTCCTTAGCGAGCATGCAATTCGATGTGGAATTGATGCAGATGCCCAGCCATTAGGTGAAGCAGCGATGTGGCAAATTGCCTCCGATGTAGTTCGCAATTGGTCTGATGACGGCTATCGCAATCAAAGCGCAGTCAGCACTGTCATTAAAGACTTGCTTGGACTTTCTAAACTCATGCTCGAACACCAGGTAAAAGCAAGTGACATAGTTGATATTGACCTTCGCATCTATGACCAACTTCAACTGCTTGCTGGTGCTAAAAATGATGAGGTCCGCGCGGTAGCTCGCGCGATGCAACAACGCACTTCTTTGCTTCCGATGGTTGAAACATTTATGCAAAGACGCAAAGCAAGTGGTGAACTTTCTTTTGATGATCAAATGGCTTTGGCAGCTGACATCTGCGAAGACTTTTCAGATGTCGGTCAATTAGAGCGAGGAAAATATAAAGTTGTTCTGCTCGATGAATATCAAGACACCTCGCAATCACAAGTGCGCATGCTTTCATCGTTGTTTGGAGACGGCCACCCGGTAATGGCCGTAGGTGATCCCTCCCAAGCGATCTACACATGGCGCGGGGCATCAGCTGGCACCATGGCCTCCTTTAGTAAGTACTTTCCGAAGAATTCAGATCAAACTGGTGAGCAACAATTCTCCCTGCCTACTACCTTTCGCAACGACACCATTATTTTGCAGGCAGCAAATGCGATCTCAGATGTGATTCGGCAAAGCAACGGACGACAAGTTGTTCAACTTGAGGCAAGACCAGGCGCTGGCGCAGGAGAGTTGGCGTATGGAATTTACGAAACTGCCGAAGCCGAAGCGCAAGGGATTGCGGAGTACTTCAAAGATTTGTGGGATCCATCAACTGGAAAAACTTTCGCAGTTCTAGTCAGAAAGCGCAGCCAAATTGCTGTCATTGAAAGCGCACTTAGAGAGCAGAATTTACCTGTGGAAGTCATTGGCATCGGTGGGCTTATTCATGTGCCAGAAGTTGCAGATGTCGTGACGCTTCTGAAAGTTATTACAAACCCAGATGCTGGTGCTGCTTTGATGCGACACCTCACTGGTCCGCGAATCAACTTAGGACCTCGGGATGTTGCAGCGTTAGGGGCTTTTTCACGCGAGAGAGCCAAAGCCAGCCATGCAGATTCAAAGACTTTCATCATGCGGGTGGCCGCTGGTAATCCTGATCAGTTGGAGGCCGATGATCAATTTGCAGGATCTTTGATTGATACTTTGGATGAAATTCATAGCGCGAAGGCTGTTAACTTTTCAGATATTGGATATCAGCGCCTTGTTCAGTTTGCATCCGAACTTCGACGCCTACGCTCTCGGGCCGGCGGCCAAGTTACAGATTTAATCTGTGAAATCGAGAATTATCTTTCATTAGAAACTGAATTAATTTTGCGAGATGGCTCGCAATCAGGTCGCAGACATTTGGATCGCTTCTTGGATGAGGCATCTAAGTTTGAACGCAGCGGGGGCACCATTACATCATTCTTAGATTGGCTTGATGTTGCCTCTGAAGAAGAAGGTGGCCTCAAGGTTGGTGCGCCAGAGGTGCGCAGTGATGTGATCCAGATTTTGACGGTGCACATGGCCAAAGGTGCAGAGTGGAGCGCTGTTGCGATACCAGGTCTTGCCGAAGGAACCTTTCCTGGCGTCAACCACAATGATCCAGATAACTGGTTAAAAAATGAACGTCATATCCCTTTTCCATTACGAGGTGACGCACGCGAGCTTCCGCAATTTAGCTTGGAGGGCATCACGAAAAATTCAGATGCATCCAAAGCAATAAAAGATTTTGGTTCTCGATGTGTCGACGAGATCAAGATGCGCGAAGAAATGCGTCTGGCATATGTGGCGGTGACTCGAGCCAAAACACATCTGCTCTGTACTACTTCGTGGTGGAGAGGTGGAAGCACAGCGGTTGCCCCCAGCGAAGTTTTTGCACTCATCTCTCAGGTTGCAAGCACACATGGTGGTCAAGCGCTCAGCCAGATGCAAAGCCCAGCCGATGATGCAAGAAATCCATCACTAGAAAATCCTTTGAGCGCGCAGTGGCCACGTGATCCACTTGGCAATCATCGTACTGAATTTGACGCAGCAATTGCGCTTGTTGATTCAAGCGATGCTCATACGTTAGTGAGTTCGCCAGATAGCGAAATCAATTCATGGATTGAAGATGCGCAAGCACTCATCAATGAACAACTCGGTAAAAACAAGACAGATTTTGAAGTTGCTCTTCCCAGCAGGCTATCGACTTCCACCTTGGTTTCGTTGCAAGAAAATCCTTCAGAATTAGCTCTGACTATTCGCCGGCCCATGCCTCGCGGACAAGATGAGTACTCGCGCCGTGGAACTGCATTTCACTTATGGGTGGAGCGTCAATTTACGCAAGCAGCAACTCTCTTTGGCGATGAATATTTAGATTACCTAGATCCGTTAGAGGATGACTCAACGCTTGAAGTTCTCAAGAGCGCATGGCTTGCCAGTGATTTTGCCGCTCGCACTCCGGTACGAGTAGAAGTTCCCTTCGAGACAACAATTGCTGGCGTCCTTGTCCGTGGACGCATTGATGCTGTTTATGCAACAGCTCTTGGGTTTGAGGTCATAGATTGGAAGACAGGGTCCAAGACTCTTGGAAAATCTGCTGCGGTGCAATTGGCGATGTATCGCCTGGCATGGGCCAAATTGTCGGGATGCGATATTTCGCAAGTCAGTGCTGCTTTTCATTACGTGCCAACTGGAGTGACAGATCGTCCCGCAGATTTATTGGATGAGGCTGGACTTATTGCATTGGTTGAAAAGATTTAGTCAATATCAACACTAAGCGGTAAGTGATCGCTTATGCCAGAGCGTGCAGTCTCGACATAGACGACATCTTCACTAGCTACTTTTTGTGAAAGTAAGTAATCGAGTTGAATTTTTGGCTGCCAACTTGGGTAGCCCTTCTGTTTAGCCAGTGAGTTCCACGCAATTCCGCGCACAAAAAGACTGACGGGAATATTGAGATCGCCCATGACGACGATCTTGGCTTTATCTTGGACGGGTAATCGCTTGACCCATCGCTTGATCGCGAGAAGTTGAACGAAACTATAGATTGGAACAAATGAAAGATGAGTGTTGATCACCAGCCAACCATTCTCCAATACGGCAGCAATCGCTGAACGAGGATGATCTCGCATGTAGAAAAGTTTCATTTTTCCATTTTCCGGAATTACCATCGGCATGCCAACCGGGGCTGCTTTGAATTCGAGGCGATGCCATGACACAACTGGAATTTTAGACACTAGACCTATTCCGTATGAAGGAGTGCGTGGTTGGTCGACTGATGTAATGATTGCGGCATCATCACGAGAGAGTTTGCGCCACTTAGCATCGGGTGAGCCCAATACAGATGGAGCAAATGCCCATGATTTTGCTCCAAGTAATTTGGCAACACGTTCGACTTGGTTTTCAGCGCCAGAGCGCTCAAGATAGTAATCAACTTCTTGAAGGCCGATCACATCGCTATCAAGATCCATGATTGCGCGGCCCAGTAGGGCGCTCCCGTTGGCGGTCGGCGAGGGCGGGATAGGCATTGCGTGCAGGAGATTCCACGAGGTGAGGCGCATGGGGTCATGCTAGTAGTGTCGCCCATCATGAGCGCGGCCAAGATGAACACAGGCAGATTGAATAATCTCATTCTGGCAAGAAGTGCTGTAGATCGAGCAAGCGAATTACGCACCGACACAATCAAACTAGAAGAGTTGTGGCAGAGCGCAAAAGTTCTGATCATTGTCAATGATCAAGTGAGCTCTCATGATTCAGAACTTATTTTTTTTACTTCTGCTGAAATTTCTGGCGAAGGCGAGAGATATTTCTTAGGAATTGACCAAGGCAGTTCTCAAAGTTATTTTGCTTGGCACACAACAGAACATGATGAGGATCAGCTTCGCACTCTGCGGCAGATTGGTGCGCAACTTTCAAGTCTTGAAGCCGGTCTTGCTGTCCATGCGATTGCCTTGAGTAATTGGCATAGCGCTCATCCTCGTTGCCCAAAATGCGGAGAAGCGACCCAAGTGGACCTTGGTGGTGCTGCACGGCTGTGTACGCAAGATCAGAGTCAGCATCATCCGCGCACTGATCCAGCTGTCATCGTGCTCATCAAAGATGTTAATGATCGAATTTTGTTAGGTCATCAACCTATTTGGCCAGAGAAAAGGTTTTCTACTTTTGCCGGCTTTGTCGAACCAGGTGAATCCTTCGAGCAATGCGTTGTTCGAGAAGTAGAAGAAGAATCTGGGGTGAAAGTTCATTCTGTTCATTATTTAGGGTCGCAGCCATGGCCATTTCCTGCCTCGATCATGATTGCATTTGAAGCAATTACTTCAGATGTATCAACTGCTCGAGCAGATGGAGTGGAGATCACCGAGATTAGATGGTTTACGCGCGATGAGATGAAGGATGCAGTTGCAAGCCAAGAAGTGCTCTTGCCTCCACGGATTAGCGTCGCACGCCGAATGATTGAGCATTGGTATGGAAGTGAAATTGATACGGGTGAGAGCTGGCGTCCGTGAGTGAAGCCAACGAGCTCAGAGCCGAAGAAATACTTGCAGCATTGGATGATGAGCAACGCCAAGTTGCGATGGCTACAAGGGGACCCGTGTGTGTTATTGCAGGGGCGGGCACAGGAAAAACTCGCGCTATTACACATCGCATCGCATACGCCGCCGCTATTGGAGTCATGAATCCTCAGAAAGTATTGGCCCTGACCTTCACTGCGCGAGCAGCAGGTGAGATGCGGGCTCGTTTGCGATCGCTGGGGGTGCCAAGTGTTGCTGCTCGCACGATTCACTCGGCAGCGCTCAAACAGCTTCTCTATTTTTGGCCCAGCGTTTTCGGCGGTAGAACTCCAGATTTGCTGACATCCAAGAGCGGATTTCTTACAGAAGCGGTAGCACGTGCTGGATTAACCGGATCGCTACCAGCAACATCACGGGAATTATTAAGAGATATCGCTACAGAAATCGAATGGGCGAAGGTTTCAGAGATTGCTCCTGAGGATTACATGGCAGAATCAAAAGACCGAGTTGTTCGCAATCGCATTACGCAAGGCCAAGTAGCGCAGGTGTATTCAGCGTATATGAGTTTGCTTCGCCAAGAGCACGCCATTGATTTTGAAGATGTATTACTCCTCACCACCGCAATGATTGAAGAGGAACGCGAAGTGCGTGAGCAGATTCATGATCAATATCGCTTTTTCACTATCGATGAATACCAGGATGTTTCTCCACTCCAGCAAAGGTTGATTAATGCCTGGCTGGGCCGACGCCACGAGATTTGCGTGGTTGGAGATCCAGCACAAACTATTTATTCATTTGCAGGGGCGACTCCAATATTCTTAAATCAATTCACAAAGAGATTTCCAGATGCCGAAGTAATTCGCCTCACTTCTGGATATCGCTCTACACCAGAGATCATTTCAACCGCTAACAGTGTTTTACGAAGCGCCTCCATGGGGCAAGAAATTGTTGCTATTAATTCTCATGGCACAAGCCCAGAGCTCACCAAATATAATGATGAGGCGAGTGAAGTAAGCG
Source organism: Actinomycetota bacterium (assembly GCA_009698615.1). Lineage (GTDB taxonomy): Bacteria > Actinomycetota > Actinomycetes > Nanopelagicales > Nanopelagicaceae > QYPT01. Next base: position 39,087 of record WLPU01000009.1, on the reverse strand, counting down.
GAGTCGTAATGGAGATACAAAAACTCACAAGTACCGGTGTCCCACCTCAAGAGATCTGCGTTTTGGCAAGAACCAATGCCCAACTCAAAGTTTTAGAGCGCGAGTGCATCGCCGCGAAAATTGCCTATCAAGTAAGAAATAACGATCGCTTCTTTGAGCGCTCAGATGTTCGCGATTTTCTGAAAGGAGTGCGCCAGGCATCTGTTATTCCTACCGAAGGCGTCTATTGGCTCGATGAATTGCGCACGTTGGCCCAGCCGTTTATTAGGCAAACAACCACCGATGGCATTACAGCGCTCTTGCATTTAGCTGCTGAATTAGATTCTGACCCCGCATTTTCACCCAAAATCTTGCGTACTTTCTTGCGCGAGCTCGAGGATCGTGCTGAGCAAAATAATCCCCCCACAATGCCCGTGACGACTCTGGCCACACTCCATGCGGCGAAGGGTCTTGAGTGGGAGAACGTATTTGTCATTGGCGTGAGCGAGGGAATATTGCCTACGCATGATGCCGTGGCCGATGAAGAACGGCGTTTGTTTTACGTGGGCATCACGCGTGCGAAGGCGCACCTGCATGTGAGTTACAGGCAAATACCGAGCAGATTCTTACGTGAGGCCGGTTTACTCACGGGAGAGTAGTTAATTGATTTGCATCATTGATAGCTCGTGCTTTACCCTTAGTCAACGCAATCACCAGATTGCTATTTCGAATGTAAAGGAGCGCGAAAATGCAATTATCTACGCATAAATTCACTATAGCGCTCTGTGCTGTCCATTCACATACACATTCATATAAGGCCACAACCAACCGTGCCGCAAAGCGCACCGCTTGGTATCCCGCATTTAGCGAGATGGCCACTTGGAGCTCAATTCGATAAAACCGAATTGGGACCTCAAGGGCCACGAATCCACAAGGATTCGGGCCCTTTTTCTTTTCCCTACTACCCAGATGAATCCAACCGGATCCGTCACCACTATCGATAAAAAAGGAAGGTGAGAGCAATGGCTGTTCTCTTTAGCGAACTATTAGTACCCGGCTGGGCCAGCGATGGCGACATGATCGGACTAGGTGAGGTAACTGGCGCCTATGGCTCCGATGTTGCTTTCGCCTTGCCTTGTCACAACGCTGACCCTGAATTGTTTTTCTCTGAAAAGCAATCAGAAGTTGAAGTTGCAAAATCATTGTGCGCAGCATGTCCTGTGCGTTCCCAATGTCTTGATGCCGCGTTATCGCGTCTTGAGCCATGTGGAGTATGGGGCGGCGAGCTCTTTGAAGACGGCTCCATCATTGCTCGTAAGCGCACCGTCGGGCGCCCACGACTCGTGAGTGATGCGGCTTAACGCACGGGGGAGATTTCCGGGAACCACGAAAGTGCTTCATCTCGGAAATTTCCCTCTGCTTCTAACTGACAAAATATCCCTGTAGTACCTAAGGTCACACGATGTATCAGCACGTATTCAGCAGGCAGATTTAACTGGAATCCAATTTTTGCAGTCGGATTACGAGGATCTCCGACACGAGCACTTTGATCGCGTAGCCACTCACGCGAGTATTGAAAAGTCTCTGTACGCAAAGGTTCGACAAGTGGAACTAAATAATCAAGGACTAATTGAGGATCGACATCTACCTCAGAGAGAATAAAACCGTCTTTTTTGAACCCTTCATAAAGCGCAACTGCATCATCGTCGAGAGCGTGTTTAAGAAGGTTCTTCATTGGTTCTGGAAAACCATCAGGCAGACGATTGCATGCACCGAAATCAAGCACTCCTAGGCGGCCATCATCGAGAAGTCGAAAGTTTCCTGGATGCGGATCTGCATGTAGAAGTCCAGCACGATCTGGTGAAGTGAAATGAAAACGTGCAAGTTTCATACCAGCGTTGTCTCGCTGCTGCTTTGTTCCGTTAGCAATTATTTGAGATAAAGGCGTGCCATCTAGCCATTCACTGACCAAGACGCGATCTGAAGCCATAACAACTTTCGGAATTGCAATATCAGGATCGCCGTCATAGACCCGGGCGTATGTTTCTTGAGCTTGTGCTTCATAGCGATAATCAACCTCTTCAATGATGCGTGCTCGCAGCTCCTCAAGTAGAGGTTTCATATCTAGGCCGGGCATAAAGAGGCCAAAGATTTTTGCAAACCGTTGAATTTGATTGAGATCTGATATCAAAGCCTCAGCTGCCCCCGGGTATTGAATCTTGACCGCAACCGCTCTGCCATCTTTCCACGTAGCACGATGTACTTGTCCAATCGATGCCGACGCTGTTGCCTTGTCGTCAAAAAATGCAAAGTGATCTCGCCAATCCTCACCCAATTCTTTAGCAAGAACTTTATGGACCACCCGTACAGGAAGCGGTGGGGCGGATTCTTGTAATTTAGTAAGTGTCTCTCGGTATGGCTTTGCAATGTTTTCCGGAAGTGCGGCTTCAAAAACTGAAAGTGCTTGGCCAAATTTCATCGCCCCGCCCTTGAGCTCACCAAGGACTTTAAATATTTGTTCCGCTGTTTTTTCTTGAATTTCTTGAAAGACCATGTTGCCTGATTGACCCACAAGTTGGCGACCCAAACCATAAGCGCTTCGTCCAGCAAGTCCTAGCGGAATTGAAATCATTTTCGCAGTGCGCGAGGCTCCAGATTGCGGAATCGCCGATTCACTCAACTCAACCAAGTTTTCCGACTCAGTTATATTGCCGAGATTATCCGCGGACCCCCCTGAACTCATCCGCGTATTCTGAAGCAGTTGCCCCTTCTTCGCATCTTGAAAGAGAACCTTCAATTACCAATTACACCCGCAGGCAGGATGGCGTGCGTGAAGTCGATGCTCCAGATCCAGTGGTGTGTGATAACTCATGCGAACGCTATTGCCAATTAATTCTGATTTTCCGATATCAATAAAGCGCAAGATTTCAAGTGCAATCAAACCTGCGACATGGTGTGCTACCGAGACGGGGACTTCAGATGCGCCGGCAGCAATGCGTTGTAAGGCAATATCGTGCCAAGAATTATTTTGATCTTCGCGCGCCAAACAAATGCAACGCCAGCATGGTGTCTTTCCAGGAAGAACTAGCGGTCCGATATTGATAGAAGCGCACTCGGGATCCTCGATGAGGAGGTGTGGTGTTCCATCACTCATCCATTTCTGGAGTTGATCAGGGTCTGGGGCGCCGACACAAACGACAATGTGTTGCAGGGATCGATTTTCTTTTTTCTCGTGAGTGGCAGGTAATGGGAAAAGCGAAATTTCACGGGAAAGCTCCTCGGCTCTAGTTTTAAGCGATAAGCCAATGTCGCTTGCGTGCAAATAGCCCCCACACATATCTTGATCATTGATAGTTGCGTTGCCACGCAGGGGTTGAAGATTCGTTTCGGAGACCCCGCTAGCAAGAAGAATTCCGTACAGCAGTGTTGCAACGCGAGAGCGCCCGATAACGGTCACATCGCAATTGCGCCGATTTGCGATGAGTTCGACACCTCCATCTTTAACATTGTCGAACCAAGTGGTGAAAGTAAGTTCTGGTGCAATTCGCGATTGGAGTTGTTTGTAGGCGCCGTCATTGCTGTCATCGTTATTGTGAGAGCTTCGGCTTGGATGAGATGAATGAAATCTCTCGACTGTAATTTTAGTTGACGTGGTATCGAGCAAATTTGCGGTATCGAGTTGTGAGACCAAGCGGAGCATCTCATCAAGGGTGATTCCTGCTCGTTGGCTCACCTGCCTGCAGGTAATTTTTCCGTTGAGCGCACTTGCGACGCTGGCAGGCAGATTGCTTTCTATTGCGTGATCAATGCGCCCAATAACTGTGCGCTCACCTTGTGAAAGGACAAGGGTTCCGACTTTCAGGCGTGGTGCTAGATCTTCCATCGTTTCTAATTGAGTATGTGTAGTCATAGGACAAAGGGTTGCAATAGTGGAAGCAGGGGGGTGAAGCGCTCGATAATCCTGTGAGATGACACGGACTTCCTTGGCCCTGCGTGATGATTGCGTTACCGAGTGCAAGAAGTCTGGTCTGGCAGAAAAGAAAACTGGCGCCCCGCACGAAGCGGGAGCGCCAGTTCCTAACAATCTAACGAGTCACGAATGACTCATTACTAATTCTGGTGTTGTGCTATCTAGCGTTATTGTGCTTTTCCGAGGATGCGGTTCACCTTGGTACCGCAGACTGGGCAGATGCCCTGTGCCATGCGACGACCAGATTCTGAGACCTTTACAGTTCCCTCGAAATCACGCTTTGCTTTGCACTTAACGCAGTAAGCGTCACCCTTATATGTCTCCGCCATTTTTTGCTCCAATCGACGCAAGCGGTTCGCAGGAGGTTTCCCGAAATCACACGAGCGTGCGAGCGCCACGATACCCCTGCTTAGGCGTGAAATGGGGCTTCTACGCGGGCGAGTGAGCAACTTTTTGAGCGTGGGCGCCATTGTCCCGGCCCAGTCTCATCTCCGAATAATTGGGGCCAGGAGGCGATCCTCGGCAGCTTCATAGCCATCGAGGTAGGCCTGGGCTCGGATTCCTTCAGGGAAGCGGGCGAGGAAGGCTTGAAACTCTTCCCCGTGGTCGCCATATCGCAGATGGATCGCCTCATGAAATAAGACAAAGTCCAAGACATATTCGGGTGCCCTTTGGAGGCGATTGGTCAGGCGGATTGTGCCATCGACGCTGGTGCACGAGCCCCACCGCTCCTGCATGGTGCGCCAGGTGACGCTGGCCGGGCGCTCGCTGATTTCTGGGGCCAAAGCACTGAGCAACCCATCAATGCGAATCGACAGGGCTGATTCGTCAAAGGTGCGAGCAGCTTCCTGGGCCCGAATTTTGGCCACCATCTCGGGGACAACGGCTCGTTCATCGGCCTTACTCAATCGAGCAGGAATCGAAACGACAATTTGTCCGCCTTGCCGGTAGGCAGAAATATTTCGTTTACGTCGGGCAGATCGAACAACAATAATTTCGCCTTCACCCATGCCCGGCAGGACTGGCGAATCATCTTGTTCTATAAATAAGCTCTCAACTCGTACTTCAGAGTTTTGAGAATAAATCTCATCCGACATGTGAAGAAACTAGCGTAAAACAATGCTTCGCCAGTTGATTCTCGATGAATTGTCATCTACGTTTCTGCTACGAAGTCCTCGGATAACCGTTCTGTATCTGCAAGGGGAAGGCAGATAAAGAATCGTGCGCCCGGGGACTTCGCTTTTCATTTCCCTCAAGGGATATCTGGGAGTTGGCTGTTAGGGGTTGAGCCCCGAGAGGTCATCAGGGACCTCCACGCTTCGAAGGTAGGCAGCCACATCGGTGAGCTCGTCATGAGTAGGCAAGATGCCACTCCAGATCTGGTCTCGAGTCGCCACATCGCGCAGTTCGCGCAGTTGTTGCCAAAAAGCGCTCGCCTCTCGCGACATTCGTGGAGAAACTTCTAAACCAAAGAGTGAAGAAAATAGTTGCTGTGCAGGAGATGACGTTGCACGACGGCGACGAGTTGTTTCGCGAAGTGATTCGAGTGAAGGAAGTCGGCCCGCAGCGGCTGAAATTGTTACATCATCTGCCCAACCATCGATGAGTGCAAGTGCGGTCTCCAATTTTGCAAGTGCATTGCGTTGCACGGGGCTTTCATCTGGCGTAAATAACCCTTCGTTAAGTGCGATGCTAAAAGTTTCTGGATTACTTGGATCGATCGCGCCAGATTCGATGGCATCTTGTGCTTGCGTTTGGATCTTCTCAATATCAATCCTGATTCCTTTGCCGTAATCAGCAATGGCACTTCGCATGTAATCCACCAACCAAGGATTGTTATCAAATAATCGAGCAACAGCGCCTTCTCGAAGTGCGTGGAAAATACGTATTTCTGAGTCTGGAACTCCGAGATCTTCGCTCCACTTCGTAATATTTTGAGGAAGCAGGGCTGGCCGTGCAGGAGTAAGCAAGGGCAAACCAACATCGTGGGCGCCTGTGACATTCAGGGCCAGTCCACCGATGCACTGACCTAATTGTGTGGCGATCAAAGTGCCAATGAAGGTGCGCAACATCCCAGCAACTGCGCCCATTGCAGCTGGCCCCACGGCCATTGCCTCTGGAGGGAGTTCTTGCTTTTCAATAATTTGCGTCATGGCATGGGCCAATCCCTCGGCGAGGGGTTCAACCGTGAGTTGCCAGCCAGCCAAAGTGGCATCGGCCCATTCGGCTCGACTATAAACATTTTTTTCATTTGCGTGTGTTGGAAACACGGTCGCTTCGTTCAGCCACAAATCTGCAATCTCCATAGCTTCGCGGGCTTGAGCAATATCTGTTGTCCCAATGGGGTTGCTATCAACGCAGGAAATAAATTTCTTCGAAACGCTCCTGACAACTTCTGCAGGGAGTGCTTGTCCAGATTGTTGAAAATTATTTAACAAATTCTCTGAAGAGAATTGACCAAACTGGGATTGCATTTGTGATTGAAGGGCAGCGAAAATTGCCGCAAAATCTGGTGAGTTTCCATCACCATTTTCTGGGGGAGTGAAACCAAAACCAGCCAACGTCAACCCCGCCTCTCGTTCTCACCAACTCTACCTGCAGCCATATAACAATCTAATCCCGCGCTTTCTTCCCCGTGGTACTACGCTGGGGACATGTCGAGTGCTTTCTCAGCTTTGATCTGGTGGATCGTTCCGCTCTGCGCCTTAATCGGCGCACTGGGCTACGTGGTGTGGGTGACAAAGTTCCAGACGAAATTCAATAATGAAACCACTCGTTCGGTTACTCAATTTCAGCGCTTCCAAAGTTCTTTTAAAGCCCAAGATGACGGAGCACAACCTCGCAAAGACGAAACTCCTACAGCGAGTCTTTAGCTAGTTCGAAGGTGGCAGTCCTCATGCGTTTTTCTCGATTGCCCCGCATATCTGTCTTTTTTGTTGCCCTCTTTTTTACTGCTAGCTCGTTGGCTCCACTGCCGTACGTGGTTGTTTCACCAGGTGCGGGGACGGACGTTCTTGCGAATGTGATCAAGATTTCTGGCGCCCCTACCTACGCAACGACGGGAAAATTACTCGTCACGACCGTCTTAGCTACTAGCCCGGATTCGCACATTTTTGGTCTTGAGCTCCTCTATGCATGGATGCGCGGCACATCCATCGTCTTACCGCGAGATGTCGTTTTTCCGCCAGAGAAAACTGCCAAGCAGATTCAGAGTGAGTTTGCGGGGGATATGAAACTCTCACAAGACAATGCCAGCTCAGCAGCTTTGGGGTATTTAGGATTTGCGCCGAGCCAAAGCGCGGTGAAGGTGACGATTAATTTGAAGGCAACCGGAGGGCCAAGTGGTGGTCTAATTTTCGCCCTTGGCATTATCGAAAAATTGAGCCCAATTGATTTTCTTCACGGACGCGTAGTTGCCGGAACCGGGACGATAGATCTACAAGGCGCAGTCGGACCCATTGGTGGGATCGATGAAAAATTGATTGCTGCAAAAAATTCTGGAGCGAGCGTTTTCCTTGCACCAAGCACCAATTGCAATGATGTTCACCACATCCCCGGTGGATTGAAGGTCTATTCAGTTTCCAGCCTCAAAGAGGCAGTTTCAGTGTTAAAAGATGCGAGAAATTCCATCCCACATTGCACTTGGCAATGAATTCGGTAGCGTTGTCGCATGAGTTTTAATCGCCCTCCCCAACTGCCCAAGCCTCGCGGTCCCCTTGCAATTACCTTTGCAATTGTTGTTGCCGCAATCATTGTCCTGATTTCTACGAGTGGTTTTTACGCAGATTGGCTCTGGTTTAAGTCCGTAAGTTTCACCTCGGTTTGGAAAACGATTCTCTCTACAAAGGCCGAACTCTTTGTTGCATTTGGCGCGATTACTTCGTTGATCATTACTTTAAATATTTTCATCGCCTTCAGACGACGTCCGCTGTATGCACCGATGAATATGGAAGCCGATAATCTCGAGCGCTATCGCGGACAGATCGAACCAATCCGTCGCTGGGTGGCAACAGGAATTGCTGTAGTGCTTTTCTATTTCGCGGGTTCTGCCGGTTCGCAGTTGTGGAACATGTGGCTGCTCTTTCGCAACTCAACCTCATTTGGAATTAAAGATCCACAATTTGGTCTAGATATTTCTTTCTTTGCCTTCCGTCTGCCGTTTTGGCAAGCGTTGCTGCAATGGGCAATCTCCACCGTCATTTTGTCTCTCTTGGCCGCAACCGTGGTGCACTATCTCTACGGCGGGATTCGACTTCAAGTTCGCGAAGACCGCACGACTGTCACCGCGCGGGTACAACTTTCAATTCTTCTGGGGATCATCGTCTTGCTCAAAGGTGCGGCCTATTGGCTCGATCGATATCACCTCGCACTTGCAGAAGGTAAATTAATTACTGGTTTAACCTATACAGATGTGAATGCTGTTTTGCCCGCTAAGGCAATTCTGACCGGCATCGCAGTAGTTTGCTCGCTACTATTTTTTGCAAATATTGTTCGTCGCTCATGGGTATTGCCATCAGCTGGTGTGGCCTTGCTTGTAATTTCATCAGTCTTGATCTCAGGTGTCTACCCAGGAGTGATTCAACAATTTCAGGTCAAGCCAAGTGAGTCTTCTAAAGAAGCTCCTTTCATTCAAAAAAATATTAATGCCACGCGCACCGCATACGGATTAGACGGAGTTACGGTCTCTGATTATCAGGCAACGATTTCAACATCCGCAGGGCAACTTTCAAAAGATGCACCAACAATTTCCAATATTCGTCTGATGGATCCCAATGTGCTTTCTGCGACTTTTCGCCAACTTCAACAGATAAAGCCTTATTACACTTTCCCTGAATCCCTCGACATTGACCGTTACAAGGTTGGTGGTGTTCAGCGGGATACCGTTGTTGCTGTTCGTGAACTTAATATTGCCGGAAATCCAAGTCGAAATTGGATCAATGACCATCTGGTTTACACGCACGGCTTTGGTTTTGTTGCAGCCCTTGGAAATGCTCGCGATGCCGATGGAAAACCTTCATTTGTTGTGGGCGATCTACCTCCAACCAAAGGTCTTGGGACTTTCGAACCTCGAGTTTATTTCGGGGAAAATGTTCCTGATTATTCAATTATTGGCGGCAAGAAGACCAACTCACCTGTCGAGTTCGATTACCCAGATGACGCCTCTGCAAATGGACAAAAGAACGTCACCTATAGCGGTGCCGGTGGCGTACCAATGGGGTCACTATTCAACCGCTTAGTTTTTGCAGTCAAGTACCAAGAACAGAGAATTTTATTATCTAATTTAATTAATGCTGATTCAAAGATTTTGTTTGAGCGCAGTCCCCGTGATCGTGTGGCCAAAGTGGCGCCATGGTTGACTCTGGATGGAGATCCCTATCCTGCCCTTGTAGATGGAAAGATCACATGGATCATTGATGGCTACACGACCAGTGCGGGCTACCCATATTCAAAGAAGACGACTCTTTCGAGTGCAACTTCTGATGCCCTTACCGCTAATTCAGCATCCATTACTGCGCAGTCAAATGCTTCAATTAACTACATCCGAAATTCTGTAAAAGCTACAGTAGATGCCTATGACGGCACTGTGTCGCTGTATCAGTGGGATACCACGGATCCAGTTTTGAAGACATGGAGTAAAGCTTTTCCAAACATCGTGAAGCCAAAGAGTGCTATTTCAGCATCTTTAATGGAGCACATCCGCTACCCAGAGGATCTCTTCCGAGTGCAACGCGATATTTTGAGTGCGTATCACGTCAAGACTGCTAGCGCGTTCTACGGCGGACAAGATTTCTGGCGCGTACCTCGCGATCCTTCAACATTTGGTGCGAACGCAAGCGCGCAACCTCCTTACTATCTGACCCTTCAATTGCCTGGTGCAACCAAATCTGCATTCTCCTTGACAACACCATTTGTTCCTCGTGGCGGCCGTGAAAACTTGTCCGCATTTGCAGTTGTTAATTCAGATTCGGGACCTGATTACGGAAAAATTACAGTCCTGCAATTGCCGCGTAGTACCAACATCGCGGGCCCATCACAGGTTGCTTCTAACTTTGAAGCAAAACCTGAAGTCGCAAACTCACTTTCATTGCTGCGACAAGGCGGATCAGATGTAGTTCTAGGAAACCTTCTTACTCTTCCAGTAGGTGGAGGCTTGCTTTACGTACAACCTGTTTATGTTCGAGCAACGTCAAATGCTGCCTCCTACCCACTGCTCCAGAAAGTATTAGTTTCCTTTGGAGATCAGATTGGTTATGACGACAATCTCAAGGGAGCACTGGATCAAGTATTTGGTGGAAATTCTGGAACAACAAGTACAACGACAACCGGAACTACTAGTGGCGCAACCACTGGTACAAAATCTGCAGACTTAGTAGCAGCATTGCAAAGTGCAAAGCAAGCAATTGCAGATGGACAAGCCGCACTTACTAAGGGCGACTTCGCTGCATATGGCCGCGCGCAGGATCGTTTGAAATCAGCAATCACTGCTGCGCTATCGGCTCAAGCACGTAAGTAATTTCTTCGGATTTGGTAGTTAGGTGCTTCTCACCTACGATTGCGCTTACCGACGCGGGGTGGAGCAGCTCGGTAGCTCGCTGGGCTCATAACCCAGAGGTCGTAGGTTCAAATCCTGCCCCCGCTACTAGTAACAATGAAGTTGGGCGCTTACCTTCGGGTAGGCGCTCTTTTTCTTGAGACAGGGCTCTTCATCGAATATCGCGTGCACCATTTAAAGTCGTCCACCATATTGATCGTTTCACGAGGCTTCAAAACCTATTCATTTTAGAGTCTGGCTATGACAACACCAGATTTAGCTCTGACCTTTGGACCTCTTGCCACATTTATGTCTGATAGTTCCATTGAAGAAATTTGGATAAATTCACCAGAAAGAATTTTTATTGCTCGATCCGGAAAGAATGAATTAACAAATCTGCTCCTTACAGGCGATGAAGTTCGCAATATCGTTGAACGAGCACTCATGTGGAGTGGGCGACGATTGGATCTGTCTCACCCTTTTGTTGATGCGCGATTGCCTGACGGTAGTCGGCTCCACGTCACCATTCCAGAAATAACAGCCGAACATTGGGCCATCAACATAAGAAAACACCTGCTTCGAAATCTTTCCCTTGATGACTTAGCGGCTCGCGAAGCAATGAATCCGAAGATCGCAATCTTGCTTGCAGATTGCGTATGTGCAGGGATCAATATATTAGTTAGTGGAGCAACGCAAGCAGGAAAGACGACTTTGCTTAACGCCCTAGTCTCTGCGATTCCAGTTCAAGAGCGAGTCATTACAATAGAAGAAGTCTTTGAGCTTAAGCCAAACCTTCCGGATGTAGTTAGCATGCAAACACGTTCTGCCAACTTACAAGGCGAGGGAGCTATCCCGCTTCGAAGACTCATAAAAGAATCTCTACGAATGCGTCCGTCCAGAATTATTGTCGGCGAAGTTCGTGAGGCCGAAGCCCTAGACATGTTGATCGCACTCAATTCTGGATTGCCAGGAATGGGAACAATTCATGCGAACTCTGCTCGGGATGCAATTGTAAAACTACAAACTTTGCCATTGCTTGCTGGGGAAAATATATCTCAAAAGTTCATCGCTCCAACAGTTGCCGCAGCCATTGATGTAGTAGTGCAGGTTGCTCTAGATGTTTCAGGACAACGCCGAATCATTGAAATTGCCGCCGTGACTGGGCGAGTAGAAAATGATCGCATTGAAATGGAAACCCTGTGGATATGGAAGAAAGATAAATACGAGCGGGGCCTGGGAACGCTCCCTCACCCGGAGAAATTTGCAAACGCCGGCATCTTGATGGCAAATGCTGGGGGACAGTGATGCACATAGCAGAGGCGCTATTTATTGCACTTGTCGCAGCCGGAATGTGCGGAGTTGGAGTTTGTGTGATGTATCAACAACCTCTCACGAGAAGCCACAATGAGGCAGAGAAAGTTTCCGGATCGTTCCGGCGCAATAAAAAGGCAATTGTTTCGTCGATGATTACCGGAAGTATCGTAAGCATCGCTGTTTTGATATGGACAAGTTCTGCGATTATTACCTTTCCGTTCTCCTTTTTTTCTACGCTTATTACTTTTACATATTTGAGAAATAAAGCGGCCCGCAACGAAAGCGCTGTGGCGCATTTTTGGCCAGAAGTTATCGATCATCTCATTTCTGGAATTCACTCTGGACTTTCACTATCGGAAGCTATGGTCGGACTTGGAGCAAGAGGCCCGGAGATTTTGCGACCAGCGTTTGCCGAGTTCCACCAAGAATTACTTCGTGAGGGGAACTTTTCTCTTGCCACACAAAACCTCAAGACCCAGTTCAATTCTCACAGCAGTGATCAGATATTAGAAGCCGTATTACTTGCAAAATCTCTTGGAGGCTCGGAGCTCTTGCAGATATTTCGAACTCTTGGTGATTTCTTGCGGCAGGATCTTTCATTGCGCAAGGAAATTGAGATCAAGCATGGATGGATAAGAAACTCCGCACACCTTTCATCGGCCGCGCCTTGGCTATTGCTGCTATTGCTTTCTAGCCAACCTGGTACTGCGCAGTCCTTTGCGCAACCAACAGGTATCGCGATTTTGTGCATTGGAATTCTTCTGACCCTTACGGCATATTTCTGGATGGGTCGACTTGGCCGATTGCCAAAAACTCCACGAGTATTTAGTTAAGGATCCGCCATGAATTCCAAACAAATCCTGATCCCCTTACTTCTGGCCGCGGTTGGCGCACTTCTACTCATTGTTGATACAGATAGCTCCTTATCTCGTATAAAGAGATTGCCAGATTCCTCTGGCGTACGTACGCGATTGGCTCGCATAGGTCAAGAAGCCGCCTATGAAACTTTTAGAGTCAAGCAAGTAAGTAAGGCACTCTTGGCTGCAGCAATTGCGCTCTTTATCGGGTTAGTTATTGCTCGCTCTTTTGTACTGGGTCTCGTGTTGGCAATTTCTACTTGCGCCGCAACCTTCTTGCTCGTTGATCGACAACTCTCGAAAGAGGTCATTCGCTATCGCGCTTCTATTGAGAGCGAATTTCCTTCTATTATCGAGATGCTCACGCTGGCCCTTTCTGCAGGAGAGACCCCATTAGGTGCGATGACGAGAATCTCGGAGCGATCCCATGGGCTTTTAGCATTCGAGTTTAGAACGGTTGTAGAGAGTGTTCGTCTCGGGGCCCCTTTTCATCTTGCACTTGATGGCCTTGGACGCAGAGTTGAATCAGATGTAATTCGCAGGTTTGTAGATGCACTCATCACTGCAATGCTTCGGGGAGCGCCGTTGATCGATGTCTTACAACGTCATGCAGCCGAAGCCAGACAAATACAGCGCAATCACCTGATGGATAAAGCGGGGAAAGCCGAAATTTCAATGATGATTCCAGTTGTATTTCTTATTTTGCCGGTTTCAATTCTCTTTGCCCTGTGGCCATCAATTAACCACCTCAACTTATTTGCGGCCTAGGTCCCGCTCCTACATTTCCGTAACGATGATTGGTAATTGCAACGCTTTGCTCCAATAGCCAACGTGGCACTTCAACATCTCCTCGGGCTGCAATAGAACGAGAATCTACTGAGATTCCATTTTCTAGAAGTTCAACTGCTGGAACTTGTTCACGTGATAGCCAGCGCACTCGATCCACGCCACTGATTCGCGATATAAATTCTTTGGAACTTTCAACGCGGGCATCTGGGCACAGGGCATGTGGAGTTGCAGAGCTCAATGAGATTGCGCTTTTTGTTAGCTCTCCAATAAAAGTTATGTATTTTAGACAGGACTCCGAAGTGGCTGAATCAATACGTACTTGGATGCCATGAGGTGAAGGTAGATAGCGCTGGTAATTTCGTTCAACATTTAAGGAAGCTGCATCAATCGTGCGGCTTCCAATTTCCTGCCACCATTTCGTCGACGAAGAAATGCTTTGAACAAGATCGTCTAGTGGTGCCCACGTGCGCAAGTTATTGAGGTAATTGTGCCCGCCCGCTTTGGCTGTAGGACCCACACTGCTGCGCTTCCATCCACCAAAAGGTTGACGATTGACGACTGCGCCGGTGATTCCGCGATTGACATAGAGATTTCCGGCTTCGACGCGTGCGATCCAGAACTCGCACTCTGCTTCATCGAGTGAGTGAAATCCTGCAGTCAGCCCGTAATCAACTTCGTTTTGCCAGGAAATTGCAGTTGTTAAATCAGGTGCCAGCATGATTCCAAGGACTGGACCAAACCACTCATTCTTATGACTCCACGAACCCGCTTTGATTCCCAACTTCACACCAGGTGACCACATGTGTCCGCTTGAATCTAGTTGGCGAGGTTGCACCAACCAACTTTCACCTTCATCGACAGTTGTCAGGGCACGCAAAAGGGAAGGAGCGGGCGGGCGAATGATTGGACCCATTGTTGTCGAGTATTTCCATCCCGCACCAACAGTCAAACTTGTTACAGCATCTGCAAGTTGGCGTAGAAAAGAAGGATTGTTATAGATACTATTTTCGACAATTGCCAAACTTGCCGCGCTGCATTTTTGACCGCCATGTCCAAAGGCCGACTGAACCAAATCCTTCACTGCTCCATCAATGTCTGCACTTGCTGAAATAATGATGGAATTCTTCCCACTGGTTTCGGCCAGCAAGACCATCTCTGGCTTCCATTTTGTAAACATGGATGCGGTTTCAAATGCTCCGGTGAGTATGACTGCATTGACATGTTGATGGGTGACAAGATGTTGGCCAACGGAATCATCTCGAGTGGGAACAAATTGCAGTACCTCTCTAGGTACCCCTGCTGTCCACAGTTGCTGAACAATCGTCCAAGCCGTTGCCACAGTTTCTGGTGCTGGCTTGAGGATCACTGTGTTGCCACTAGCAAGTGCGGCGCAGACTCCGCCCATTGGAATTGCATAAGGAAAATTCCACGGCGGGACAATGAGCACAACGCCCATTGGTGTAGATCCATGAGTTTTATTGCGTGATGACAGCGCGTAGAAGCGAGCAAAATCTATTGCTTCACTGACTTCTGGATCAGCCTCTGACACGGTCTTACCCGCATCGCGCGCCATCACAGCGATAGTGCGCGCACTTTCATTTTCCATCAGCGTCGCGGCACGGCCAAGAATTTCACCACGCGCAATTGCGCCAATGCCATCCCACGAATGAATTGCTTGCTGGGCACAAGAAACTGCACGCTCTACCTCGCTCGCGCTTGCAACACTGTATGTGTACCAACCCTGGCCTTCGTTACTTGGATCGCCTCCTACTTCGGTTTCGAAGCTGAAGATCTCGTTGCCATCGATGACGAGCGGAATTTTGATTTCATTTTTGTCAAAGAGATCCGTCCAAGCCGATTGGAGGGATCTACGGAACGTTGGATTTGTCGCATCCCCATCGCTGCTATTTTCGAACATGCCCTTGGAAAATGCAACGCCTGAATCTTGATCGTGCAGCAAATGTCGACGCGATAAGGTTGAAATATTGTGACGTTCTGAAACTGAAGAAAGAAAGCGTTCTTTCTGTTCAATAAACCTTTGATTGCCTAACGTCATCTCAAACGAAGCACGCAGGTAATTCTCTGTCGAAGTGTTCTCATCCAGACGCCTTACTAAGTATGCAACTGCTGCAGGGAAATCATCATGTCGAGTCACTGGGGTGTAGAGCAAAATACTTCCGGTCTTTCCGATGATTGCTAGTGCTTCAGCGTTTGCCATTCCTTCGAGCATTTCAATATCAAGTTGCCCTTCGACGCCACGCGCCTTGGCAACCTCAATTGCAAATGCAACATGAAAGAGATTATGACTGGCAATCCCGATTCGAACCGCATCCGCGTGAGCGGGGCTAAGAGCGGTATCTATTAATCGGGCATAACTTGCATCGACTTCGGCTTTACTCGCATAAGGTGCTGCGACCCAACCATGTAGCTCGGCCTCTGCTTTCTCCATCGCCAGATTTGCACCCTTCACAAGGCGAATCTTGATTGTGCCTCCACCTTTAGCTCGTCTGATTTTTGCCCAAGAAACTAAATCGGCAAAAACTGCATGTGATTCGGGCAAATAAGCCTGCAGCACAATGCCCGCGTCCATAGTCATGAAGGAACCCTCTGTGAGTACTTGCTTGAAAACTTCAACAGTAATTTCTAAGTCGCGAAATTCCTCCATATCGAGATTGACGAAAGTATTATTATTTTTAGCTTCGGAATAAAGTTTACGAAGGCTCGTTGCTACGCGCTCGACAGAGCCAAGGTGGTCAATGGTTATGAGCTGGCTCGCTACCGACGAAATTTTCACGGAGGCATAATTCACTTCTGGCCGTTGCACCATCTCAATAACCGATTGCAAACGGCCAGCTGCTTCATGGTCTCCTAACACCGCCTCTCCGAGAACGTTGATATTGAGGCGCGCTTTGTCATTCGCACGATCTGCGATGTGGCGAGATAGAAGTGGTTTTTCTGCTCCCAAAATGATTCCATGAGCGGCCATTCGCACTCGTTGATGAACTATGCGCATTACCAACGTGGGGAAGAGAAACGAAATGACACTAATTATCTTGAGGCCTAGGAAATCCCAGATGCCAAGCCCGGAAGGGGATGCGGTTTTGGTGATCTTGCGCAGTGTCTTTGCCGCGCGCGACATAGAACTCATGCGCATCACTTCATCGGTGAGGGACATGGTCAGTGCGATTGCAGCTGGATCTTTGAGCAGTCGAGCAAATCTCTTTCGATTCGCTTTGTCTCTGCGCTCTCTTTGCGCATCGGAATCTGTGAGTAATTGCTCAACTAATGAAATTGCCTGGTGCGTTAGCCCATCAATCTCGTGGGATGTTGGAAGCGGCGGGCTGGACAATTTTTCCCCTTAATATTCTTTGCAATCCTACGTACTTTGTTTACGATTGAGAAGTTGAACTAGGGTCAACCCGCATGAAGAGGTTATAACGAAATCGTTAAAAAGGTCATAATGAAAATTGTGAGAGGTAGTACTTGAACCATTCCTTGCAATGTTGCAACTGTTGCACCTGGACCAAAACGGCGTTGATTAAAGGCACCAAGTACCGAAGTAATTACTGGATATGTTGATAGCGCTCCAGCCACACGGGGACCAAGTAATGAAGCAAAGCCGGTGAGGGAAAGAATTAATAGAACAGTGACTACGAGGCGGGCAGGCAGTTCCCATCGTGGTGCAGATTTCTCGCGTGGAGGATTTGAATACTCAGGCCAAAATTTTGTTGCCGCAGACCATGTAATGAGAAGTATGAGTAAAAGCAAGCCAAGCGGAATATAGAAACTCGTAAGAATTGCTCCGCTGATAATGCACGCTGCGCTGCCTTGAGCCAATGCCCGTCGCCACTGGAATTTCACTGCAGAAGTGGAATAAGACCAAGCAAAAATAATGAGCGCAACTTGTCCTACTAACACGCCATGCGCGGCATCTGAAGCAAAAGAACTTCCTTCTTGAAGATAAATGATGAAGATAAAGGGTCCAGTAGTAATTGGGAGTCCGATTAATCGTCCACCGAGGCCGTCGCCCCATCGGCGTTGAATAAAGCTGAGGAAGGCTACAAATGAAGGCGCCAATATAAGTTTAAGTAGGAGAAGAGATGTCAATTTATGGAGCCAAAATTACTTTAGAAGAGGTGGTGAGCTCTTCAATGAAATCTCTGTCAATTTCTACACCGATTCCAGGTCCTGTCGGTACCGAAAGTTGTCCATCTTTCATAACAAATGGATTGGTAATGTCGCGTTTAAAGAATCGTGAGGATGCGCTTGTGTCACCAGGAAGCGTGAATCCAGGCAAGGATGCAAGTGCAACATTGGCAGCTCGACCCACGCCAGTTTCTAACATCCCACCACACCAGACTGGAATATTTTCTTCCACACACAAATCGTGAATTCGGAGTGATTCAAGATATCCACCCACACGTCCGGGCTTGATATTGATCACTGTTGTCGCCTTCATAGCAATTGCATCGCGGGCAGATTGCAAAGATGTAATGGATTCATCAAGACAAATTGGAGTCGATACAGATGCTGCCAAGAGAGCATGCCCCAAAACATCGTGCTCATCGAGAGGCTGTTCAATAAGTAATAAATTAAAGGCATCAAGCCCCTTTAGTAATTCAGTGTCAGTGCGGGAATAAGCCTGGTTGGCATCGACCTGTAAGGGCATGTTTGGCAACATCTCTCGAATCACACGCACAGGTTCGATATCCCAGCCCGGTTCAATTTTTAATTTGATTCGACGATATCCATCTGTAACGTACTGACTAACTTCTTCAACGAGAGCATCAATTGTGGGAGCAATTCCTACGGAGACTCCGCAATCAACTTTGGACTTATTAGACCCAAGGTAGGAGCCGAAGGAGACCCCTTCAAGTTTTAATTGGGCGTCGAGAATTGCAGTTTCAATTGTTGCCTTAGCCATTTGATGACCGAGAAAAGGTTTGAGAAGTTCTGCAACGTCTTCAGCTCGAATCTCTCCGTGGTGAAAAATTGTAGGTAAGAGGAAGCGCTCTAAAACATCTTGTGCTCCGCTCATATATTCAGGGGAGTAGAGAGGGTCAACCATTGCAACGCAATCGGCCCAACCTTCAGAACCTTCGTGGGTTGTGACTTTAAGTAATAACAACGAGCGGTCATATTGGGTACCAAATGAAGTTCGAAATGGGCGCACGAGAGGCAGATTTATTGTTCGCAATTCTACAGATTTAATTTTCAAGGGCCACCTTCTTCTTAGTGCTTAACGTGTTGGAGTTGGTTGAGAATGTATGCGCCATCGCTAGTCAATCCAGCTATTTGCCATCCGTTTGCTAAGCGCGGTTTGAGTTGATTGCGTAGCGCAAGTCGCCATTGCAAAGAAAGAGAGGAGTTGCTGCTACGCATTTCAATGATGTCCTCTGGCAGATAACATAAGACAAAAGGCGTGTTAACTTCATGCTCTACTGGTTTGCCATCGGCAATACTCAAAGCGATTGCAGCACCTTCGGCGCCAACGAGTGCTGAATGGTTTCCAATGAGATCCCAATGAGCCATCACGCGATCGGTTGGGTCACCAGCGTTGAGTGCATCTGGAAGATCGCCATAAAAGTCTTCAAAATAGTCAAAAACCTGAACACCCAATTTGATTATGTTGAGTTTGGCGTTGCGGCGAACGAGAGGATCGAAAGTCCACGTAATGGTCTTAAATCCATGCTCGAGCGCCCAATTCTTTTGATGAAGCTTGAGAGCGCTACCAATGTTTCGATTGCGAAACTTCTCTTTTACAGCAGCCATGTGAGAGTGCAGATGAAGTTCTTTTGACTCGCTGACACCTGGAAACGCAAAAGCAGTTGCGATAATTTCATCGGCAAAAAATGCACCAGCGAGATATGTGCCGTTGTGAAGCATCGCTTGCAGCAGGTTAGCCGTTATTTGTGTCCCATCTTCTCCCGGCCACACTTCATCCAAAATTGCGCGAGCCAAATTTAGCTCTTTGATTCCAGAAAGAGTGCGAATGTTTACTCCCGCACCATCGGGCAATTGTGAAGTCATAGCGCCAGCGTAGGACACTGCGAGACAATTCGTCTCTAGCCCTTTAGGCTAGCGAGCATGAAGGCAATCAAAGTAATCAAATTTGGTGGCCCAGAAGTCATGGAGTTAATCGATCTTCCTGATCCAGTTGTCGGCCCCGATGAAGAGCTTATTAACGTGACCTCAATTGGGGTCAACTACGCAGATACACATCAAATTGAAAACAGTTACAGGGTTGCACAAACTTTGCCGCTTTTTCCCGGATTGGAAGTTGTTGGCACGACAGTCTCGGGACGAAGAGTGCTTGCCTCAGTGGGACATGGGGGATATGCACAAAGGGCCGTTGCTAATAAGAACCTAGTGATTGACATTCCAACTGGGGTTTCAGACGAACAGGCACTTGCCATGTTGGTACAAGGAACTACTGCTTGGCATATTTTGAAGACAGTTGGTCATTTACAGCCAGGTGAAACGGTCGTGATTCATGCAGCTGCAGGCGGCGTGGGTTCGATAGCTATCCAATTGGCAAAGTTGTGGGGCGGGAAAGTAATTGCCGTGACATCTGCTGGCAAAAAGGCTGAGCTAGCAAAATCATTGGGCGCCGATGTCGTGATTGATGCAAATGCCGAAGATCTGCAAGGGGCGATGCGCGAGGCTAATGGCGGCAAGAGGCCCGACATCATTCTCGAAATGGTGGGTGGGAAAACTTTTGATGACTCACTGGCAGTTCTTGCACCATTTGGTCGCCTAGTGACATTTGGAATGGCCTCTCGTAAACCGCCAACGCCAGTGCAACCTTCCACACTTATTGGCGGAACAAAAAGCATCGTTGGTTTTTGGCTCGGTAATTGTTTTGGCAATAAGGAATTACTTAACGATGTAATCGTTGAACTTTTTTCTATGGTCGCATCCGGCACACTCATTCCGGTGATCGGAGAGATTTTCCCGTTAAGCCGAGCGGGGGATGCTCATCGCGCGATCGTTGGTCGACAAACAACTGGAAAAGTGACCTTGAATCCTGCGCTCTAACGCTCGGATAAGGAGATGATTTTCAGAATAGATAGGTAAACCTGTACGCTCGCTAATTGTTCAGCGCCCCCCTAGCTCAGTTGGTAGAGCGTTTCCATGGTAAGGAAGAGGTCAACGGTTCGATTCCGTTGGGGGGCTCGAAGTACCTTTGGCGGGGTAGCTCAGCTTGGTAGAGCAAGCGGCTCATAATCGCTGTGTCGTGGGTTCGAATCCCGCCTCCGCTACGAGTAAAAGCACGATCAATGTACGAGAAGAAAAGCGCAATTTCACGACAAGCAGGGTGGTCAGGTAGCCTGACGCCCTCATAATAAAAGGAGATCCACCATGGCAAGTAAGAGCGCGGACGTTCGTCCGAAGATCACCATGGCCTGCGTGGATTGCAAAGAGCGCAATTACATTACTAAGAAGAATCGCCGCAACGACCCAGATCGTCTTGAACTCAAAAAGTTTTGTCCTCGCTGCAAAGCTTCAACACTTCACCGCGAAACTCGTTAATGCTCAATCCCGATTCGCTCGGGCGCACTTTTCATGGTGCGGAGTCAGTTTCTGTCACACAATCTGAAATCCAAGGATTTGCCAGTGTCATTGGCGAGACGGATTTTTCGGTAGCTCCTCCCACATTTTCTATCCGCATTACTTTGGAACAATCTCAATCACTTTTGTCTGATCCAAGCGTTGGTTTGGATTGGTCGCGCGTGGTACATGGGGATCAAAAATTTGAGATCTTTCGCCCGATCGTTGCCGGGGATCAACTTCGATGCTCATCAACTATTGAAAATTATAAAGTCGCTGCCGGAAACGAGATCGTCACAGTGCGCTCAGACTTGCACTCTGGAGAGGAACTTGTAGTTTCCACCTGGTCAACTTTGGTGGTGCGTGCATGATTGAAGTAGGAACAGTTATTCCAGAGCGCATTTTTTGGATCAATCGCGAACTTCTCAAGCGTTATGCCGATGCAAGTGGCGATCAGAATCCAATTCATCAAAACGAAACTTTTGCCAAATCTGTCGGACTTCCAGATGTCATTGCCCACGGGATGTTGACGATGGCGTTGGTTGGAAAATTTGTAAGCGATTGGGCTGGCGGGGCAAGTGCGGTAAAGGAGATTTCTGGACGTTTCACTAAACCAGTCATTGTTGGTGCAGGGGCTGATGTCGACCTCACAGTTTCTGGAATCGTGAGTGAAGTTAATAAATCAACAGTTCGCTTAGATCTGACTGCAACTTCTGCCGGCGTGAAGGTCTTGGGTATATCGAAGGCGCTAGTAGCTCGATCATGAACGCCCCAGAGGAAATCTGGAATTTAGGCAAGGCTCGTGAGCAGGCTCGAGCAGCGAAAGACTTTGCACGTGCTGATCAACTTCGTGACGAAATTGAATCACTGGGTTGGGAGATTATTGATGTGTCTGGAACTTTTGAAATCAAGAAGAAGCGGGCATACATTGATTATGAGAGTTCACGAGCAATAAAACCTATCGAATGCGGCGAATTTGCCTTCGCCATGATTGTTTCTGGCTTTCAAGAAGATGCGCTGGAGACTATTGAAAGCGTTCGCAAATTTACTTCGGCTCCGATGGTCATCTTATGTCTTGGCGATATCGGCCCTATAGAGAAGGCGTGCGATGCAAATACCACTGTTATTCATTTGCTCACAGAATGCGGATGGGCAGAGGCGGCAAACGCACTGATGTCTAACGTGAAAGTACGGTTCTTAATTCTTATGGATCCTTCTACGCGATTTACTGGCGATGCATTTTCACTAATACGTCGTGAGTTACTCAATGGGGAATTTGCTGCAGTTGGTTGGCGTGGCGGGTTGATCAATCTCGATGATGAATGGCGAAGCGTCGATGACAAAGGGGCTGGCGAAGTAGATGTTCTCTTTAGTTATTTCTTAGCCTTTGATCGTGAAGCCGCTTTAGCTGCCGGTGCATTCAATCAAAGGGCGACCTACTATAGAAATGCCGATATTGAATTTTCTCTCAGGCTTCGCCACTCCCAAGGACGCCTTTTGCAAATGGATCTTCCACTCGAGCAAGGACGCCATCACGGTTACCACGACACAGATGAGCAGACTCGCGAGGTTCAATCAAAGAAGAATTATGACCGCATCCTTGAGCGCTTTCGCGGAAAGAATGCGATCTTGAGTCCTCGACGCTAACCTTTCATCCATGACCGATCTATCGCAATATACGAGTTTGCGCGTTGGCGGTCCTGCGAGGAAATTTATTGAAGTTGCCACTGAGGCTGAAATTATTTCGGCCATTGAATCTGCAGGCGATAGTCCAATCCTGATTTTGGGAGCCGGAACTAACATGCTTGTCAGCGATGATGGATTTGATGGGACGGTTATCCGAATTTCAGATGATCACATTGAAAGTGAAGTCGATGCCTGCAGTGGAGCGACACTTAAAATTGGGGCTGGGCAAAACTGGGATTCCTTCGTAGCGACAAGTATTTTGCGGGGTTTTGCTGGCTTGGAAACTTTAAGCGGTATCCCCGGAACCGTGGGTGCTGCGCCTATTCAAAACATAGGCGCTTATGGTCACGAAGTCTGTGAATTCATCACAAGGGTGCGCACATACGATCGTAAAAATAGGGCCCTCAAAACATTTACTAACGCCGAATGCAACTTTTCTTACAGAAGTTCTCTCTTCAAAGCAGAACGCCATAGATACGTCATTTTGGATGTCAGCTTCCAACTTCGCATCGGAGAGTTGACTGAGCCCATAACTTATGCAGAACTCGCATCCGAACTCGGTATTGCAATTGGTGAAAAGGCCACTGTCGTTAAGACTCGCACTGCCATCCTTGAACTTCGTGCACGTAAAGGCATGTTGCTGGATCCAACCGACCATGATTCTTGGTCTGCGGGCTCGTTCTTTACTAATCCCATAATTAGCGCAACTGATGCCGCCAAACTTCCGGCAGGTGCTCCACAGTGGCCACAAAGTGATGGACGAGTAAAAACATCTGCAGCATGGTTAATGGAACATGCTGGCGTTAATAAAGGTGATTCACTTTCGGGTGCTCGCATTTCGACAAAGCATGTTCTTGCTCTGACAAACTCTGGTGGCGCCACTGCTTCAGACATTGCAAGTTTGGCGCAAGAAGCACGCGAAAAGGTGAAGAAGGTTTTTGGAATTACCCTGGAGGCTGAAGTAGATCTTGTGGGACTTAACCTTCAGTAATTAGCTTCTTTATTCGACCAATGCCTTCGACAATATCTTCATCGCATAGAGCGTAAGAAAAACGCAAATATCCCGATGGGCCAAACGCCTCACCAGGAACTGCAGCAACTTCTACTTCATCCAAAATAAGCGTTGCCAATTCGGCAGAAGTGCGAGGAGTCTTGCCGCGAATAGTTTTTCCTAAAACGCCTTTGACAGATGGGTAGACATAGAAGGCGCCAGTAGGTAGCGGACATTCAAATCCAGGAATCTCGTTGAGTAAGCCGACAATTAACTTGCGGCGCCTATTGAATGCCTCACCCATCTTGTGCACTGCGGCCAGATCACCAGTGAGCGCAGCGATAGCGGCGCGTTGCGAAACGTTGGAGACATTGCTCGATAAATGAGATTGCAAATTGGTTGCTGCTTTAATGACATCTTTCGGGCCAATCATCCAACCTACTCGCCAGCCCGTCATGGCATAAGTTTTTGCGACGCCATTAAGAATAATTGTTTGATCTGCAAGTTCTGGAACTAAAACAGGAAGGCTTGGTGCTGTAGCTGCGTCATAGAGGAGGTGCTCATAGATTTCATCTGTAATAACCCAAATATGATTCTTAAGCGCCCATTCACCAATTGCTTTTACTTGTGCTGGTGAATAAACCGAGCCAGTTGGGTTGCTGGGAGAACAAAAGAGTAGGACCTTTGTCTTTGGAGTTCTTGCAGCCTCGAGTTGTTCGACCGTGACCAAGTAGTTTTGCTTTTCATCAGCAAAGACTTCAACACAAATTCCGCCAGCTAATTTCACGCACTCGGGATAGGTCGTCCAATATGGAGAAGGTAATAAAACTTCATCGCCAGGATCAACAATTGTTGCAAATGCTTGGTAGACCGCTTGCTTGCCACCATTTGTAACAAGTACTTGATCAACTGATATCTCATATCCAGAATCGCGTTTAGTTTTTGCAACAATCGCATTGCGAAGTTCGGGCAACCCTGGCGTCGGTGTATAGCGATGATTAGAAACAACTTTTGTCGCTTCAATCGCTGCATCAACTATGTATGACGGAGTTGGAAAATCTGGCTCGCCGGCTCCAAATCCAATGACGGGGCGACCTGCTGCCTTGAGAGCTTTCGCCTTTGCATCCACTGCCAAAGTAGCAGATTCAGCAATTGCTCCAATGCGACGTGAAATTCGAGGTGCGCTCATGGCTATAAGTCTGCCGTAATAAAGAGGTAGGCACCCCCAATTAGTTGTACTCATTACGCATAAAAGCCCGCATAGTGCGCTCAAGAAGCCAAGGGGCAAAAACTCGGGTTAGACCAAAGCGGTAGTACACCTCTACACTTCAGGGCTCACGGGGATTTGGTAATTCTTATGGTTTCGCCATGCCCTCGCGAAGGGCAGTAGCTCAACTGGCCAGAGTTCCGGTCTCCAACACCGGCGGTTGGGGGTTCAAGTCCCTCCTGCCCTGCAAGGAACGTACGGCTCGAACGATTGAAACGGATGAAAGGAAGGCACGCAATGGCAGATGTCATTGAGTCAACGCAAGAAGCCAAACTTGGCCTCGTTGCGCGAATCGGCCTGTTCTATCGACAAGTCGTTGCAGAATTACGCAAAGTTGTTTGGCCAACGCGTAAGCAGTTGAGTACTTATACCTCTGTAGTTTTGGTGTTCGTAACTTTTATCATCGCGGTTGTTTCATTGCTTGATCTGATCTTAACCAAGATCGTTTTCTGGGTATTTGGGTAAGGAATTTTAATGTCTGAAGAAATTAAACTGGATGCTTTCGAAGCAGCTCTTGCTGCCTCCGCAGTTGAGGAAACTCCAGTTGCTGTTGAAGTTTTGGAAGCCGATGAGGACGCACAGGATGCGCTCGCAACGGAATCTGGTACAACCGATGACGAAGAAGTAGAAGATGATCCAAATGCAGAATTTCGTCAAGCCCTGCGCAATGCCCCTGGTGATTGGTATGTCGTTCACTCATATGCCGGTTACGAGAAGAAAGTTTTAGGAAACCTCAATCAGCGTATTGCTTCGCTCAACATGGAAGATTTTATTTTCCAAATTGAAGTTCCAGAAGAAGAAGTAATGGAAATTAAGAATGGCCAACGCAAGATGGTTAAGCGCAACATCTATCCGGGCTATGTATTAGTCCGCATGGACCTAACTGACGAATCTTGGTCTGCAGTTCGAAATACCCCCGGTGTGACTGGATTCGTAGGAAATGCCCACCACCCAAGCCCATTAACTTTTGATGAAGTCGAAAAGATTCTTGCTCCACGTCCAGTGAAGAAGTCAGATAAGCCAGATATTCGCGTCATCGACTTCGAAGTTGGCGAATCAGTCACCGTTATGGACGGTCCGTTCGCAACACTTCCTGCATCAATTAGCGAGATCATGCCCGAGCAAGCAAAGCTCAAGGTATTGGTTTCGATCTTTGGTCGCGAAACACCAGTAGAGCTTTCATTCCACCAGGTCCAAAAGATCTAACCCCCATTTAATCCACCGAGAAACAGACAGAGAAAAAGGAAACCATCATGGCCCCGAAGAAGAAGATCACCGCGATGATCAAGTTGCAGATCCAAGCTGGCGCTGCAACCCCTGCACCACCAGTGGGCCCAGCCCTTGGTCAGCACGGCGTCAACATCATGGAGTTCGTCAAGGCATACAACGCCGCGACTGATTCGCAAAAGGGACAGATCATTCCCGTAGAAATCTCTGTCTACGAAGATCGTTCATTTACTTTCATCACCAAGACGCCACCAGCATCTCGTTTAATCTTGAAGGCTGCCGGAGTTGAAAAAGGTTCTGCAGTTCCTCACAAGACCAAAGTCGCCTCAATCACAAAGGCTCAAGTACAAGAAATTGCCAAGATCAAGATGGAAGACCTCAATGCCAATGACATTGATGCAGCCAGTTTGATCATTGCCGGCACAGCACGTTCGATGGGTATCACCGTCGATAACTAAAACTTTCTGCACTCCAAATCGGAGCGCAGATGTGGGAGAACCTCGCTGGTTCGCTAACCACAACCACTATCTCTTCGACAAGAAGAGGAACTCTTCGAAAGAGGAGAAAAGGGGAATGAAATGAAGCGCAGTAAGAAATATCAAGCAGCGGCAGAGAAAGTTAAGATTGATCATCTCTACACACCGCTTGAGGCCGTGACACTCGTTCGCGAAACCTCCACTACAAAATACGATGCAACTGTTGAAGTTGCACTATGCCTTGGCGTTGATCCAAAGAAGGCCGATCAATCAATCCGTTCAACTGTTAACTTGCCACACGGAACAGGTAAGACTGTCCGCGTACTTGTGTTTGCAGGCGGAGAGCGCGCAGAAGAAGCACGCGCAGCTGGTGCTGACATTGTTGGCGCAGATGACTTGATTGATGAAGTTTCAAAGGGCCGTCTGGATTATGACGCAGTTGTTTCGACTCCAGATTTGATGGGAAAAGTTGGTCGTTTAGGTAAGGTGCTTGGGCCACGTGGTCTCATGCCAAACCCAAAGACCGGAACTGTTACAACAGATGTTGCTAAGGCAGTTTCAGATATCAAGGGCGGAAAGATTGAGTTCCGCGTAGATAAGAATTCAAACCTTCACTTCATCATCGGTAAAGTTTCATTTACCGCAGCCCAACTTGCAGATAACTATGCAGCAGCACTTGAAGAAGTTCTTCGCGCAAAGCCATCGTCATCTAAGGGCCGCTTCATTAAGAAGGCGACGCTTTCTACAACGATGGGGCCTGGCATTCAGGTTGATCCCAACTTGGTACGCGAGGCTGGCTCAGCAGAATAGTTCGAGTTTGACGAGGGTAGGTGTCGCCATCTACCCTCGGGCAATAACCAAAGACCGCCGGTCTGGATTTACTCACAAGGTGAATCCATGAAATTGACGAAAGTCTCGCCAGCGTAGGTGTTCACGATTAACCCGTGCGCTCTTACGCGTCACGGGTTTTCTCATTTTCTAGGACCTAGTTTTTACCCCATGCACCACTTAATGAATAAGGAAAGGTGAACCGAATGGCTCGCCCAGACAAAGCAGCAGCAGTAGCAGAGCTCACGGAAGATTTCCGCACAGCAAATGCAACTGTGCTCACTGAATATCGCGGACTATCCGTGACTTCAATGAAGCAACTTCGCCGAAACCTTGGTGCAAACACTAAGTATTCGGTTGTAAAAAACACCCTGACAAAGATTGCAGCAAAAGAAGCTGGCGTTGATGTTCCTTCGGAACTCCTCAAAGGCCCTTCAGCGTTGGCATTCATCAAGGGCGATCCAATTGATGCAGCAAAGAGCTTGCGCGATTTCGCTAAGGAAAATCCATTCCTTGTTATCAAGGGTGGAATTTACGAAGGCAAAGCAGTTACAGCCGCTGACATCTTCAAGCTTGCAGATCTTGAGTCCCGTGAGGTTCTCTTGGCAAAGCTTGCTGGCGCTATGAAGGCATCGCTTGCTAAGGCAGTACGCACTATTGATGCTCTTCGCATTAAGAAAGAAGCCGGAGAAGCACCAGTAACTCCAGCAGCACCAGTTGTTGAAGCAATTGCTGAAGTAGTAGCTGAGGCACCAGTTGTCGAAGCAGTTACCGAAGCACCAGCAGCAGATGCTGCACCAGCAGAAACCGTCGCCGAAGTTGTAGAGGCACCCCAAGCTACAGAAGAGAAGGAATAAATCATGGCAAAGCTCAGCACTGAAGACCTATTGAGTCAGTTCAAGGAAATGACATTGGTCGAGCTCTCAGAGTTCGTAAAGTCATTCGAGACTGAATTCGACGTAACAGCAGCAGCACCAGTTGCAGCAGCAGGTGGCGGAGCAGCTCCAGCTGCAGCCGAAGCTGCACAAGATGAGTTCACGCTTATTCTTGAATCAGCTGGCTCACAGAAGATTGCTGTGATCAAGGAAGTCCGTAACATCAACTCAAGCCTTGGCTTGAAAGAAGCTAAGGATCTCGTTGATGCATGTCCAGCAACTTTGATTGAAAAGGGTCCAAAGGATGCAATTGATAAGGCAAAGGCAGCACTAGAAGCAGCCGGCGCAACTGTCACTGTTAAGTAATTCCTTTCACCTTTTAAAGATTTAGCGAGAAAGACCCTCGGCATTCGCCGGGGGTCTTTCTTTTTTATGAATCGGAGCTCTTGACGGGCATCCTGAGTAGTTCCATCATTGGCAGATGAAGCTCTCTGATCTTCTTAAACCCTTAGCCCTTGTTTCCATGGCTTGGAGTATTTTTATCGTGGTAGGAGTTGTCCTTAATTCCTCATTCTCATTGACTCGCGCTGCTGGTGGACAATTCACACAATTTCCGCTTGGAATTCGCATGACCTACTTAGGCACAACTGTGCTTTTGCTCCTTCAAGCATGGACCCTCTTACAGATTTGGGGCGCAAAAGCCGTACGCCCTCAATGGCTGCCACGCTTTTTTCTGATTATGAGCGGCCTGAGCGCCGTGGTGAATTCCCTTTCTAAAAGTCATGATGAGCGCTGGAATGCAATCCCCGCCTTGATCACAGCCTGGGCCTTCTGGGTCTTCGCACCTAATAAAGAGGGGGATTCCCCAGATCCACGCTCACGCTAAAGGCTGGGTTCCCACAGATTCTTCCTAAAACCATGGCAAGCCCTTCCTGGGTGTGATACAAGCAGCCGGTTGGACAGGCGCAGGCCCTGCCAGATACCCTTGCGCCTCGCACAAAATCCTTGAGGTCAATGCATATAGCGGCTGAGACCTTTGTCCGTGCGTCACTAAAACTGTTCGGAAGGACATTCCTTGGCCGCGTCAAAAACCAAATCCGTAGCACCACGCCGTATTTCTTTTGCAAAGATCCGCGAACCTCTTGAAGTTCCTAATCTCTTAGCGCTACAAATCGAAAGCGTTGACTGGTTATTGGGCAACGATGTGTGGCGCGAGCGTCTTGCACAAGCTGAAGTCACAAGCCGTGGCGAGCTTCCGAAGCAATCTGGATTGGAAGAAATCTTCGAAGAAATTTCACCAATTGAAGATTTGCAAGGAACGATGAGTCTGTCATTTAGAGACCATCGCTTTGAGCCACCTAAGTATTCCATCGAACATTGCAAGGAACGCGATACAACATATTCGCAACCACTTTTCGTAACTGCTGAATTTACCAATAACATCACTGGCGAAATTAAGTCCCAAACTGTTTTCATGGGAGATTTCCCAGTCATGACAAAGCGCGGAACCTTTGTTATCAACGGTACCGAGCGCGTTGTCGTCTCACAGTTAGTTCGCTCACCTGGTGTCTACTTTGAACGTAAGATCGAAAAGACTTCAGACAAAGATGTATTTACTGCAAAGATCATTCCAGGCCGTGGTGCTTGGTTGGAATTTGAAGTTGATAAGAAGGATCTTGTCGGAGTCCGTATCGATCGTAAACGTAAGCAATCTGTCACGGTCTTCCTTAAGGCACTTGGTTGGAGCGCCGAACAAATCCTTGAAGAATTCGGCGATTTCGAATCAATGCGCGCAACTCTTGAAAAAGATAACGTCAATACTCAAGATGAAGCGTTGCTTGATATCTACCGCAAGTTGCGTCCAGGTGAGCCTCCAACAAAGGAAGCTGCACAGAGTTTGATCGAGAACCTTTACTTCAAACCAAAGCGCTATGACTTGGCCAAGGTTGGTCGCTTTAAGGTAAACAAGAAGCTTGGTTTAGATCTTGAACTCAAGCAGGGCTTGCTCACAATTCAAGACATCGTTGCCACTATTCGCTATCTCGTAGCGCTGCATAAGGGCGATCTACTTATGGAATACGGCCGCGAAGTTCGCGTGGAAAAAGACGATATCGATCACTTCGGTAACCGTCGTCTTCGTACCGTTGGTGAACTAATCCAAAATCAGGTTCGTACCGGTCTATCTCGTATGGAGCGCGTAGTTCGCGAACGTATGACAACCCAAGATGTTGAGGCTATTACTCCTCAGACCTTGATCAATATTCGTCCAGTGGTTGCATCAATCAAGGAGTTCTTCGGAACATCGCAGTTGTCGCAGTTCATGGACCAAACAAATCCACTTTCAGGTTTAACTCACAAGCGCCGTCTTTCAGCACTTGGACCTGGTGGTTTATCTCGTGACCGCGCAGGCTTTGAAGTTCGCGACGTTCACCCATCTCACTACGGACGTATGTGTCCGATTGAAACTCCTGAAGGTCCAAACATTGGTCTTATCGGTTCACTTGCAACCTATGGCCGTGTAACAGCTTTTGGTTTCATCGAAACTCCGTACCGCAAAGTATCTAAGGGTCGCGTGAGCGATCAAGTTGATTACTTAACGGCTGATGAAGAAGATGAACACATCATCGCTCAGGCAAATGCGCCATTGACCGACGACAATCATTTCTCAGAAGAGCGTGTATTAGTTCGCCGCCGTGGTGGAGAAGTTGAATACATCCTTGCTGATGAAGTTGATTACATGGATGTATCACCTCGTCAGATGGTTTCTGTTGCAACAGCAATGATTCCCTTCCTCGAGCACGATGATGCTAACCGCGCCTTGATGGGTTCTAACATGATGCGTCAGTCCGTTCCTTTGATGCGCGCGGAGGCACCTCTTATCGGAACCGGTATGGAATTTCGCGCAGCAGTTGATGCAGGCGATGTAGTCGTTGCAACAAAGGCTGGCGTTGTGACCGAACTTTCAGCAGATCAAGTAACAGTGATGAACGATGACTCAACCTATTTGACCTACCCACTTCATAAGTTCACACGCTCCAACCAAGGCACTTCCTATAACCAGAAAGTTATAGTGTCTGAAGGTCAGCGTCTTGAAGTTGGATCAGTAATTGCCGATGGACCATGTACCGAAAACGGTGAGATGGCCCTTGGTAAGAACTTGCTCGTGGCATTTATGTCATGGGAAGGCCACAACTACGAGGATGCAATCATCTTGTCACAGCGTTTAGTGCAAGACGATGTATTGACTTCGATTCACATTGAAGAATACGAAGTTGATGCACGCGACACCAAGCTTGGTGCTGAAGAAATTACTCGTGATATTCCAAACGTCTCTGAGGAAGTTCTTGCAGATCTCGATGACCGCGGAATTATTCGCGTAGGCGCCGATGTTGTACCTGGCGATATCTTGGTCGGAAAAGTAACGCCAAAGGGCGAAACTGAACTCACACCAGAGGAGCGCTTGCTCCGTGCAATTTTCGGAGAGAAGGCTCGCGAAGTTCGCGATACCTCACTCAAGGTTCCACACGGTGAATCCGGCAAGGTTATTGGCGTCACCGTCTTTGAAAGCGAAGAAGGAAACGAATTAGCTGCTGGTGTTAACCAGTTGGTTCGCGTTTACGTAGCTCAAAAGCGCAAGATTCAAGATGGTGACAAACTTGCTGGCCGTCACGGCAACAAGGGTGTTATTTCAAAGATCTTGCCTCAAGAAGATATGCCATTCCTTGAAGATGGCACACCTGTTGATGTAATCCTTAATCCGCTCGGTGTTCCTGGACGTATGAACGTCGGACAGGTTCTTGAAATGCACTTAGGTTGGGTTGCAAAAACTGGTTGGGATCTCGGCGGAATCGATGAGGCATGGCAGAAGCACCTCAAAGATATTGGCGCAGAAAAGGGCGCTCCCGGAACCAACCTTGCAACACCTGTATTTGATGGTGCACGTGAAGAAGAAGTCACAGGTCTTCTCGGTAGCACTTTGAAAAACCGCGATGGAGTTCAACTTGTTGGAACTAGCGGAAAAGCGCGTCTCTTTGATGGTCGAAGTGGCGAGCCTTACCCAACTCCAATCTCAGTGGGATACATGTACATCTTGAAGCTCCATCACTTGGTGGATGACAAGATTCACGCACGTTCTACTGGTCCATACTCCATGATCACTCAGCAACCACTGGGCGGTAAAGCGCAATTTGGTGGTCAGAGATTTGGTGAAATGGAAGTGTGGGCGCTTGAGGCATATGGCGCTGCATACACACTTCAAGAATTACTCACGATTAAATCTGATGACGTGCTTGGTCGCGTAAAGGTTTATGAAGCAATCGTTAAGGGCGAAAACATTCCAGAGCCTGGCATCCCTGAATCATTCAAGGTGCTTGTCAAAGAAATGCAATCTCTCTGCCTCAATGTTGAGGTTCTCTCTTCCGAAGGTGTCGCAATCGAAATGCGCGACACAGATGAAGAAGTGTTCCGTGCCGCCGAAGAGCTAGGTATCAACTTGTCACGAGTTGAGCCAAGCAGCGTTGAAGAAGTCTAAGGGGAGAGGAAATTATGATGCTTGATGTCAACTTTTTCGATCAACTGAAAATTGGTCTAGCTTCTGCTAGCAATATTCGTGAATGGTCCTTTGGAGAAGTAAAGAAGCCAGAGACTATTAACTACAGAACCCTTAAGCCTGAGAAGGACGGCCTTTTCGACGAGAAGATCTTCGGACCAACTCGTGACTGGGAGTGCTACTGCGGTAAGTACAAGCGCGTGCGCTTTAAGGGAATCATTTGCGAGCGTTGTGGAGTTGAAGTAACTCGCGCAAAGGTACGTCGCGAACGTATGGGTCATATTGAACTAGCTGCCCCCGTTACTCACATTTGGTATTTCAAGGGAGTGCCTAGTCGTTTGGGTTACCTCCTTGACCTTGCACCAAAAGACCTCGAAAAAGTTATTTACTTCGCTGCTTACATGATCACTGAAGTAGATACAGAACTTCGCGAAGAAGATTTGCCACAGCTTGAAAGCAAGTTGGCAAAAGATCTGAAGAAGATCGAAACTCGTCGCGACAATGATCTCGATGCTCGCACCAAGAAGTTAGAAGAAGATTTATCTGGACTTGAGGCTGAAGAAGCCAAAGCAGATGTTCGCCGTAAGGTGCGCGAGAGTGCAGAGCGCGAGCTCAAGCAAATTCGCGATCGCTCACAGCGCGAACTCGATCGTCTCGAGCAGGTGTGGGCACGTTTCAAGAACTTGAAGGTTCAAGATCTTGAAGGTGATGAAGGTCTTTATCGTGAGATGAAAGATCGTTACGGCATGTACTTCAAGGGAGACATGGGCGCTGCTGCAATCAAGCGTCGCCTAGAGACCTTTGATCTTGAAGCCGAATATGCAATCTTGAATGACTTGAGCGAGAACGGTAAGGGTCAAAAGAAGACTCGTGCTATTAAGCGTCTCAAAGTTGTTAACGCATTCTTAACTACTAGCAATCATCCTGCATCAATGGTGCTCGATGTTGTTCCTGTTATTCCTCCAGATCTTCGCCCGATGGTTCAACTCGATGGTGGACGCTTTGCGACTTCAGATCTAAATGATCTCTATCGCCGCGTTATTAACCGTAATAATCGTTTGAAGCGTCTTGCCGATCTCGGTGCTCCAGAGATCATTGTCAATAACGAAAAGCGCATGTTGCAAGAAGCAGTAGATGCTTTGTTTGACAACGGTCGTCGTGGACGTCCAGTTACCGGTCCTGGTAACCGAGCACTGAAATCTCTTTCAGACATGCTCAAGGGTAAGCAAGGTCGTTTCCGTCAGAACTTGCTCGGAAAGCGCGTTGATTACTCTGGCCGTTCGGTCATCGTTGTAGGTCCACAGTTGAAGTTGCATCAATGCGGTCTGCCAAAGCAGATGGCGTTGGAGCTCTTTAAGCCCTTCGTAATGAAGCGATTGGTGGATCTCAATCATGCACAAAATATTAAATCTGCAAAGCGCATGGTCGAGCGTGCTCGTCCAGTGGTGTGGGATGTTCTAGAAGAAGTAATTGCTGAACATCCAGTACTTCTTAACCGCGCTCCTACGCTTCACCGCCTAGGTATTCAAGCTTTCGAGCCACAACTGGTTGAAGGTAAGGCAATCCAGATTCACCCATTGGTCTGTACAGCATTTAACGCAGACTTCGACGGTGACCAGATGGCTGTGCACCTACCTCTATCGGCTGAAGCTCAAGCTGAAGCTCGTGTATTGATGTTGTCTTCTAACAACATCTTGTCACCAGCAAATGGCCGTCCAATTACTACCCCAACTCAAGACATGGTTTTGGGTCTGTATTACTTAACTAGTGCACGCGATGGTGAATTGGGTGAAGGTCGTGCCTTCGGTTCGATCGCAGAAGCGATCATGGCTCACGATCAACACAGCGTTGCCCTTCAAGCAAAAATCAAGATTCGTCTTGATGCCTCCAACGGAATCGATGGCCGTGAATCAATCACGCTTTCGACAACCCTTGGTCGCGCATTGTTTAACGAAGCCCTCCCTGCTGATTATCCATTCGTTGACAAAGATGTGAAGAAGGCCGAACTCGGAAAGATTGTTGAACAACTTGCAGAGTCATATCCAAAGGTCACAGTTGCTGCAACGCTCGATGCGTTGAAGGAGCTTGGATTCCATTGGGCATCTCGTGCCGGTGCAACGATCGGTATCGAAGATGTTGTTACCCCACCTCGCAAACGTGAGATTCTAGAAAGCTATGAAACAAAAGCTGACAAGGTTCAATCACAATACGAAAAGGGACTCATCACCGATGACGAGCGTCGTCAAGAATTGATCGAGATCTGGACGCAAGCCACTAAAGAAGTTGGCGAAGTGATGGAAGAGAACTTCAAGAGCTCACGTAACAACCCAGTCTGGATGATGGTTGATTCTGGTGCTCGTGGAAACATGATGCAGATCCGTCAGATTGCCGGTATGCGCGGACTTGTTGCTAACCCAAAGGGTGAAATTATTCCTCGCCCAATTAAGTCCAACTTCCGTGAAGGTCTATCTGTACTTGAGTACTTCATCTCTACACACGGTGCCCGTAAGGGACTTGCAGATACTGCGCTTCGTACCGCTGACTCGGGTTATTTGACCCGACGCCTGTGCGATGTGGCGCAAGATGTAATTATCCGTGAAGAAGATTGCGGTACCGATCGCGGACTTACTCTTCCAATCGCTGAAAAGAACGCCTCTGGCGTACTTACAAAGCACAAAGATGTAGAGACTTCTGTTTACGGTCGTAGCCTTGCTGAGCCAGTTGAAGTTAGCGGCAAAGTAATTGCAGCTGCTGGCCGCGACATGGGCGATCTCATCATCAACGAGATCATCGCTGCTGGAGTTTCAGAAGTGAAGATCCGCTCTGTACTTACTTGCGATAGCAAGGTCGGTCAGTGTGCAATGTGCTACGGCCGCTCATTGGCTGCTGGCAAGATTGTTGATGTCGGCGAAGCTGTTGGAATCATTGCTGCGCAATCAATTGGTGAGCCAGGAACGCAGTTAACAATGCGTACCTTCCACACCGGCGGTGTTGCAGGCGATGACATCACTCATGGTTTGCCTCGCGTCGTTGAACTTTTCGAAGCACGCACACCAAAGGGCGTTGCACCGATTGCTGAAGCAGCAGGTGTTGTCTCATTCCGCGAAGATGCAAAGGGACGCAAGATCGTCGTTACACCAGATGATGGTGGCGAAGAAGTTGCCTACCCAATCATCCGTCGTCAGAAGTTACTTGTAGAAGAAGGACAGCGCGTTGAAGTTGGCCAGAAGATGGTCGTTGGCGCAATTGATCCAAAGCAGGTACTTCGCATTCTCGGACCACGTGCAACACAAGTTCACTTGGTTAACGAAATTCAAGAGGTCTATCGCTCACAAGGTGTAGGCATTCACGATAAGCACATTGAAGTAATTGTTCGCCAAATGCTCAAACGGATCACAGTGCTAGAAGCAGGCGATACTGAATTACTTCCTGGTGAACTCGTAGAACGTGGTCGCTTTGAAACTGAAAACCGTCGCGTAGTTGCAACGGGTGCAAAGGCTGCTTCAGGTCGCCCAGAACTTATGGGTATCACGAAGGCATCCCTTGCAACAGAGTCATGGCTATCGGCCGCTTCCTTCCAGGAGACGACCCGAGTCCTTACCGATGCCGCACTTTCTGAGAAGTCCGATCCACTCTTGGGCCTCAAGGAGAACGTCATCATCGGCAAGCTCATCCCAGCTGGTACCGGCCTTGCCCGCTACCGAAACATCCGGGTTGAGCCAACAGAGGAAGCAAAAGCAGCCGTTTACGCTGCTTATGATGAGTATGACTTCACCCCATTTGAGTCCCAGGGCTCAGGTGAGGCAGTTCGCCTCGATGAATTCGAGGTCCCTCGCTAAAGGTGGGATAACCCCAGATAGCAACGAAAAGAGATTATCGGCGTGTCGAAACGGCCTCTTTTACTCCTCCAGGAGTAGAAGAGGCCGTTTTGACGCTGGGGCTCTGCCTGAGTTACCCTTCGCGTCTGCTCTTTTTTAGAGCTTTTCGGCTAGTTATCCACTATTTATTTAGCGGACATCTTCTGCGCGAATCGGGCAACACACCCGACCGCGTGGGTCGGTCGTTAAGCGTAATAAAAATGAAGTAGTAACGAATGGAGAAGAAGTAGTGCCAACTATTCAACAGCTGGTTCGTCGTGGTCGTGCAGAAAAGATCACGAAGACAAGTACACCTGCGCTAAAAGGTTCACCACAGCGCCGCGGTGTATGTACACGTGTGTACACAACAACACCGAAGAAGCCTAACTCTGCTCTTCGTAAAGTTGCACGTGTTCGTCTTACTAGCGGCATGGAAGTTACGGCATACATTCCAGGTGAAGGTCACAACTTGCAAGAGCACTCCATTGTTCTTGTTCGCGGTGGGCGCGTAAAAGATCTTCCAGGTGTTCGTTACAAAATCATTCGCGGTTCCCTTGATACACAGGGTGTAAAGAATCGTAAGCAATCACGTAGCCGTTATGGCACCAAGAGAGAGAAGAAGGCTTCCTAATGCCACGTAAAGGTCCTGCGATAAAGGCTCCGGTCATTGCTGATCCGGTTTATAACTCTCCTGTTGTTACTGCTCTCATCAACAAGATTCTTCTTCATGGCAAGCGCTCTACCGCTGAATCTATTGTCTATAACGCACTCGAAGGATGTCGCGCAAAGACTCAGGTGGATCCAGTTATTACATTGAAGCGCGCGTTAGATAACATCAAACCAACCGTTGAAGTTCGTTCACGCCGCGTTGGTGGAGCTACATATCAAGTTCCAGTTGAAGTAAAAGCTGGACGTTCAACCACTCTTGCACTTCGCTGGTTAGTCGACTTCTCCCGCGCACGTCGCGAAAAGTCGATGGCAGAGCGTCTTACAAATGAATTAATTGATGCCAGCAATGGTCTTGGCGCTGCTGTAAAGCGTCGCGAAGACACTCACAAAATGGCCGAAGCCAATAAGGCCTTCGCTCACTACCGCTGGTAATTACCGAAACCAAATCCGAGACTTTTACAAGAAACTATTAGAGGAGCATAAGT
Source organism: Actinomycetota bacterium (assembly GCA_009698615.1). Taxonomy (GTDB): domain Bacteria; phylum Actinomycetota; class Actinomycetes; order Nanopelagicales; family Nanopelagicaceae; genus QYPT01. The sequence goes on along the minus strand of WLPU01000009.1, from coordinate 1,185 downwards.
GGCCACGGAAACTGCAATCGACCTAGCCAAGGTTCGCAACATTGGGATCATGGCGCATATCGACGCGGGCAAAACCACAACCACTGAGCGCATTTTATTCTACACCGGTATCAACTACAAGATCGGTGAAGTACACGAAGGCGCAGCAACAATGGACTGGATGGAGCAAGAGCAAGAGCGCGGTATCACGATTACTTCCGCGGCTACTACTTGTATGTGGCACGACCACCTCATCAATATTATTGATACACCTGGCCACGTTGACTTCACCGTCGAAGTAGAGCGCTCATTGCGCGTACTCGATGGCGCAGTTGCAGTTTTCGATGGCGTTGCAGGAGTAGAGCCACAATCTGAAACTGTATGGCGTCAAGCAGATCGTTATAACGTCCCACGTATTTGTTTTGTAAATAAGTTAGACCGCACCGGAGCAAACTTTGATATGTGTGTAGGCATGATTGTTTCTCGCCTCAATGCAAAGCCACTTGTTCTCCAAGTTCCAATTGGAAACGAAGCAGATTTTCTCGGAGTCGTTGATTTGATCGCGATGAAGGCACTTGTATGGCCAGGAGAAACTAAGAAGGGTGAGGATTACCTCATCGAAGAAATTCCTGCAGCTTTGGCAGAAAAGTGCAAGGTTGCCCGTCACACTTTGATCGAAGCACTTGCAGAAGCAGATGACCAAGTCATGGAAAAGTATCTTGACGGTGCAGAACTATCTGAGCAAGAGATCATCGACGGGATCCGTCGCGCAACTTTGGCTGCGAAGGCTGTTCCAGTGCTTTGTGGCTCTGCATTCAAGAACAAGGGCGTACAGCCAATGTTGGATGCTGTTACTCGTTATTTGCCTAGCCCACTCGATGTTGAAGCAATCGTGGGACACAGCATGGCTGATTCAGAGGTTGAAGTAATCCGTCACCCAGATAACAAAGAGCCTTTCTCGGCACTTGCATTCAAGATCATGTCCGACCCACACCTTGGAAAGCTCCACTTCATCCGTATTTATTCAGGTGTACTTGAGACTGGATCTGCAGTTCTTAACTCATCGAAGGATCGCAAAGAGCGCATCGGAAAGATTTACCAGATGCACGCCAACAAGCGCGAAGAACGCGACAGCGCAGGAGCTGGAATGATTGTTGCTGTTATGGGTCTAAAGGACACCACAACAGGTGAGACTTTGTGTGATGT
>WLPU01000008.1 GCA_009698615.1 Actinomycetota bacterium | reverse complement strand
TTAGAGCGCTTCCCTGATAAGGAAGAGGTCGGAGGTTCAAGTCCTCCAAGGCCCACTCCCGTTAACCACGGGGACTTAGCTCAATTGGTAGAGCACCGCCTTTGCAAGGCGGGGGTTAGGGGTTCGATTCCCCTAGTCTCCACATGACACAAAAAACTTCAGCAACCCTGCACACTTCAATGGGGGACGTGGTGGTGGAACTATTCCCCAACCACGCACCTAAAACTGTTGCTAACTTTATTGAGTTAGCAACTGGCGCTCGCGAATGGACCGATCCTCGCGATGGCAAGAAGACAACGGCAAATCTATTCGACGGCACAATTTTCCACCGCATTATTGAGGGATTTATGATTCAAGGCGGGGACCCACTTGGTCGTGGAACCGGCGGCCCCGGATATAAATTTGCTGACGAATTTCACGGTGAGTTAGTTTTTGATCATCCTTATATTTTAGCGATGGCTAACTCTGGACCAGGCACAAATGGTTCTCAATTTTTCATCACAGTTGCCCCAACAACCTGGCTTAACCGTAAACACACAATCTTCGGAGAAGTAAAAGATAAAGCCAGTCAAGGAATTGTCGATGCAATCGGCAAAGTTAAAACCGATGGCCAAGATCGCCCTACTACACCAGTAACGATTAACTCAATTTCATTCGCGTGAAGCGCAACGCAACATCTGCTTTAATCACAGTTATCTGCGGGTTCTACCTTTTACAACTGATTTTCCCGTCTTTGCAAGAACATCTATTTCTTATCAATAAAGCCGTCTTTAATGATGGCACTATCCACGGTGTCAGAGCCGGCGAGTGGTATCGCATTTTTACGGTTGCATTAGTGCACGGCGGATTAATGCATCTCGGATTTAATATGTATGCGCTACTAGTTCTAGGAAACCCAATAGAAAACGCTTTTGGCAAGACACGCTTTTTAGCAATCTTCCTTATTTCACTTACCACCGGATCACTTGCATCTCTTTACTTGAACCCATCAAACCAACCGTCAGTGGGTGCATCAGGAGCACTCTTTGGACTCTTTGGGGCAATGGCGGTGGCCGGCCGTCGAATTGGCGCTGATGTTAAAAGTATTACCGTCATTCTCGGAATCAACTTTGCGATGAGTTTTGTTCTCACTGGTATTGACTGGCACGCACATCTGGGTGGGCTGATAGGTGGGGCTTTAACAGCTCTTATTTTGCTTCGCACACGGATCTAACTTATCCACAGAAGTTATCCACTAATGTGGAGAATTACATGGGTGTAATTAACGCCATTTAGTGGCGAGCGAAAATCCAAATCCAATAAAAGCAAAACCGACAATCATGTTCCAGGCACCGATGCCAGGGATGGGGTAGTTCGTCGATGTCACATAAAAGATAACAATCCAAATTAACCCCGTGAGAAAAGCTCCCACCATCACTGGAGCAAGCCAGGAAGGGCTCTCTAGCGGCGCAGGAGTATGGCTGACAACCTGCTCGGTGTGAGTAGCGGTTTCGCGAACCTTCTTACGTAATTTCGACTTTGGCATAATGGGAGGGTAACACGAGGGTTGATATCAATGCCAGATCGCAAGCGGGATAGGCGGCATTTAGGAGAGAATTACGCCATGCCCGCCACGAAGATCCTCGTCATCGACAATTATGACTCCTTCGTTTTTAACCTCGTTCAATACCTGGCCCAATTAGGGGCGCAGTGCACAGTGGTTCGCAACGATGAGATCGATGTAACTCAAGGGCAAAACTACGACGGCGTATTAATTTCTCCAGGACCCGGAACTCCAGAACGGGCCGGCGTCAGTGTTGAGATGGTGCACTACTGCGCGGAAAAGAAGATTCCGCTATTTGGAGTGTGCCTTGGCCATCAAGCTATAGGAGTCGCTTTTGGTGCAACTGTTTCGCAAGCTCCCGAATTACTTCACGGAAAAACCTCGGATGTACACCACACCGGCGTTGGCGTACTTAACAACATCCCAACTCCATTTAGCGCTACGAGATATCACTCACTTGCTGTAGAGCGAGCAACTGTGCCACCCGAAATTGAAATTACAGGCCAAACAGATTCTGGTGTTGTGATGTCAATGCGTCATAAAACTTTACCGATTGAGGGGGTTCAGTTTCACCCAGAGTCCGTGCTTACAGAACATGGACACGACATGTTAGCTAATTGGCTTATTGCATGTGGTGACACTAAAGCGCGCGAAAAATCATTGGGATTATCTCCCGTTGTCGGGAAAAACTAACTATTAAGGAGCGCGGTTCACGGTGATAGTGACCGATGAACCAATGGTGTGCGTAGTTCCTGCATCAGGTGCTTGCGCTAACACAACACCGATAGGTTGTGTTGCGTCGTAGCCCTGAATTAAGTTAATAAGAAAACCAGCTTGTGTTAAAACTGTTCTGGCTTGGATTTCACTGACCCCTATAAGGCTTGGCACCTCGATATCGCCGCTAGCAATTTCAAGAGTTATCCCGCTTCCAGCGGAAATAACTGATCCCGGGTCAGGTGTCACATTTAAAACTGTTCCTTGTGGTTTATCAGATGCCACCGCTTGAGTCTGTGAAATAACTAAACCGGCTGAAGCAACGCTAGCCCGCGCATCAATCAAAGACATTCCAATAAGGCCGACAGGGACAACTGCATCTCCCGGACCATCAGAGAGCGTCAAAATAACACCCGTTCCCTTCTTCACTTTAGAAGTAGGCAGCGGCACCTGACTAGCAACACGATCCCTAGGGATACGTCCATCATGTGCTCGTTGAATCGTCACCGTAAATCCACTTAATAAACTTTCTGCATCAGGTTGACTCAAACCAACAACATTGGGAATTTCAACCAAAGAATTACTTTTCGTTGTTCCAGCGCTCATCACTCCATAAGAAATAAGAGCCCCTGCAACGACCGTTCCAAGTACACCAATAATCATGTTTCTGCGATTAATTGGTTTACGCGCAATTTTAGTAGTTACGTTTTGACCAGTACGAAGTTTGTGAATATCTGCAAGCATTGAGGCAGCGCTTTGGTATCTATCGACAGGTTTTTTTGAAAGCGCAACTGATAACAAGATATCGACACCCTCAGGTAACTCTGCATTGATTGCGCGAGGCTTAATCAGTTCCCCGGAAACATGTTGAAACGCAATAGAGACAGGAGTATCACCTGTGTAGGGCGGACGACCGGTCAACACTTCATATAACAAACAGCCAACCGAGTAAATATCACTGCGGTGATCTGCAGTTTCACCCATCGCCTGTTCTGGAGAGAGATATTGAGCTGTGCCGACGACATTCCATGTACTTGTGAGGGTTGCACCAATGTCATCGAGGGCCCGAGCGATTCCAAAATCCATCACCTTCACAACGCCCTCATCAGTCAACATGACGTTGGCCGGTTTGATATCTCGATGAACAATTCCGCGCTCGTGAGAATATTCGAGTGCGGCGAGAATTCCTTCAGATATTTCTAATGCACGATCGAGCGGCAGACGTTCACCCTCATGAATTAAGCTCCGAAGTGTGTGTCCAGAGATCAACTCCATAACTATGTACGGAGCAGGTAATTCACCCGAGTCATAAACAGCAACAATTCCTGAGTGATTAAGTCCTGCCGCCGCCAGCGCCTCTTTACGAAAACGTGCGACGAATGATGGATCGCGAGCCAAATCACTACGGAGTATCTTTACGGCAACCTGACGGGATAAACGCTCATCGTGGGCAATATAAACATCTGCCATGCCGCCAGTGCCAATCATTTCACCGAGCTTGTAGCGGTCTCCTAAGAACGTATTCATTGGGCCGCCCCTAATAAAATCTTTTCAAATACAAGACCATCCTCAGAGATATCAGCTAACACAACCGTGACATTATCTGGCGCGCCAGCGACGTAGGCAGCGTCCGTTAAGTGAGTGAGCGCATCGTCGCGATTACCAATCTTCATACCGGTCTTAATTTCTTTTTCCGTTAACACCCCGGATAGCCCATCGCTGCATAGAAGGAAGCGGTCACTTTTGTCAACGTCGTGAACAATAAGAACTGGAATTAAGGATTTCTCTCCCATAAGTGCTTGCGTGAGATATGAGCGTTGAGGATGCTCGAGCGCCTCCTCGGGCGTGACGACACCTTGATCCAATAACTCTTGTAACACTGTGTGGTCATGGCTTAATTGAGAAAGGGAGTTTCCGCGAAGCCGATAACAACGCGAATCCCCAACATGTAACAAAGCCACTTGATCACCACTTAAACCTCTATAAAGAAGTAAGGCACTCAAAGTGGTACCCATACCTAATAAATCACTGTCTTCGCCAGCAATTCTCCCTATTTCACTATTTATATCATGGAGGGAGTTGAGTAAAAGATCTTCAATCGAATCCGAATCGATGCTCTCTTTACTCACCACATTAGAGAGTTCAGCGAGCATTTTGATTGCGATCGATGAGGCGACTTCACCACCGGCATGACCACCCATTCCGTCTGCGACGGCAATAAGTTGAGGGTGCACGAGTGCAGCGTCTTCATTTCCAGAGCGAACTAAACCAATTAAAGAACGAGCAGAGACTGCAAAAGCCTGCACATGTTGCGTGCTCATCTGTGCCGTCATTCCTTTCTCATTCGGTTCCAGATTTTTGTAATCCTGGTGCGTCAGCCTAATGGTGATAATCTCTCGCACGATAGGCGTGAGTGGCGAAATGGCAGACGCGCTGGCTTCAGGTGCCAGTACTCGCAAGGGTGTAGGGGTTCAAGTCCCCTCTCGCGCACGTGATACCTAAAATTTATGCCCACCGTGGAGCATCTGCCGATTTCCCCGAACATACTCGGGCTGCCTATTTAGCAGCCATCGAACAAGGGGTTGATGGCTTTGAGTGCGACCTCCGATTAACAAAAGACGCGGTGCCAATTTTGTGGCACGACTCAAATTTGAAAAGGAATGCAGGGCTACCTGGAGATGTTGCTGGCCTAACTTACTCGGAGATTAAAAGAAAATTTAAGGAAGTTATGACTTTTACAGAAATTTTAGATATTGCAATTGCAAACAAAAAAAATTTAGCAATTGAATCCAAACACCCAGTTCCAACTGGGCGAGAAATCGAAAAATCCACAGTGACAATCCTTAAAGAAAGAGCCAGCGAAATTAGTAAATCAGGAATCGATGTCTCGCTAATGTCTTTTTCATGGCTTGCTATTGAGAGCATCAAATCAGAAGTTAATACCGTCTTTCTTTTTAATTCATTCTTATCAGGCCCTGGTCGCCGTTTCACTTCAGCCAATGCGCTAGGACCAAGCATTGAGAAAATTAAGGCCAATCCAGAAATAATCAAAGAGGCGAGAAGTTCTGGCAAGAAACTCTTCGTTTGGACGGTAGATATCCCGAAAGACGTCGAGTTTTGCGCCCAGAATGAAATTGATGTTGTAATTACAAATAAGCCGGCGCAAGCACGCAAGGTGCTCGGGTATCCTTAACCAATGAGTACATACGCCTACCTAGGTCCAGTAGGGACATTCACACAGGCGGCGCTTCAGAAAATTACTTCGGATTCGGATGAATTAATTCCTTATGCCAACGTTACGGCAGCCTTAAATGCTGTACGCGAAGGCAAGGCTAATTTTGCATTGGTACCTATCGAAAACTCTGTCGAAGGCGTAGTCGCACGCACATTGGACGAGCTTGCTACGGGTGAGCCATTAGTAATTGCGGGAGAAGTTACCCTCGCAGTCTCCTTTTCTTTAATGACCACAAACAACACAAAAGAAATCACCAGAATCGCAACACATCCTCACGCTGAAGCACAATGTCGCACCTATATAGCTAAGAATTATCCCAACGCAGAACTGGTTCCCACCTCTTCCACTGCCGCAGCCGCCTTAGCGTTATCAAACGGTGAATTTGATGCTGCAATTGCCGCTCCAGCGGCAGCTTTTCATTACGGTCTAAAAGTGATCGCTAAAAATATTGGCGATAATGACGGGGCGGTAACTCGGTTTGTGTTGGTTGCAAAACCAGGAAAACTCCCTGCACCCACCGGAAACGACAGGACCTCGCTAGCTGTTTTTATCGCGATTGATCACGCGGGAGCACTTCTTGAAGTTTTAACAGAATTTGCGAAGCAAAATGTCAACCTTACTTTTATCCAAAGTCGTCCAACCGGTCGCGAACTTGGCCACTACCATTTCATTATTGATGCTGAAGGGCATATCGACGATGCTTCAGTGAGCGCCGCGCTGGCCGGGCTTCAAGGTATCTGCGAAGACATTCGCTTCTTAGGTTCATACCCAAGGCAAGGGGGTTTGGCGTGATAGATATTAAATTTATTCGCGAAAACCCTGACGTCGTTCGTAAATCGCAAGTAGGGCGCGGCGAAAAACCCGAACTCGTAGATCACGTCTTGGCAGCCGATGAACTACGCAGAACAGCCATAGTTGAATTTGAAGCACTTCGGGCTGAACAGAACTTATTTTCTAAATCGGTCGGTGCAGCCAATGGTGAAGAAAAAAGTGCCTTGTTAGAAAAAGGTAAAGAACTTTCATTGAAAGTTAAAGCAGCAGATACTCGGAAAAGTGAAGCCGAACTAAAAGCAAATCAAGCCGCGCTACTTCTTTCCAATCTACTGGATCCAAATGCACCAATAGGCGGAGAAGCAGATTTTGTCGTTTTAGAACACGTAGGCACCCCAAGAGATTTTGCGAAAGATAAGTTTGAGCCCAAAGACCACGTAGAACTAGGCAAACTTTTAGGTGCAATAGATACAGAGCGAGGGGCAAAAGTTTCAGGCGCTCGCTTCTACTATCTCACAGGCGTTGGAGCCCTCCTTGAGTTTGCTCTAGTCAATTACGCAATTTCAAGTGCCGTTAAAGCTGGATTTATTCCGATGATTACACCGGTGCTTGTAAAGCCACCAGCAATGGAGGGCACTGGGTTTTTAGGACAGGCCGCAGAGAATGTATTTAATTTAGAGAAAGATGATTTTTATCTAGTTGGCACCAGCGAAGTTCCTCTTGCAGCATTTCACATGGATGAAATTCTCAATGGAGACAAACTCCCACTTCGTTACGCTGGATACTCCACTTGTTTTCGGCGCGAGGCAGGAACATATGGAAAAGACACTCGTGGAATTATCCGAGTACATCAATTTGATAAAGTTGAAATGTTTAGTTTTTGTAAGCCAGAGGAAGCAGCGGCGGAGCATCAACGCCTATTGCAGTGGGAGAAGAATTTTCTTAACGCGATGGAGATCCCTTTTAGAGTTATTGATGTTGCCTCTGGAGATTTAGGTTCTAGCGCGAGCAGGAAATTTGATTGCGAAGCTTGGATTCCAACACAGAATGCATATCGCGAAGTTACGAGCACCTCCAACTGCCTTGAATTTCAAGCTCGACGCTTGAATATTCGGATGAAGGATGGAGAGGAAACCAAAGCGGTTGCGACGTTAAACGGCACACTCGTAGCGATCCCTCGCATGATTGTCGCGATTCTTGAAAACCATCAAAACGCTAATGGGACAGTGAATGTACCTGCAGCCCTCCAACCGTTTCTAGGGATGTCTAGATTTGAGCTTGTGTGAGTCGTCGCCCCAAATTAATTGCTTCAGACCTTGATGGAACGATCGTCGCACACTACGGAGAAATCTCACAGCGCACCATCAATGTATTTCGCGAGGCACATAGCCTTGGTATTCACATATTTTTTGTAACCGGACGCCCCCCACGGTGGATGCCTGAGATTAAAGAAGCTTTTGGAATGGGTTCTGCAATTTGTGGAAACGGTGCGATGTTGTACGACTTACATAACGATAAAGTTTTGGAAGAGTGGCTAATTTCTGTTGATGCGCAGAAAGAAACCATTACTCGATTGCGTAAATCAATTCCTGGAGTGTCGTTTGCCGTCGAAAGCCAAAGTTATTTTCACCGTGAAAAAGCATATATACCCAGATGGGACGTGGGTCTTGATAATGTTGGAGTGGATGTCATTGAGGAAATCATGACCGCTCCGGCTCTAAAAATTCTTGCGCGTTGTTCCGATCAAGAACTTTCATCAGATGAGATGTTGATTATCGCAAAGAAAGCAGTTGAAGGAGTAGTTACCGTTACACATTCAAACCCTCATGAATCTCTTCTTGAAATTTCAGCGGTTGGTGTTTCCAAAGGAGCGACACTGGCAAAAATGGCCGGTCGATTAGGAATTGATGCAGCAGATTGCGTCTCTTTCGGTGACAACCCAAATGATTTTTCAATGTTGGAATGGTGCGGTCGCTCATACGCAATGGCTGATGGACACCCAGAAGGTAAACTGCATGCAAAAGATGTTGCGCCAGCCCATACCGACGATGGAGTTGCAGTGATTTTGGAGAAACTTCTTCAACTTCCTGCCTGAGCAGAGTTCGGGTACATTACGCGGCGGAGGGCTCGCATAGCGGCCGAGTGCACCGGTCTTGAAAACCGGCAAGGGAAACCTTCGAGGGTTCAAATCCCTCGCCCTCCGCTCTTTTTTCTTACAGACCTATTTTTAAGGGCATGTGGTTGATTTCATAGCCATTCACACCCAGAACGACCTAGCCACAACAGGTCAGTAGCGAGAAACTTAGCCATTGCGCATTTTGATGCCATATATAAGGAGCCGTTACATGTCCGGAGTTTTTTCTCCATCTCGCGCAAAGATAGCCGCGCGAACACTGCGAACAGATCGTTGGTGGTTACAACCAGCCATCACTGTCGCAGTTCTTGTCTCCTTTATTATTTACGCAACCATTCGAGCATTTGAAGCAAAATTTTATTTTGCCGAACCACTCATTTCACCTTTCTACTCTCCTTGTTTAACCGCAGCGTGCCCAGAAAACGGATCACTTCTAGGGCACCCACTTGGATCGGTTGCAATTTTTGGAATGGCAATTTCACCAGCGTTATTTATTTTAATTTTCCCACTCGGATTTAGAATGACCTGTTATTACTACCGCAAGGCCTACTACCGATCTTTTTGGCAGTCACCACCTGCATGTGCAGTAGCAGAGCCGCACAAAACTTATACGGGTGAAACCAAAGCTCCACTTGTTTTACAAAATGGGCACCGTTGGTTCTTTCTTGCCGGATTAGTTTTCAATGTACTTTTAACGATTGATGCATTTTTAGCATTTAGAAACTCAGAAGGCCAATGGGGTCACATGAGCGTTGGCACATTAGTGCTACTGACGAATGCCACCCTACTTTGGCTCTATTCGGCTTCCTGTCACACATGTCGCCACACAATTGGTGGACGACTCAAGCATTTTTCTAAACACCCGATGAGATACAAACTCTGGACATGGGTATCAATTCTTAATCACAAACATCCAACTTTCGCATGGATATCTCTCTTTGGAGTTGCCCTCAGCGATGTTTACGTGCGTGCTGTCTCATCCGGTTCTATTACTGATTTTTACTTCTTCTAGGGGGCGTCGACAATGACAATTTCCCAACGCCACAAGTATGACGTAGTAGTAATTGGTGCTGGCGGTGCTGGCTTGCGCGCAGCAGTTGAAGCACGCGAATCGGGATTACGCGTAGCAATTATTTGTAAGTCCCTATTCGGTAAAGCGCACACCGTAATGGCCGAAGGCGGCGCGGCGGCTTCAATGGGCAACGTGAACGAGAAGGACAATTGGCAAGTTCACTTTCGCGACACCATGCGTGGGGGGAAGTTTCTTAACCACTACCGCATGGCGGAACTGCACGCTAAAGAGTCGCCAGATCGCATTTGGGAACTTGAAACGTGGGGCGCTCTCTTTGATCGCACTAAGGAAGGAAAGATTTCTCAACGAAATTTTGGGGGCCACGAATATCCACGGCTAGCACACGTTGGCGACAGAACTGGACTAGAACTTATTCGGACCATGCAACAGAAAATTGTGGCGCTGCAGCAAAAAGATGCTCAAGTCTATGGCGAACCAGAAATCAATATTAAGGTTTATGCGGAGTTAACTGTTACTGAAGTCTTAAAAGAAAAAGGAAAAGTTTCAGGCGTCTACGGGTACTGGCGCGAAAGCGGCGAAGAAGTTCTGTTCGAAGCGCCAGCTGTAATTATCGCAACTGGTGGAGTTGGCAAAACTTTTAAGATCACGTCGAATTCTTGGGAAGGCACCGGAGATGGGCATGCACTTGCGCTTAAAGCTGGAGCAAATTTGGTTGATATGGAATTTTTGCAATTCCATCCGACCGGAATGGTGTGGCCGCCTTCAGTCCGTGGAATTTTGGTAACAGAATCTGTACGTGGAGAAGGTGGAGTACTCACAAATATTCTTGGAGAGCGCTTCATGTTTAAGTACATCCCAGATGTATTTATTGATAAGTACGCTGATAACGAAGCAGAGGCTGATCGATGGTATGAAGATCAGGACAATAATCGCCGTCCTCCTGAACTGTTACCTCGTGACGAAGTAGCTCGTGCTATAAATACAGAAGTTAAAGCAGGACGCGGCACTGAGCATGGCGGAGTATTTCTTGATGTTTCTAAACGTTTAAGCGCTGAAGTTATTAAAAAGCGCCTGCCTTCTATGTGGCATCAGTTTTACGAATTGGCTGGCGTAGACATCACTAAAGAAGCGATGGAAGTGGGGCCAACATGTCACTACGTTATGGGTGGCGTCGAAGTGGATCCAGATACCGCTAGCGCAATAAGCGTGCCAGGCCTTTTTGCAGCAGGCGAAGTTGCTGGCGGCATGCACGGATCCAATCGTTTAGGCGGCAATTCACTTTCAGATCTTTTGGTATTTGGTCGTCGCGCCGGAATGGGTGCAACTGCATACGTAAAAGCCAATGAGCCGATTCCAGTGAGCGAAGTTGCAATTGCTGAAGCCACGAGGAGAATTGAGGCACCTTTTACCCGAAAAGGCGGCGAAAATGCTTATTCACTTCACGCAGAGTTACAAGAGATCACTCACAACTTAGTGGGTATTATTCGCACACGTCCTGAACTAGAAGAAGCAATCAAAAAAATTGCCGAAATTCGCCAACGTAGTGCCAATATTTCTGTGAGCGGTGGCCGTGAATTTAATCCCGGATTTCATCTAGCCTTTGACTTAGACAATATGTTATTAGTTGCAGAAAGCACAGCGAAATCGGCAATTTTGCGAGAAGAATCTCGTGGCGGTCATACTCGCGATGATTTCCCAGGCATGAACAATAAGTGGCGCCAGGTTAATCACATTTCGAGTTTCGACGGCAATCAAGTCAATATTCGGGCACAAGCGCTACCTGTTATACCTAAAGAACTATTCGACTTATTTGATGTACATGAACTTGAAAAATATATGACCGCAGATGAAGTTGCGAAAGGCGGATCTAAATAATGACACGCAAACTCAATATGCGAATCTGGCGAGGCAACAGTTCTGACGGTTCACTCAAAGACGTCCAAGTTGAGGTCAACGAGGGCGAAGTAGTTCTCGATGTAATTCACCGCGTTCAAGCAACACAAATGGGTGACTTAGCCGTTCGTTGGAATTGCAAAGCTGGAAAATGCGGCTCATGTTCTATGGAGATCAACGGAAAACCACGCCTTGCCTGCATGACCCAGATTTCTTCTTTTGCTGAAGAGGAAACAATTACCGTTACCCCACTGCGTGCATTCCCAATAATCAAAGATCTTGTGACGGATGTTTCCTTTAACTATCGCAAAGCAATGGAAATCCCAGCTTATGCTCATCCTGCCGATCTAGCTCCGGGTGAGGCTCGTATGGAGCAAATCGATGTCGAGCGTAGCCAAGAATTCCGCAAGTGCATCGAATGTTTTCTATGCCAAGACACATGTCACGTCATCCGAGATCATGAAGAGAATAAGAAATCTTTTGCTGGTCCGCGTTTCTTTATCCGTATCGCTGAGCTAGATATGCACCCGCTAGATATGTTGCGTAACCGCAAAGAGACTGCCCAAACAGAACACGGTCTTGGAATGTGCAACATTACTAAGTGCTGCACCGAAGTGTGCCCAGAGCACATCCGAATTACCGATAACGCGATCATCCCGATGAAAGAACGCGTAGTTGATGTTAAGTACGACCCAGTGCGGTGGTTGGGCTCCAAAATACGCAAACGCGAGGGTATTGTTTAATACATGCGTTTGATCTTTCGTTGGGCAGCACTGAGCTTGGCTTTTTGGGTAACAGCGTCGATAGTTCCGGGAATCACAATTAATGGTGGCTTTGCCTCTTATTTATGGGTCGCACTCTTGTTTGGTTTAATTAATGCGATCTTGGGTTCGATAGTTAAAATATTGACGCTACCAGCAACATTGATCACTTTTGGCTTATTTATTTTTGTTATTAATGCTGCAATGTTGATGTTGACCGCCCGCTGGAGTTCGGCGCTGAACGTCAAAGGTTTCTGGCCAGCACTGTTAGGAAGCTTCCTTATAAGTTTCATCACAAGCGTCTTGCGCAAGTTTTATAAAACGGCAACGCCATTTTAAAGTCAGCATGGTGGGTGGCGCTGGGAAGCGTGTTTGGTTCCCTTCTCCGTTGGATTCTGACAACAACAAATGATCAGAATCGTTTAGGAACTTTGATTGCAAACTTATTAGGTATTGCCCTAGCTTCATTTTTCTTAGTTTTTACGGAGCGTCACGCAAGTGAAGCAATACGCCATTTTTTACTGCCCGGTTTTTGTGGTGGCCTAACAACTTTTTCTGCAGTGATGGCGATTACTCTCCATGAGGCGTCTGGAACACTATCGATTCCAGCTGTCTCGGGTGCCAGATACCTATTGGTAACAGTTGTTTTGAGCCTTTGCACTGTCGCAATCTGTATTCCATCGGCGCGTAGATTGATTCCGGTGAAGAAATGACCGCATTGCTGATAATTATTGGCGCTGGGATTGGCGCGCCATCACGCTTCCTTCTTGATCAATATTTACGTAAATTCATTAAATACCCTTACGGAATATTGATCATCAACGCACTCGGATCATTTGTTATCGGGCTAACAATTCCAAGAATCAACATTGGTTCAGCGTCTTATCAAGCATTACAGACAACCAACACACAAGCACTTATTGCGATCGGTTTTGCAGGTGCTTTCACAACATGGTCGACTTTTATTGCAGATATCTACTTCACCCTTGAAAAGAAGCGATACAAAGAAGCCTTCATAAATTTACTAGCCTCGTTACTACTGGGCCTTATTGCTGCGAGCTTAGGGATGCACTTAGCGCATTAAAGAAGCCATCCAGGCTTCAATTTCATCTGGGTGACGAGGAAGCGCACCGCTGAGGTTGCGACAACCATCTTCAGTGATTACTAAATCATCTTCAATTCGAATACCGATGCCACGATACTCGGGAGCAAATAACTCGTCATCTGGCTGAATATAAAGACCTGGCTCGACAGTAAGAACATGACCAACTTCCAATTTTCCTTCAATGTATTGGTCTTTGCGGGCTTGACCACAATCATGGACATCCATGCCGAGCATGTGCCCTGCACTATGGAGAGTCCAACGTCGGTGCAGTCCACCCTCGGGACTAAGAGATTCTTCCGCGCTCATGTTCATCACTCCCATGTCCGCTAATCCATGGGCCAGAACACTTTGACAGGCGCGATGGAAATCGCCCCAATCGGCACCCGGTTTTAAAGCCGCTATACCTGCATTTTGTGCTTCATAAACCAACATATATAAAGAACGTTGAGCTGGTGTGAATTTGCCGTTGATGGGCAAAGTGCGAGTGACATCTGCGGTGTAGTAAGACTCCATCTCTACACCCGCATCAACAAGAATCAATTCGCCAGGTCGAACTTCTCCATCATTGCGGATCCAGTGCAGTACGCACGCATGGGCACCCGCTGCAGAAATCGTTTCGTACCCCAAATCGTTACCTTCAATTCGAGCACGGCCAAAAAAAGCCGCCTCAACTACACGCTCTCCACGTCGAGTGGCAACTGCAGCAGGAAGTGCTCTTACTACGTCAGCAAAACCACGAGCTGTCGTATCACAAGCACGTTGCATTTCTGCAATCTCGTACTCATCTTTCACTAATCTTGCTGCCGAGATAAAAGCCATAAACTCTTCTTCGCGTGGGTGGACCGAAACATTCTCGTCAACGAATGCATCTTCATCCCGTAAAGTTAAAGTCTCTTTTTTCGTTGCGAAAAGTTCAGAGAGCGAATTTAATTCTCGGGTTTCAATTTCATACCGAGCTTGAGCTTCATCAAGGGTAAATCTACGTCCAACCCAAAGTTCCCCATAGCGAGCATCTCGATAGAAAGCATCCGTTTCGCGTGTTGAACGAGGGTGAATGTAAAGTAGTGGTTGGTGACCAGAACCGTTTGGCTCCATCACTAAGATCGCATCAGCAGTTGCCTCTACTCCTTGTACGCCGGTGTAGTACGCAAATGCTGTGTGAGGACGAAAACGATAGTCGGCATCGTTGCTACGCGTCTTAAAATTTCCCGCAGGTAACACGAGTCGGATCCCTGGGTATGCCGCTGATAAAGCACTACGGCGGGCAACACACCAACTAGTTGCAGGGCCAGCTGTAATTCCGTGAAGCGGGGATGGGGTCCATCCAGTTTTCATGAAAGCTGCATATTGCGCTGAAGGTGCAACGTCGTGGACGCGCTTGTATTTGGCTGGGACCTTTGTATTTTCGCTCATACGGCAAGCCTAGCGAGTGGACAACAAGTTGCACCATCGTTCTTATCGACTAATTTCGGGTCCTAAGTGTGTGCCAAACCTAGAGAGGAAACCTGTAAACTCAAGCTAACACTTGGAGACGTCGCATAGCCCGGTCGAGTGCGCCTCACTGCTAACGAGGTAAGGTAGAAATACCTTCGGAGGTTCAAATCCTCTCGTCTCCGCCAGTTTTATTTAGTACTACGGTCAGAAGCAAGCGCTAGCAGGAGGGGCCAATGGCCACGTTTCGGATAGCGATCGTTGGTGCAGGTCCTGCTGGTTATTTTGCAGCACAAGCATTACAAAATAGCGCGACCGAAGATCAAACTTTTCTTATCGACATGATCGAACGGCTTCCTACACCTTGGGGTTTAGTCCGAAGCGGTGTTGCACCTGATCATCCAAAGATTAAGACTGTTTCTAAAGTTTTTGAAAAAATTGCTACCACTGAGAATTTCCGCTTATTTGCAAATGTCGAACTTGGCACAGACCTTCACTCTTCTGATCTTGTAGAACGCTATGACGCAGTTGTGATCGCCACAGGGTCATCACTTGGACGAGCACTGGGTATTCCAGGAGAAGAGCTACGAGGATCCCTCTCCGCTGCTGACTTTGTACCTTGGTATAACGGCCATCCAGACTTTGCATCCCTAGATGTTCCCCTCGACTGCGACACCGCAGTTGTTATCGGCGCAGGCAATGTTGCAATGGATGTTGCACGCATGTTGGCCCTTGATCCACACGAACTCGACACTTCAGATACGGCAGATCATGCTTTAAGTGCACTTCACAACAGTTCGATAAGGCGAGTTATTCTGTGCGCCAGGCGCGGAGCCGAGAATGCATCGTTCACATCACCAGAGTTGCGAGAACTATCAAAACTTGAACACACAAATGTCATTATTAATAAAAATGAAATCCAGGCGGCACGAGAGCGCGCCGGAACTGAACCTGAAAAAGATGTGAAAAGTAATCTCGACGCAATGTCATTAGTCGCCGAAAAGGACGCCACCAATAACGAGCGAACCTTCGAATTTGAATTCCTTCTTGCCCCCCTCGAAATTCACGGCACTGGCCGTGTGGAAGAAATAGTCCTAGGAGTAAATAAGGTCATGGAGGGCAAAGTCGTAGCAACTGGCGAAACCAAGACCATCAAGTGCGGTCTTGTCATTTCCGCAATTGGATATGAGGCAGAAGCCATCGAAGGAGTGCCATACCTCAAAGGCAAAGTGGCAAATACAGATGGTCATGTCGAGGGCACAAACCTTTATGCGGTGGGTTGGGCAAAACGCGGCCCATCAGGTGTTATTGGCACAAATAAAAGTGACGCCAGCGAAGTTATCAAGTTATTGATTTCTCAACTTCCAGCAACACCAAAAAATAAGGGTGATGTCGCAGAATTACTAAAAGGGCATACGGTGGTTACTCAAATACATTGGGAAGCAATCAATGGGGCCGAAGTTGCGCAAGGTGAACTTTTGGGGAAGCCCCGCGTAAAAGCTACGGAACGTCACGAACTATTGCGTTTGGGAGGTTTGTAAAAAATAGGTAAGCTTCACGGTTTCAATAAAACTCATAAGCGCACGTAGCTCAACAGATAGAGCGTGTGACCTTATGAGTATGTGAAAGCAGGCTCATAACGGGTTGAAATATTTGAATGCAGAATGCAGCAATACATTTAATCGTACGGATCAGAAAGTTAGGGTTCGAATCCCATCGCACACACAAGTTAAATTCTCGGTGCCTTTCACGCCGGTGGCATTTCTTTTTCCCAAAAAAAAGCTCACTCAATCGGTGAGATAAATAATTCCAGCCTCTTCACGCACATCTACTCTTTCAAGTGGGTGTGCCGCGGGGCCACGCAACACCGAACCATTATTAAGATCAAAGAGAGCGTTATGGCAAGGGCACAGCAGGCCTTCACGCTCTTGTTTCACAGCGCATCCATTATGTGTGCATGCAGCGTTCATTCCAAGAAGTCCATCTGAATTCCGAACAACGAAGTAGGTGTTGGAATTCCCATAACGATTCTTTGCCGTAAAGGACATAGTCGTGTTTGCTGGGACTTCTGAAGATTTAGCGATTGGAATATCTATTTTATTCACTACGACCAGCTCCGATGATTGAATCGGCGACTCGGTTGGTGAAAGAATTGGATTTTGTGACGGAGTTGCCGAAGGGATGGCAATCACTCTTCCAGAATCCCAAGCGAGAATTGTTTTGCCTTTACTCTTAACTTTAATACAAGTAAAGAGCTTTCCCCTGTAGCGTGTTGTTTGCCCCAAGGCCCGGCACTTAATCGATGGTGTTTCAGTAGCCAACGCAGGAAAGGCAAGCGAGGCTATCGTTGTAATAAATCCGATTCCTAAGATTCTTCGCGAGATAACTTTCATATAAGTGAAGGTAATATAAGAAAGTTAATAATTAATGTATTTCAGGTGCTAAAAGCGCTGTAGATATTTCATTCAACTTAACCCCTCGTTCTTTGTCGCGTCATTAAAAGAAGCGAAACTGTCTCCCTAGAGTCGATAGGAAATCATCCTGACTCAATGACTAAGGGAATAGAAAATATGAAAACTCGTCACAAATTGATTGCAGGTTTGACAATTGTTGCAACCATTACAGGATCTGCAGCGGCAAACTCTACTCGTTTAAAACCTGAATACATTATTGCTTCGACAAGTGCAGCATCAATTAAATCTTTTGCATTCGCAGGGGATACTCTCGGCGGTTTTACTATTCGAGGTATCCCGGACGGAATGGGCACATACCGCAATACGGACGGCACAATTACACTTCTTTCAAACCATGAAGTTCCTTCATATGCCCCAATCGCAACATTTGCAAAGGCTGCAGACAAGGGTAAGCCAATTTTAGGAACATCGATTACTAAATTCACGCTGAATGCAGCCGGTGATCGTATTCTTAGGGCTTCAAATTTCATCTCATCATGGAGTTTCTATAACTACAATACAAAAACTTACCAAGCATCTCCAGTAGGAGCAGCCCCTGCAGGACAAGCACTTGGTATGGACAACTTTATTAGCCGTTTTTGCGCCGCAACTCTCGTCCAAGCGGGAGCACTTTCATTCAAGGATGGTTCCACAACTCTCGGTTATGAGGGAGCTGTTTACCTAACCGGCGAAGAAGACGGCGACAGCGGCTATGCACGTGGTTTCGCTTTTGATATGGATGGCAATGCAATTAATCTACCTCGCGTTGGCCTTGCTTCATGGGAGAACTTGATTCCAAATCTCAAGCCTGGCAAGAACACAGTTGTTATGGGCAACGAAGATGGCTCAGCAACCGATTCACAGCTCTTTATGTATGTCGGTACAAAAACAGCATCAGGAACATTTGCTGATAAAGCGGGCCTTACAAATGGAAATCTCCACGTTCTCAATGTTCCAAATATCGCTAATGACAACGCATTCCGCGCTAGTTATGGTAAGAACAAACCTACCGATGTGACATTTGTACAGACCATTTGGGATGGGGACATGAAGACACAACAGGCAGATCATGCTGCGAAGGGAACTGAGTTCTCACGCATTGAAGATGGCCAGTGGGATCCAACGAATCCAAATGTTTACTACTTTGTAACTACTGAATCCAATAAGGATGCAGGAGCAACTAAGGAGAATCCATTAGAACCAGGAGTAAAGCGCGATGGTGGCGGATTCTGGAGATTGACTTTTATTGATGGTCAGAAACCAGAACTTGGCGGAAAACTTGAACTACTTCTCGACGGTTCAGAAGCTCCATACCTCAGCAAGCCAGATAACATGACAATCACCTCTGACGGAATTGTTTTACTTCAGGAAGATCCGGGCAATAGCGATCACGTTTCACGTCTTATTGCATTCCGCCCACAGGATGGAAAGTTGGCTGTTGTTGCCGAGTTCAACTCAGACTATTTCGCAAAGACCGGTTCAAAGCTTATGACAGTGGATGAAGAGACATCAGGAATCATCGATGTTTCATCACTCATTGCTAAGCCTGGCGATAAGACGAAATATTTCTACTTTAATGCTCAAGTACATACAACTGGTGGCTACACAGCACGCCCAGATCTTACCCCAAAGTCAACTTCTGGAATTTTGAAATTCAACCAGAAGACACTCGAAGGTGGTGCTTACTACAGGCTCGCAATCACTGATTGGAAGACTGTATTCGGATCATAATTCCGGAACATAACTAAATAAATAGTTGACGCTCCGTACTTTTCGAGGGAGAGTGCGGGGCGTCAACTAGAAGATCTCTGATGTACAACGTGGCAAGCGATTCGATGATCGGATGCAAGATCAAATAGTTGAGGCCTTTCAATGGAGCACTTTTCTTCCGCGGCCGGGCATCGAGTTCTGAAACTGCACCCTGATGGCGGATCAAAGGGATTAGGAGGATCTCCAATCAGAATGACACGTTCGCGAGTGGATTCGATTTTATGATCGGCTGTTGGAACCGCTGACAAAAGTGCTTGCGTGTATGGATGCGAAGGATTTTCAAAAACTTCTTTAACGCTTCCCGCCTCGACAATTCTTCCCAAATAAAGAACCACCACATTGTCAGCAATCTCACTTGCCAGGGCAAGGTCGTGGGTAACAAAAAGGTAACTGAGGTTTCCCGCCTTTTGAATATCTGCAAGAAGCCTTACAACTTGAGCCTGAACCAACACATCAAGAGCGCTGAGAGGCTCATCGAGCAACAAAACCTCCGGCTGCACGATGAGTGCTCTAGCAATTGCCACTCTTTGCCGTTGCCCACCACTGAGTTGATGAGGGAAGCGTGAAAGCAATTCAGGCTTGAGATCAACCTTCGAGAGTATTTCTTGGGCCATTTGCTCACGGTCGATCTTGTTTCCAGTCTTAGTGATCACTAAAGGTTCTGCGATGATCTCAGAAATACGCATTCTAGGATTTAAACTACCGATTGGATCTTGGAAAACCATTTGGATGTGGTGCCGCAATTCGCTAGCAGCCCGCGAATTCAATTGAGAGAAGTTGACGTCATTAAGGGTGATGGATCCTTCGGAAGCCTCAACAAGACCAATAATTGCCTTTAAAATCGTGCTTTTACCAGAGCCGGTTTCTCCGACAATGGCGGTAGTCGTTCCACGTCCGAGGTCGAATGAAACCTGATCGACAGCGTGAACGACACCCTTTACTTTCGAGAAAACTCGGGAGCGAAAATTTACAGATAATGAATCAACAGAGAGGGCAATGTGATTAGCGCTCATTGGTCCCCCAAAAACTTAACGAGTGGCTCTGATCTACATGGCGAAGTTTAGGAATGTTAGCTAGAAGTAATTGCGTGTAGGACTCCTTGGGATTAGCAAGAACTTGTTCGACACCACCAGATTCAACAATATTTCCATCTTTCATCACGACAACTCGATCAGCGACACGTGCAACGACGCCGAGATCATGCGAAATAAATATTAACGACATAGAAAGTGATTTCTTAAGCCGCAAGAGAAGGTCGATGATTTGTGCTTGGACGGTAACGTCCAACGCGGTTGTTGGCTCATCGGCAATCAAAAGCGAAGGATCACGAGAGAGCGCAGCCGCAATGACAACTCTTTGCTTCATTCCGCCACTGATTTCATGGGGGTATTGGTTGAGACGGCGTTCAGATTGAGAGATCTCCACCATATCGAGCAACTCTTTTGCTCTCACCATTGCGTCGTTCTTGCTCATTCCGCCGTTAGCCATCAGCGGGTGTGTCAGCTGCTTTCCAATTTTCAAGAGTGGGTTAAGAGAAGAACTAGCATCTTGAAATATGTACCCAATTTCGGAGCCTCGAATTTTTCTGTAATCATCTTGATTGGTAGTTAATAAGTTTTGACTCTTGAAAAGTATCTCGCCAGATAATTGCGCGTCATTAGGATCGAGCAACCCAGCAATAGCAAAACCTAAAGTAGATTTACCTGAACCGGATTCGCCCACAAGACCCACTGCTTCACCGGGTGAAACTTCCAAAGAGACACTGCTGAGCGCCGGTGGGCCCGCGACTCTCCAGAAATCAACAGAAAGATTTCTTACAGAAACCAAAGATAAGGAATTCATGTTAATCCACTACTTTCCCAGCGACAGACTTCTTTCGGGACAATACTTGCAGCAATGATTTTTTATGTCGACTATTTGATTTCTTAGGGTCTAAGTAATCTCGAAGGCCATCTCCCAGTAAATTGAGAGACAAAACCAAGAAACTTAATGTGATCGCGGGGATGATCACAAGGTGTGAACTTGTAGTGATAAATCCCTGATTCTCAGTCAAAATCTTTCCTAAACTCGGGGTTGGAGGTTTTGCACCGACACCAAGGTATGACAGTGCGGCTTCAGCGAGAATTGCAAAAGCGAAAATATTGGTGCCTAAGACCAAAAGTGACGGTGCGATGTTTGGGAGAATGTGTCGAGCGCAAATACGAAAAGTACTCGCTCCGTTAACTTTCGCTGCAGATACGTAATCTCTGTCTTTTTCAGCTAAAGCGGCGCTACGGATGAATCGGCTGGCGATAGGTATATAAATAATGACGAGCGCTAGCAGCGCAGTCCATGAACCCGAACCAAGAATCGTAACAAAAACCAAGGCTAATAAGAGATTAGGAAATGCAAAAAGAAGATCCAAAACCCGGCTAAAAAGGCTATCTAAGAGCCCACCTTTGTAGGCTGAGAGAATTCCTACAGGTATTCCCACTAGGAGGGATGTAGACATAACAGTGAAACCAATGAAGGCCGACAGCCTAATTCCTTCCGTTACACGACTGAATTGATCGCGCCCCATGGAATCGATACCAAATGGATGCTTCCATGTAGGGCCAAGGAGTGTTTGACCCGTTCCCATTTGGTCGGAGTGGAAAGGTGTAAGAAAAGGCGCAATCGCTGATAACAGTGCCAAGAAGAACAACATAAAGATACTGACACGAATTCTTGTATTTAAACTCCGCCACCAGGTTACTAGCTTCATCTCTGACGAATCCTCGGGTCAATAAAGCCATAAGCCAGATCCACAATCAGGTTTACCAGAATAAACCCTGTTGCAAAAATCAATATGGAAGTTTGAACCATTGGATAATCTCGCTGGGAGATTGCTTTTACAGTAAGTTGCCCGATTCCTGGATATGCAAAAACATTCTCGATCACAAAAGCGCCGCCAAGGAGATAACCAATTTCGAGACCGACGACTGTCAAAGTTGGAGCGCTAGCATTTTTATAAACATGCTTCTTCGCTATTTCTTTTTCCGATAAACCCCAAGACCTTGCGGTGCGGGTGTAATCCATATTCTTAGCATCCAAAATGCTTGCTCGAAGAACTCGAGAGGTGAAAGCAGACATAGCCATACCCACGCAAAGCCACGGCAGTACCATCGATTTTAGCCATTCAACAAAGTTATCGTGGGGGTCTATCCAGCCACCGGCAGGCAGTACATGCATTCTTACCGCGAAGATATAGATTAGAAAGATTCCTAAAACAAATTGAGGAACGGAGAGCATTAGAGTTGTAAATGCCATAATTCCGCCGTCTTGCCACTTGCCCTTATTGCGAGCAGAAACTATGCCTGCAGGAATTGAAATTAGTAAACCGACAATCACTCCACCAACTAATAGCTGGACAGTCCGAATAAGTCTGTCGCCAATTTCTTGGCCTACTGGCGCTCCATTGATGAAGGAATACCCAAAATCGCCGTGAAAGACTGCTGTAATCCATGCGATGTACTGCTGAACAAATGAACCTTCGAGTCCAAGTCGGATGCGCAGGAGGTGGGCTAACTTAGGATCAAAAGCCAGTCCCATTAATTCTGCGGCAGGGTCACCTGGGATAAGTCGAATAAGTGAAAAAACGAGCAAGCTACTAACAAATATCGTTAGTAGCCCGCCCGTAATTCGTAATACGTAGTACTTCATGCGGAAATTAACCTAGTTTATTAGGCCAGTTAATTACGCAGTCAGCTTGGCTTTTGGCCAAATAATGTACTGGATAAAGCCCCCAGCAAATTCATCGAAGTTTGAGCCCTTATAGGCAGCTGGAAGAACTTCTCCAACTAACGGAATGAAGGCTGTGTCATCCAACATTGTGATCATTTGGATCTGCTTGTAGATCGCGATGCGCTTTGCATCATCAATTTCCCTCAAGCCTTCATCAAGGAGCTTGTCGACTGCCTTGTTCACGTACTTACCGCAGTTGCGACCACCAGTTGAGCGAAGGTAATACTCGTGAAGTTCGGAAACTTCTGGAGATAGTGCATCGCCAAGTACAACCATATTGAAGTCCTTCTTCACGAACATACGGTTGATAACGGCTGCAGTTTCTTCGATTTCAACAGTGATGTCGATGCCGATTTCGGCGAGATTAGCCTTCATAACGGTTGATAGACCAATGAAATAATCTACGTTAGGTGTGTAGATCTTTTCCTTGAAGCCCTTTGGAGTCTTTGACTTAGCCATCAAAGCCTTGGCTTCATCGATATTGCGCTCGTATTCCAATTCTGGAACATAGTAAGAACTTTCAGGCTTAAGCATCGAGAAGAATGGACGACTTACTCCATTGAACGGACCATCAACCATTGCCTTGCGATCAAACGCCAAACGAATCGCCTTGCGAACATTTGGATCTGCCGTTGGGCCTGTCTTGCAGTTATTGAGCAAGTAACAAACACCTGGTTCTGCAGGAAGGTATTTAATCTCACCCTTATCTGCGCGAGCTTTCAGGTCCTTAGCTTGAGAAAGAGAAGATGGGTAAACCCAATTCTTTCCACCAGCAAGGAAGGCTTGAGTACCAGCGTTGGCATCAGCAAAGTGTTCCATCTTGATTCCATCAAGCGTGATATCTGCTGCATTGCGATAGCCAGGGTCTTTTGTGTATGAAACATAAGAACCTTGTACCCAGCGGTCAAACTTGTATGGGCCACAACCACTTGGTGTTAGTGCCTGAGCAGCCATGGTTGAGACGGCAGCGATAGGCAAACGAGTTACTGCGTAACGGAAGGCAACATCTGGCTTTGGAAGGTGAACCTTAAGAGTCAGTTCATCGACAACCTCTGTCTTTACTCCGTCAAAACGTGAATTTAGCCAGGCAGCATTCTTCTTATCCATAACCCAAGCAAATAGGTCAGCGACAGCTTGTGCGTTGACTGCTTCACCATTTTGGAACTTAACACCAGAATTCAAAACGTAAGTAATTGTCTTAGCATCATCTTGTGTGGCCGATGCAGCCAAGGAAGGATAAAGATCGCCCTTGGTATCTACCCACTCAAGCCAATCGTGACAAGGACCGGCAGCATTAAGTGCGGCGCCCTGTGCGTTAGTAAATGGATCTAATGACGAAGGAATCTGTTGAGTCATGATTCCATCAAGAGTTCCACCAACTTTTGCTTCAGCACCAGCATCTGCAGTTTTAGTGCTTGATGAGCATGAAGCTAATAATCCAACGCCAGCAAGAGTTGCAACTCCGCCAGCACCAATCAAAACATTGCGGCGTGAGAGGCTATTGCCCCAAGGCCCAATGTTTACTTTTTCATCTTCCTTTTTCGCCATTTGCGTATCCCCCAAGGAAATTAATTTGACTAGTAGATGCGCTCCTATTCAGGAACCATGGCAAATCTAGGGGATACACCATTTTTCAAAAAGAGTATTTAGTATCTCCTTTTCTAATTAATCCGCTAGGTGGAAAGCAAATAATCCACGCCTCGGAATCTTTTTCTCACTGTTTGCGCTTAATAACAACGCAAAACTTTCATAAACTCTGCATGTCGCGAATAAACAATCGTGTACACCTACTCATTTCAAGTAGGTGTACAGCTGGAATGGATCTTCAAGGGAGTGAAGGTAGTGACCCGTGGGCAATTGAGAGCTTCACCCAAGGAAAAGCATGGAAAATTCCACTGTTTGGACGGTATAGGTC
Source organism: Actinomycetota bacterium (assembly GCA_009698615.1). Lineage (GTDB taxonomy): Bacteria > Actinomycetota > Actinomycetes > Nanopelagicales > Nanopelagicaceae > QYPT01. Next base: position 46,180 of record WLPU01000008.1, on the reverse strand, counting down.
AGTGAAATCCCACTTTCTTGTCATTTAGGAAAAACCTTCCGTAAACTTACAAAATGTCATCACTTATGCCCTCCGTCGAAACGATTTCCGGCAAAAAAGACGGGCCAACAGTTGCAATTCTCGGTGGCGTTCATGGGGACGAATTTGAAGGGGTTTTAGCAACTCGCAAAATTGCAGATGCAGTGAGTACTTCACTTCTGTGTGGAAGAGTGAAATATGCAGCTCCATCAAATCCACCTGCATGGGATTCTGCAATGCGAGTGAGCCCCCTTGATGGCTTAAATTTAGCTAGAGTTTTTCCGGGTAAAGACGATGGCTTGCCTACGGAGAAGATTGCCCATCACCTCACACAGAATCTAATCGCCCGATCTGATTTAGTTATCGATTTACACTCTGCGGGAAAATTATTTGATATGCCGATGTTGTGTGGATATCAAGATGCGGGGGGAGAGCTGGGAGCACGCTCTCATAAGTTTGCTGAAATATTCGCGGCACCATTTCTATGGCAACATAATGGGAAACCCGCACCTGGACGATCACTCTCTGCTGCGGAGGAATTAGGAATACCCTCCATTTATGTGGAAGGCCGTGGTGGAGGACAAGTCCGAGCAACCGAACTAGATTGCTACGTTGAGGGAGTATTAAGAATTCTAAAATCTCTGACAATGATTAACGATGCCCCTATTGCTAAGAGCGCCAGTGTTGTAGTTGAAGGAGATGGAAACACTGATGAAGGGATTGTTGCTCACTCGGCGGGTTATTACATCACTCACGGGCAAGTCGGAGAAAAGATTGCCCAGGGCACACTTCTTGGAGAAATTGTAGATAGTCGCGGAAAAGTGCTCGAAGCCATTAAGTCCCCGCAATCCGGCGTAATAATGCTGCTGCGTAGAAAAACAGAGGTTGAAGTGTCGGACACTCTTGCAATCGTGGCTCAACTGCGATGAAAGAGCTCAAAGATTTAAGTATGGGTGAAGGCAATACTCCCGTTATTTCGCTTCCCCGTCTTGCAAAAGCATGGGGAATAAAGAATATTTGGGCTAAAGCTGAGTATCTCAACCCCACTGGCTCGTATAAAGATCGAATCGCACTGGCGACGATGGCAGTTGCTATCAAGGATGGTCGACGAGGATGGTTGGGGACATCCTCCGGCAATGGTGGCGCAGCAATGAGCGCATACGGTGCACGTGCGGGATTACCCGGAATTTTGTGTGTAATGGCCAGCGCCCCTGTCGAGAAATTACTTTCCATCAAGCCTTATGGTGCGTTAATGCTCACGATGAAAAGCCTGGGACCTCAAGAAATGCAGACTTTGGCAGAGATTGCACAGCAAGAAAATCTAATTTTGACAATTACCGCATATAAATTTAACCCCGAAGGAATGAAGGGCGCCGAATCAATCGGAACCGAGATCGCATCTCATAACAGGGCGACGCACGTTTACATTCCTAGCGGCGGCGGCGGATTGCTTGTAGCCACGGCGAATGGTTTGGCTGCAGGAAGCTCAAAGGCTGCAGTAATTTGTGCTCAGCCATTTGACTGCTCACCAATATCTCAATGTATTAACGGAGAAATCGCTACACCCATTGTTGATTCATGTACGACTCTCATATCAGGCCTTCAACTTGCATCTCCCCCTGATGGTGATGTGGCAGTGGAGAGAGTGAAGAGTTCCAAAGGCTGGGGCGTCAAAGTGCGCGATGAGGATACTTGGAAAATTCAAGATTTACTTGCCACCCAAGAGGGAGTATTTGTTGAACCTGCATCAGCGCTCGCACTTGCTGCGCTACATCAAGATATTGTCGAAGGGAAGATTGACTCAGATGATCAACCCCTTATCGTGCTCACAGGATCTGGGCTTAAAGATCTCGGTCGGTATAGAAACTCTGTAGGCAGCCATCAACGTAATTGCGAAATAGAAGAAGTAAAAAGTGCTGTTCAATCTCACCTCGCCACGATAGGAGAAGGAAAATGAAAGCTGGACGTTTATCCGGGCAGGTAGCTCTCGTTACCGGAGCTAGTCGTGGAATCGGTGCCTCTGTCGCTCGATTGTTTGCGCAAGAAGGTGCAGCGGTTGCTATTGGATATCTAAATACCCCAGAGATGAAGAAACTAGCGCAGGAATTAGCAGCAGAAATAAACAGCAATGGAGGGAAAGCTGTTGCAGTCGATGGCAATCTTGCCGATCCCCATGGCCCAGAACAGTTGGTCTCACAAACGCGCGCAGCCCTGGGTGAAATAACAACCTTGGTTGCCAATGGCGCAGCTCTCGGCAGAACTCCTTGGCTAGAAATTTCCATCGACGAGTGGGATCGCTTTCAAAATGTGAATTTGCGAGGCACATGGTTGCTGGCAAAAGCTGCTTACTCAGATCTAAAGAAACATCAAGGGTCAATCATCACCGTCACATCTGTAATGGTGGAAACGGGTCAAGCAGGAGCGGTGCACTATTCAGCATCCAAGGCTGGCATTATTGGATTAACTCGGGCGCTGGCTCGTGAAATTGGTGAAGATGGAGTGCGCATAAATGCAGTAATGCCTGGCGCCATCCGAACAGAGTTAGAAGTCGAACTCGATCCAGATGAAACTGCAGTTTCTGAAGCGATGTATAAATTACAAGCACTCAAGCGGCGTGGTTATGCAGATGATTTGGCTGGAACATTCTTGTTCTTGGCCAGCAAAGAATCCTCATTTATCACTGGGCAAGTGATCAACGTTGATGGCGGATGGGTGATGCGGTAGGGCTTGCTAGGTTTATTTATTCCAAGGAATCTTTTTGGCTGTAAAGCCACCATCAATAGTCAGAATTTCACCTGTTATAAAACTAGCCTCATTTGAGAGTAAGAATTGAACACCAGCTGCAATTTCATCTGGCTCGCTAAATCGCTTCATAGCGTGCATATCAATAATTGACGGGTCCAAATATCCAGCTTGTTGTGCATTGATCACCATCGAAGTGTTGACATACCCCGGAGCGATTGCATTCACGCGAATATTAAATTCCGCCCATTCCACAGCTAAAGTGCGAGTAAGCGCATCAATACCGGCTTTTGCTACTGCATAAGGCAGGCGCCGAGGCCATCCAAATATGTGTGCCACAGATGAGAAATTAACGATTGCCCCATCGATTTTATTTGCAACTAGATGCCTTGCAAAGGCTTGGTTCATGTAGAAATGGCCATCGAGATGACAGTCTCGAACTTCTTTCCATTGCTCAGGTGTTAATTCAAGGCTTGCATGGTTTGTACTATTTCCCGCAGTCACGACCAAACCAGATAGAGGGTTTGCCCAAGTGGCCGCCGACTCGACAACCTTGGCAGCGCCCTCTGCCGATGTAATGTCAGATTTTAGGATCAATAATCTTTCTTTGCCAAACTCTTTTTCCACTTCAGCCAGGGCGCCACTTTGAATATCAGCGGCAATAATCTTTACATTAGGCCACTCTTTAAGCAGACGACGGGTAGTAGCCAATCCAATTCCGCTGGCGGCGCCAGCAATAATAATGGAGCTATGGCCACCGTTTAGATCTGGCATTAATCAAGCCAAAGAGTTGCTTCAAATTCACAACAAAGTTCCGGGAGCATTAGACGGCTTCCTCCAACAAATGAGCATGCAGGCAATATAGATGCGAATACTTCTCCGTGAGCCTTGGCAACTGCTGGCCAATCGTCAATATTGGTCATAAACACCCTAGTACGGATTGTATTCTCAAATGTTGCACCAAGTTCTTCAATAGCTTTTTTTACTTCAGCAAGGATGTACTGCATCTGTCCGTACGGATCGTTCGGGCAAATCACTCCACCATCGCGAGTAGTAGCAGTTGTTCCGCTTACCTCAATGAGATTACCCATGCGCACAGCCCGTGAGTAGCCAACTATCGGAGCCCAAGGACGATCTCCATCAACACGACCCACTTTTGCCATCTCTTGCTCCTTTACTTGCGTCTTTGTCTAGTAAAAATTAAGCGCTCTCGCAGCTGGCGACATGTGCGCCAGTTTTAATCTCATCGCCTTCATTGAACAATAGTTCCATAATTGTTCCTGAAACGGGAGAAGGGATTTGTACGGTGGCCTTGTCGGTTTCAACTTCCATCAAGGATTCACCGATCTCAATCTGATCGCCCACCTGTTTTGCCCAGGAGACCAAGTAGACCTCATCGGTAGTTTCTGCCACTCGTGGCATTTTGATCATTTGTTTCACTATTTCGATGCCTTTACCGGAGTCCAAATGTTTTCAAACATAGATGCCAAAGTTGGCTCGGGCGCAGCACTACATGTTTCGATGACCTCTTGCATCCGGACTTTCATGTCACTCTTGATTTTCTCTATCTTTTCAGGGGTGAGGAGTCCACTGGCAACTAATCCTTCTTCGGTAACTTTTAAAGGATCGCGCTTTTGCCATTGCTCAAGTTCACCCGCAGGACGATACAAAGCTTGGTCTGCTCGCGAATGTCCAGCAAAACGGTAGGTTTTTGCTTCAATCAACGTAGGTCCACCACCACTTCGTGCGCGATTGACTGCCTCCGTCATCCCTTTTTCTACCGCTGCAATATCCATGCCGTCAAGCGAGAAATGTGGCATGTTGTAACTCTCGGCGCGCGTGTGTAAATCCTCTATAGGGGTGGTTGTGTTGATGCGACTATATTCGCCGTAGACATTATTGTCACAAATAAAAATGACGGGCAATTTCCAAATTGCAGCGAGATTTAAACCCTCATGAAAAGCGCCGATATTGCTGGCGCCATCGCCAAAGACGGCTACACCAACGTTATCTTTTCCTTGGACCTGAAAAGCAAGGGCTGCACCAGCGGCAATAGGAATTCCGGCACCAACAATTGCTGACGTAGGTAACAAACCAACACTCATGTCGCACATGTGCATTGATCCACCGACTCCACCGCAACATCCATTTGTTTTACCCATAATTTCGCCAAGAACTGATTCTGGTGTTAGTCCCAAAGCCAAGGCCACGCCATGTCCGCGATAGGTTGCTAAAACAACATCGTCGGGGCGCAATACCGCTGCAATACCAACATCTAGCGCTTCTTGTCCTTGGCACAGGTGCGTACTTCCGCGAACTAAACCTGCAGCAAAGAGGGCGTTGATTTGTTCTTCAAACTCTCGAATTTCCACCATGCGCTCGTATTGAGCGATCTTGTCTGTCTTAATATCTTGCCTACGCTGTAATGAGGTTTTCATTTCTTGATCCCCTCAAGTTGCCACCAAGTCTTTGGTTTTTCTCCAGTACCGATGGCATGAGTAAGTTGTCGCACAATGTCATCATCGGTAGGGACATAGCGAGTTTCAAGGACTCCACTGTATGGAACAGGTACATCTGGAGTCGTGATGCGAAATGGTGCACCCTTTAAGCTGCCAAAAAGCTCAGCAGTAACGGTGGCCACAATTTCTGAGCCCCAACCACCACTTTCTGGCGATTCTTCCACCACCACAAGGCGGCCGGTTTTCTTTACAGAATTCAAAACCGCTGCCCGATCCCAAGGGACAACTGTTGCTAAATCAATCAACTCAACATCGATCCCAGATTTTTCAATCGCGCTTTTGCAAACATTAACCATTTGCCCTAAGGAGACAATCGTAATAGCGCCACCCGAACGAATCATTCTGGCTTGGCCTATCGTCATCTTCAGGGATGTATCTACTTCTCCGCGCTCTCCGTACAAAATACGTGGCTCCAACACCATAACGGGATCTGGATCTTGTATTGCAGCCCGCATCAAGCTATATGCAGATTGAGCATCACTCAGGTGAACAACTTTCAATCCCGGCGTCGCGGCAACCCAGTTTTCGAGAGTTTGAGAATGTTGGCTGCCGAAACCAAGTCCAGAACCGCACGACGCGCGAACCACAATTGGAACAGAAAGCGTTCCATTGCTTAAGTAACGCAATTTCGCAGCTTCTGTTACTAATTGGTCCAACGCTACGCCTAAAAATTCCATAAACATAATTTCTACAACTGGTTTCATTCCCATTATTGCAGCGCCAACCGCTGCGCCGGTGAAGGCCATTTCCGAAATTGGAGTATCGCGTACACGAAGGGGCCCAAACTCTTGTAATAAACCTTCAGAAGTTTTGAATGGTCCTTCCGCTACAGCAACATCTTCACCAAAAATCATGACAGATGAATCTGCACGCATTTCATCGGCAAGGGCAGTGACTATTGCCTGACGAAATCTCATCGCCGTCATGGCGCTCCCTCACTTAACGACTTACATTAATTGGTTTGGACAATACACTTTTTTCTTACAAAAGGGTATTGTTCAGATGCGTATCCAGGCTTACGAAGTGCACTTTTTTCGCAATGTGGATACCACAAATTTTAGCTACCAGTCGACGAGGAGAAGAAAATGGATTTAACAATCACTCGAATCGAGACTGAGCAAATACGTGTTCCGTTAGAACGTGTTTACAAAGGTAGCCACTACAAAATGACGCATCGCTCAACAATCCTTACACGTATTCATACTGCGAGTGGATTAGTCGGCGAGGCTTATGCTGGCGATGAAGACGCCGGACTGGCAGAAATTGATGCAATTATTCATGATGAAATTGCACCAAAGTTAATTGGGCAAGATGGTTCCGCAATTGAATTGTGTTGGGAAATTGCTAGGCCGGCAACATGGGATATTTTGCGAGATAGGCGCCTAGGCCTGGTCGCCTGCGCTTCTATCGACGTCACGCTATGGGATCTTTTTGCCCGCTCTCTAAATCTCCCATTGTGGAAACTGTGGGGCGGATATCGATCAAAACTTCCTGTGATCACTATCGGCGGGTATTACGGCAGCGATTTAACAATTGAAGAAGAAGTTGACTATCTTCTTAAAGAGCAATTTGCGGGAATGAAATTTAAAATCGGGGGAATGAGCCCAGAGGATGACGTCAAACGTTTTCGTCGTGCGCGTAAAGCCGGCGGAGAAGATTTCCGTATCGCGGTGGATGCAAATCAGGGCTACACCGTCCCTGATGCAATTGCATTTTCACACATGGTTAAAGATGACAACCTCCTATGGTTTGAAGAGCCCTGCCAATGGCAAAATGATCGACGCGCAATGCGGGATGTTCGCTTTGCAGGTGGTGTCGCCGTGTGCGCGGGACAGAGTGAATTTTCTGCAGCTGGCTGTCGCGACTTAATGGAGATCGGCTCTATTGATTACTGCAATTTTGATTCTTCATGGTCGGGTGGACCAACTGAGTGGCGCAAAGTTGCGGCGATGGCAACGGTTTATGACGTCAAGATGGCACATCATGAAGAACCTCAAGTTTCCTCTCACCTTCTAGCATCCATTCCCCACGGAACATATATGGAGTATTTCCATCCAATGCGGGATCCCATTTGGCACAACATGATTGCTAATCGCCCGCAATTAAAATCGGGCCATGTTCAACTCAACAGCAACCCTGGTTTGGGTTGGGAATTAGACCGTGATTACATTGCCAAATATCGAATTTCGGAGCGCTCGAGCGGTAAAGAATAATTCTTAAGTAATTATTTCTTTGTTGCGATCGGTTCTTCAAATCCTTTAGATGGTAACCAGCGAGACTCACTTCCGGCGGGTGAGTACATCCACCAAGAGAGATAAACCTCATCCCCGGTGACTTCTGTTCGATGTCTTGCCATTGAAGGAGTGTAAATAACAGATCCTGGCCCTACTTCAAATGGAACATCGTCAATATAAATTGTCCCCTTACCAGCCAAAACTGTTGCAATTTCTTCTGCCGGATGAAAATGTTCTTCAGTACTTAACCCTGCGGGAATCGCACTTAATCCAATTGCGACATCCTTGGCTGTTCCGTTATCGGGAGTGGCTAATACAACAACGATGCGTCCGTTTAGAAATCTTCCAGTTGGATGACTTCCGCGAGTGAGCGCTTCCAACATTTCTTTCTTCATATCATCAAGATTGAAAATAATTGGATCTGCTCCCGGAACTGGAATATTTACATTCATTACGCCACTCACTTCCTTGTCTAGATGTCCAATTAAAGTCTTCTCTCGACTTTTTTCAAAGACCGCGTCCAGATAGCGGAGAGATTCTCCTGATGGCCCATTTACTGAGCGAAAATCACTCTAAATGTGCTCTATGGGAAAGTTTTGATAGGGTACGAAACACGAAAAGAAGTTCTATTTTCGGCGCCCGTAGCTCAACGGATAGAGCATCTGACTACGGATCAGAAGGTTAGGGGTTCGAATCCCTTCGGGCGCACAGGGCAAAAATTTAAATAGCGGTGCTATTCCGCAGCGATAACGTCCCCAACGACTTTTACCTGAAAGTCCAACTGGTTTAAATCATTATTTTCCATGAAGGCAGTAGCAGCATCGGTCACGAGGTCAACGTAGGACTGACCTTCTTTTCTATCGGACTCGTTTACCGTAACAGGAATTTCTGCCACCAATTCGATAGTGATACTGACAATCGCCATGACTTCCCCCTTTTGAGATTCCTCTTGATGGGTCATTCTACCTAGTCACTGTTGAAGGCAGGTCAAACGGCACTAGCGAGATATTCGAATTCGTGGTTGAAACAATAAAACCTCTGAGGTATCGAGGAAAGCGTTAAATCTTTACTGCCCTAGGGAGAAAATAATTATTCACCTGCATTGACAGCGATCAGGACCTTCCCAGAGATTTGCGAATCTTTGGCGACCTCGAGTGCTTCGACGGCTCGCTCCAAGCTGAATTCATGGGTGATCACCTTTGCGATTGCCGAGTTTTGATCCAACAGAACAATTGCTTCATCAACTTCGTCACTGAATCTAAATGTTCCTCGCAGTTCAATCTCTTTTGCAATTATTGGGTTGATTGCAACAGGGAGATCACCTGAGGCGAGCGTTCCGACTTGTACAACGATTCCCCCGCGACGTACTGCAACAAGGGCAGAGCTCAGGGCTTGAATGACACCTGAACATTCAAAAACAATATCAAAATGGTTCTCTAGTAAAGCTTGGGCACCAATGCGCACCGTCGAAATTCCTCCAAGGGCAGTTGCGCGTTCCAATGGTCCAGGTAATACGTCGGAAATAGTTACTTCTCTTGCACCTTTAATTTTTGCAGCCTCTGCCAAGAGCAAACCAATTGGCCCAGCCCCTGAAATTAAAACTGTCTTATCTTCAACTCCACCGGAAATAACTATGGCATGAAGTCCAACTGCCAAAGGTTCTGCAAGCGCTGCCGTTTTGAGAGGTAGCGATGAAGGCAGAACGCGAATCATGGAACTTTCAACAATCATAAAATCGGCAGCCCCACCTTGTGTATGAGGGAAGGTTGCAGCGCTTCCAAAATATCTTCCACCAGGCCAAATATTCGGCCGATCTTGAATTGCTTCCTCCGGTTTACCCAAGGTTGCGGGATGAAAAGTTACAGGCGTGCCCTTTGGATACTTTCCAGAAGGATCAAGATCTACAACGCCAGATAGTTCATGACCGGGAGTGAGCGGTTCCTTAATGACAAATGCACCGTTTGCGCCTTCAAAATAATAATGAAGATCAGTACCACAGATGCCCACGTAAGCAATACGAACGCGAACTTGATTGTTGCTTGGTGTGGGTACAGGAACTTCTTCAATGCGCATATCGAGCTTTGCAACTATCTTTAAAGCACGCATCATTTCCGCCATGGTTTCACAATCTCCAGCCTAGTAAGTCAATGCTAGTCAATAAAGATTGCCCGAGGGATCAGGTAGGACAAGTAGAAACTTCGCAGGTTAGATAGGCAGGCTATTGCCCCTTCGGCATCAACTCGCCCAGCTTCTGTGATGAATTAGCTACGAAGTGCCTGTGCTAACTGACGAAAATCTTCTACCAACATGTCGATTTCAGTTTGACCATGGGCCAAGCTGATGAGCCATTGCTCATCAAGTCCTGGAGGTGTAATGATTCCACGGTTAATAGACCATAACCATGATAGTTCGGCTATTTTGAAATCAGTAGCTTTGTAATCGCGGTAGTTGCGAACTGGAGTCGGGGACCACGTCACGCAACCTTTAACACCAAAGCCGACAGTATGTGCAGGCAATTCGTACTCTTCGATAATGTCGCTAATGCGATCTAGCGCCTGCATGTTAAATGCTTCAGCATCAGCCAAAGCCTCATCGGTGCAGATTCGATCAACCGCGCGGACACCTGCCATAGCTAGAGGATTTCCATTGAATGTACCAAAGTGCGCCATGCGTCCATCGGTAACTGCATCCATAATTTCTTGCTTTCCACCAAATGCTGCAAGTGGAATTCCGCCACCAATAGATTTTGCAAGACAGATAAGGTCTGGCTTAACGCCAAGACGCTGAGCTGCTCCTTGTGGACCTGCAGTCAGACCAGTTTTAACTTCATCAAAAATCAAGATGACGTTGTATTGGTCGCAGAGCTCACGAACACCTTCCAGGTATCCATCATCAGGAAGAATGATTCCTAAATTCTCTAGCACTGGCTCGAGAATGAAGCAGGCAATCTTGTTTGCACTCTCGGAGAAGATCTTCTCAATCGCTGAAAGATTGTTGTATGGAACGACGAAAACTTCTCCAGCAACTGCGCCATTGGGATGGACAGCATTTGGAGCATCGGCTGATCCAGCGGCCTCCAGTGATGGCTTGCCTGAAACCATTAATGGGTCGTAGCTACCGTGATAACCGCCTTCAATTTTCATGACTGAACTCTTGCCAGATACGGCCCGAGCGGTTCGAACGGCGTACATCGTTGCCTCGGTGCCAGAGTTGGTGAAGCGAACCTGGTCGATGGCGAAACGTCGGCAAATGCGCTGAGCTGCGTCTCTGGAGATTGGAGAAGGAGTCACAAAGAGTGTTCCAACTTCCAGGGTGGCCTTGATCTCATCGACGACTGCCGAGTTGAGGTGGCCTACGAGCATTGCACCAAAGCCCATCGACAGATCCAGGAGTCGGCGACCATCCATATCGGTCATCCAGGCACCATCTGCTGCAACGATCGAGATTGGATATGGCTCCCAGTGCTGGAAACTCGACTGGACTCCGAGTGGAAGAACTTCTGAAGCAATCTTGTTTTCGATGCCTGATGCGATCGTTGCTTCTTTATAACGGGACCACTCTTGATCAAGAAGAGCAGTTAATTTTGTTTCAGATATTGGTCTTGATTGCGTGGGTGTTGAACGAAATGTCTGCGAATGATTCGCTTGGGTTTTCATTTTTAAAATGTACGGTCAAGGTCCAGGCGGTCCAGAAATTGATTAGTACGCTCCTTCTGCGCATGTTAGGTAGTGAGTCTAGCAGGGCGTTTTTTTAATGCAACACCATAAAGTTTTTTACGCGTAAAGCCAGCGTTTCGTTACCAAAAATTGATAAATGATCCTTATCCGCATACATAAAAAGTCCATTTTTTGTGAAAAAACATTCTTTTTCTGGGCAAAATAGATCAAGGGTATTGACAAAAAATGCGTCATGTACTTGTTGCAATATTTTTTGATGTTCCGCTTGGCGCGATTCAACTTCTGCACGTGTTGGGGTTTTGCAATTCTCAATGGACTTTGCGCGCCATAAATTAGTAGTAATGCAATTCTTGGGTTCGAAACCAAGCTCTGGATTTTCAGAAACTAGAAAAACTTTCTTCCCATGAGAATTGAGATCGTCAACCGTGGCCTGGAGGCCCTGCGCAAAGGCGTTTCTTAACTGCAGAGCAGAATAGTTTTGCGATGAATTCCCCTTTGCAGTCCACGGCCTAAAGCCTGCACCACCTTCTAAGTAAACAGCGCCCCTGGTAATGAGTATCACCGAATGAATAGATGAATTAGCGTCAACAGATCTCAAAATTTGTTCGATTGCACTCGCGCAGCGATTTAACTTGATCACTGTGCTTCCGGTTGCTGTTCCAAGGAACGTGGGACAGCTGCTATTGGCCAACATCAGGGTGTTGATCCCGTCTTTGGAGAACTCTTTAGCAAAACCGTTCCAACTCACATCGGCATGAGAGTCGCCGATTACCGCAACGGTCTGTCTCCCACCAACGTTACTGAGTCGACAGTAGGCGAAGAGATGGTTTGGAAGTTTGATAAATTCACCACAAACTGCATCACTTGCTGCGGGTCTGACTAACTGAGCCACATTCGCCGCAGAACTCGAAATTCGACTTCGTGCTCCGTGACTAGATTGCAGGGCAACTCCGATAAGACCAATAACCACCATGATCGCTAATAAAGTGATCACCTTCCTACTTTCATGAGTCCTGCTGCGCATTCGAATCTCTAAAAATCGATAACACAGAAAAGATAAGAAGACGCTGAGTCCAATGCTCGCAGCACAGACACTCAATGGTGGAGTCTTTCCATAATAGATTTCCGCGTAAGACAAAAAGATCCAATGCCACAAATAGAGGGGATAGCTAATAAGTCCCACCCAAACAAAAACGGGATTGCCGATAACCTTTACAGAGGTTTTTGTCCCTGCGCCAAATGCGATAACGCCAGCGGAGGCAAAAACTCCAAGGGCCACGGTAAGGAAACTTCTACTCTCACTCCCCAAAGTAATCGCACATAAGAGAACAATTCCCGCGATAGAAACAATAATTTCACGATTCTTGGAGCGGACAAGAACCTTGCTCATAAACCCTTCGGAACTTGTAAAACCATGGGCAAGGAGTGCCCCAACGAGCAATTCCCAGAACCTTGTTAAAGGCGAATAAAATGAAAAATCCGGATAGTTGTGGCGACAATAAAATGCACCACCCAAGGAGACGAGTGCAGTTGTTCCAGCGAGTGCTAGAAAGTTCCTTTTCATTTTGAAAGAAATGATCAACAAGGCAGGCCACACCAAGTAAAACTGCTCTTCAATGCTCAGGGACCACAGGTGGAGAAGCGGCTTTTCTATCGAGCTTGTATCGAAATAACCCACTTGGTTCCAAAGGAGAAAGTTGATCACGAACACTGTGGAGCCGGACAACAAAGTTCCGAAAGATGCCAAGTCCTCTGGCAGCAAAATAAACCAACCAAGGAGAATTGCAGTTACAAGTACAACTGCAAGACTTGGGAATATCCGCCTAATGCGCCTTGAATAGAAGTCGCGAACGCGAAATCGTCCCTTATTAATTTCATCTAAAATAATTTGAGTAATAAGAAAGCCCGAAATCACAAAGAATATATCGACACCAACAAATCCACCATGGAAGTAATTTGGAAATGCGTGGAAAATAACGACGGCGATAACTGCAATTGCCCGAAGGCCGTCAATATCTCTGCGGTAAGGGCGGGTTGATTGTCCGATCATAAGAGGAGTCTAAGGATTTTCTGCGCGAATCCCTTTAAGAATCATGGAGGTAGTCCTACTTGATGTAGATGTAGCCAGCCTTTTCTGTAACTTTGTATTTAGTTAACGGTTGGAGTGTGTTTTTAGGCGCTCCATTAGGGCCCATGAGATTTGCTCCCGTATCAGATGCAAAGATCGAACCGTGACAAGGGCAAACAAGCTTTGAACCCTGTGCCGCAACACCGCATCCATTATGCGTGCAAGCACCGTCGAGAGCGAACAATCCCTTTGAAGTTCGCGTGAGAACAACTTCAATACTTGTACCCGATGCGGACGATCCTGAGAAAATCTGCGTTTGGCCAACTTTGACAGCCGAAGATTTCGCAACCTTTGCACCAATTGAAGAAGTCGCCGCTTTTTCTAATGAGAACGCCTGGGCAGAATCTAGCTTGCTGGCTAGAAAGCTAGGAATTATTGCTGAAGTGAATGCGAGAAGTTGTCTGCGATTAATTTTAGGCATGACGGGAGATTACTCGTATTTCTATTCTGATTCCAATTTATCTTCGAGTTTGCGTTTCAAGTACAAAATTACAATCACAGCAGCCGTTAAGAACCCGATAGCCCAGTATCTAAAAGCATGCTCAAGTTTGGTGAGCTGGTTAGAAAATTCATATCCCAAAAGGATGACAATTGACGAGAATACGATTCCGCCAGCAGCATTCCATTTTAAAAATGTGCGATAAGGGACCTTATTCATGCCAGCAAGCGCAGGAACAAGGGCACGCAGAAGTGCTTGAGCGCGCCCGAAAAAGATTGCCCCACCATGGTATTTATCAAAAATGCGTTGAGCTAACCGCCAACGTTTAGCACCAACCAATTTTCCTAGTCGTGAAACCTCAATGCGAGGGCCAAAGTGTTTTCCAACTTCGTATCCAACCGAGTCTCCGGCGATAGCACCAACAATTGCGCAAATCAAGAAGAGCCATAAAGGCCAGACTTTCTCATGAGATAAAACTCCTCCGATAAGGAGAGAGGTTTCACCTGGAAGCACGAAACCAATGAAAGCGGCAGCCTCTGCGAATGCCAGAAGGATAAGTAAGGCAAAGAGCGGAACTTGATAGTTGTGTGCGACAAGCCAAGTGGCAGTTGTATGTATCCAATGCGACATTGGGCAATCCTATTGGTAAGTTCTCACATCATGGCGCGCAACTTAGTCAATCTTGAAGGCGTCTCTAAAGCATTTGATGTTAAACAACTACTTGATGAGGTTTCCTTAGGGATTTCTGAAGGGGATCGAGTAGGAATTGTTGGCCGCAACGGCTCTGGAAAAAGCACTCTTTTGAAAGTGATGGCGGGAATCGAAGCTCCAGATAAGGGACGCGTGACTCGCGCTGGTGGAGTGAAAGTGGGGCTCCTTTCTCAAGTCGATATTGCTGAAGCCGAAGCTAGTGTGAGAGATGTTGTTCTTGGAGATAAACCAAAACACGAGTGGGCACGCGAATCTGGAATTAGAGAAATCTTCGATGGCCTGTTCGGCGGACATTCAGATGAACTTCTGGACCGTAAGTTTGGCGCGCTCTCTGGTGGAGAAAGAAGGCGCGTAGGTTTAGCAAAACTCCTCATTGATGATGTTGATTTGATTCTGCTGGACGAACCAACAAACCATCTTGATGTTGAAGGCGTCGCCTGGCTCTCTCGTCACCTTAATGAAAGAAAGAATTTAGGAGTAGCCGTCATCACGCACGATCGGTGGTTTCTTGACGCTGTCACAGAACGAACATGGGAAGTCGTCTCTGGAAAGATTGAAGAATACGACGGGGGTTATTCAGCATTTGTATTGGCAAAGGCTGAGCGCGCTCGCCAAGCCTCTGCAGTGGAAGGGCGCCGCAATCAGCTCATCAGGAAAGAACTGGCTTGGTTGCGCCGTGGTGCACCAGCACAAACTGTAAAACCAAAGTTTCGAGTGGATGCAGCAAATGAATTAATTTCAACAGAACCGCCGCCACGCGACAAAACCGAACTGCTTCGTTTTGCACTCAACCGTTTAGGTAAAACTGTTTATGAAGTTCAACATGCGCAAGTACGAGCGGGCGATAAAGAAATATTGGATGATGTGTATTGGAATGTTGGTCCGGGGGATCGGATTGGCATTGTTGGAATCAACGGTGCGGGCAAGACAACCTTAATGCGGATGCTAGACGGTGAGATAAAGCCCTTTGCCGGCAAACTTGTCACAGGAATTACTGTAAAGCCCGCGTTTCTTACTCAGCACCTAGATGAACTCAATCCAACATGGCGAGTGCTGGAAGCAGTTGAAGAGGTTGCAAATCATGTTGAACTCGGCAGCGGGAAAACGCTTTCCGCCTCACAATTGTGCGAACGTCTTGGTTTTGACCGTGAATCTCAATGGACACCAGTGGGGGACCTGTCCGGCGGGGAAAAACGCAGACTGCAGTTAACGCGTCTTTTGATGGATAGCCCCAATGTTTTACTCCTTGATGAACCGACAAACGATTTTGATATTGAAACGCTGACAGAGCTAGAAGACCTTCTCGATAGTTTCGGCGGCACAATTCTTGTTATTTCGCACGATCGCTATTTTCTTGAACGAGTGTGCGATCGATTTGTCGGACTCCTCGGCGATGGCGCACTACGTGATCTGCCACGCGGAGTTGAGCAATACTTAGAACAGCGTGCGGAAATGATGGAAGATTCCAACAAGCCGTCTGGTTCAACTAAAAAAGTTTCAAACGCTGCCCAAGAACGTCAAATCAAGAAAGATATCGCTCGTCTTGATCGTCAGATAGAAAAAGCAGCTGAAAAATTGGTGGGTCTCTTAGAAGAGCAGTTAGGCGAAACCTCAAACCATCAACGGCTCCTTGAAATCGGAAATGAGATCGAAGAGCTAAAGGCGCAGCAGGTAACACTCGAGACTCAATGGCTCGCTGCAACGATGGCCCTAGAGGGTCAGTAGACTCGCTTAATGAGACTGGATCTTTTGGCTGCACTTGCCGGGGTGTTGGTTGCACTGCAATCGCGAATCAATGGAGAACTTGCTCTTCGCCTGAATAATTCATTGGAAGCAGCAATTATTTCATTTGGAACGGGCCTAATAGTTGTTACGGCAATTTCTATTTTCATCCCTGGCGTAAAGACTGGAACCAAGAAACTTATTGCAGCGGTGCGGGCACGCGAGCTGCCCAAAGTTCGACTTTTTGCAGGTTCAATCGGCGCAACATTTGTCGCGGTTCAAACACAAATTGTCCCAATCCTCGGTGTTGCAATCTTTTCTGTTGCTGCTATCGCGGGGCAAACGGCGGTCTCATTAGGTGTTGATCGATGGGGTCTCACTGGCGGCGGCAAGAAAGAAATCACCACACGGAGGGTTATCGCCGCGATTCTGACGATCATTGCCGTTCTGGTCTCGGTATGGGACAGAATCAACGCAGAAAACCTTTCACTTTTTGCAGTTGTACTTGGAATCTTGGCTGGAGCAATTGTTGGGGTCCAACGTGCATTTAATGGTCAAATTAACGAGAAGTCTCAACAGAGTTTCACTACCTCTCTACTCAATTTCATTACGGGAATGCTTCTCTTAATTTTTCTCATGTGTGTTGGTTTACTTACCCACCACGCACATTTGTCGGCAATCCCTCATATGCCTTGGTGGCTTTACTCCGGCGGCACGATTGGCGTTTTCTACATCGCCTTTGCATCGACGATTGTTCAACACTTAGGTGTATTGACCTTTACTCTATTTACCGTTGGCGGTCAGCTACTGGGCTCGCTGTTAATCGACGTACTTGCACCAACTGCAGGCGTTCACATCAGTTGGTATTTAATTTCTGGCATCGTGATGACCTATTTAGGTGTCATCGTGAGCGGCTCGGGTCAGTCACGTTTCGCGCGAAAGTAATTCCACGTCGCTGAAACAAGTGAACCACCAATAAAGAATGCCGCAAGAGCATACGACGAGCTTTTCACCCAAGGAAAGCGTGCTGCATAAAAACCTGCGAGTGTAATTCCAGCTCCCCATATGAGTGCACCAAGAGCATTTGCAGATAAGAATTTGTAGTAATTCATCTTTGCAACACCGGCAACTGGTGGGATAAAGCTTCGAATCCATGGGAAAAAGCGTGCTGCAACAACTGCCCACCAACCGCTGTGATCGTAGAAGCGCTCGGCCTTACTAATCATTCGATTAATCCGAGGCGACGTTTTCCGCTCAAGATAGGAGCGTCCGATAGTGCGACCAAGCACGTAGCCGATTTGATCTCCAAAGAAGGCAGCAATGAAAATGACTCCGCATAGAAGTGCGATATTGAGATTGTTCCGAGATGCAGACACGAGCCCAGCGCTAAAGAGTATTGAATCCCCAGGCAGAAAAAACCCAAATATGACGCCTGTTTCTAAGAAAATTACGGCGCCAACTACAAGGTAGATCAAGAATGGAGCAAGGGGGGAAAGTTGGGCATCAAAAGATGCGGCTAGTTCAATCACACGCATTTCTTTACGGCTGCGGTAACCGCCTTGACTACATTTGGGTCAAAGACGCTCGGGACAATGAATGAGGCGTTGAGTTGTTCTGGGCTTACGCAATCTGCGATCGCTTCGGCTGCTGCAATGAGAAGTTCATCTGTAATCTTGTGCGCGTTGGCATCTAACAATCCGCGAAAGATTCCAGGAAATGCTAAGACATTATTAATTTGATTGGGCTGGTCGCTTCTGCCAGTTGCAACAACTGTTGCGTACTTACGAGCGATGGCTGGGTCAATTTCAGGATCTGGGTTAGCAAGTGCAAAAACAATGGCGTCCTTACCCATTGCTGCAACATCGGCTTCCTTCAAAATATTTGCAGCACTCACGCCGATAAATACATCTGCACCAATCATTCCCTCGTGCAGATTGCCAAGGAAATTAGTAGGGTTGCAATTATCGATAAACCATTGGCGCATGGGATCTTCAGTTTTGGTCCCCTGGTGAATGACACCCTTAGTATCAAAGGCCATGATGTTTTTAGCCCCACTTTGCATTAATAAGCGAGCAATCGCAGTGCCTGCAGCGCCAGCACCGCTCATGATGATTGTGCAGTCGGAAAGATTCTTTTTAACCAGCTTGAGAGAGTTACGAAGTGCTGCTAAAACAACTATTGCAGTCCCGTGTTGATCGTCGTGGAAAACAGGAATATCTAGAAGCTCGCGAAGTCGTCGTTCGATCTCAAAACAACGTGGCGCTGAAATATCCTCAAGGTTTATCCCTCCATAGACGGGAGCAATAAGTTGTACCGTGCGCACGATCTCATCGACATCCTGAGTATCAAGGCAAACTGGCCAAGCATCAACATCAGCAAATCTCTTAAAAAGTGCCGCCTTTCCTTCCATCACCGGCAAGGCAGCAGCAGGACCGATATTTCCAAGTCCCAGTACTGCCGATCCATCAGTTACTACAGCCACAGTATTTCGCTTAATCGTGAGGCGACGAGCATCTGTGGGATCATCAACAATTGCTTGGCAGATTCGTGCAACGCCAGGAGTGTAGGCGCGAGATAGGTCATCACGAGTTTTTAATGGAACGCGCGATTGAACTTCTAGTTTGCCACCTAAGTGCAACAAGAATGTTCGATCACTTACTTTACGGACTGTTAATTCAGGGTGGGCCTTAATTGCTTGAGTGATTGACTCTGCATGCTCTGCATCGATGGTGTCACATGTTACGTCGACTACAACTTTCTCTATGAGCGACTCAACAACATCGAGTGCAGTAATTGTGGCCCCAGCGCCAGTAATCGCGGCAGTAACTAGTGCAACTGGTTGCGAAGAAGGTGGTCCTTCGATACGTATAGTGATGCCGTAGCCTGGACTTGTTGAGGCCATTTATACAACACCGTAAAGTCGATCGCCTGCATCACCGAGACCCGGGACAATATAACCAAATTCATTTAATTTTGTATCAAGCGCCCCAGTAACAATAGTAATAGGTACTCGAGAATTTTCAAATGCCTGTTCCATGTTTGCAATTCCTTCAGGCGCAGCGAGAATGCAAATCGCTGTTATGTCATTAGCACCTTTATCTATTAAATAATTAATCGCGGAGATAAGAGTGCCTCCAGTTGCCAACATGGGGTCGAGGACGAAACATTGTCTTCCGGAAAGATCATCTGGTAAACGATTTGCATAAGTACTGGCCTTTAAAGTTTTCTCATCGCGCACCATTCCAAGAAAGCCCACCTCGGCAGTGGGGATCAATCGCGACATTCCTTCAAGCATTCCTAGACCTGCTCGCAAAATTGGCACCACGACTGGTCGGGGCTCAGCCATTTTAAAACCTTGAGTTTGCGTTACAGGTGTTTGTACTGTGACAGTCTTGGTGCGAACATCACGCGTGGCTTCGTAAGCAAGCAGTGTTACAAGTTCCTCCACGAGGCGACGAAATGTTGGAGAGTCCGTTTTTTCATCGCGCAGGACGGTCAATTTATGCGAAATTAGCGGGTGATCGGCGACATGAACTTTCATGCTCCCTACCTTACAGGGCTTTCTTTCCTAATAAATAAGTGTCAAGATGCAACCTAGGGTTTGACCAATGGAGGCTGCGATGAGCAACGAAGTTGATATCGCCGTAGCAGCGTGGCACGAAGATGGCCGATGGACTTTGGCCGAATTACCCAGTGCGCATGATTTAGCACACATTATTGATCGTTTAAAAAGTCAACAGACAAATGGTGGTGCGATCGCTCTCCTAGCCATCGACGAAGAGTTTTTTATGTTAATCCGCGTCCTCGGAGCTCACATCAGTATGTTTTTGAGCGATGTTACCTGCGCGTTTGATTATGAAGTTGCGGCAGAATTTGTTGAATTGGCCGATCTTCCTTTTCCAGATGAAGATGATGAGCCAATGCCTACGGGGCACCTAGATATTTTGGCTGATTTAGGAATGAATCACATGGAGATTTCCGCGCTCTGCGACGATGCTGAATTATTTCCAGACCAACAACTCGATGCGATTGCAACTCGTCTTGGATTTGGCGAAGAGTTTCGGACGCTACTTGACCTCTAGGATTTTCACATGAACACGACCGAGGCGATGCAGAAGGCAATTGAACTTGCTGCAACATGTGTAAAAGCAAGCGGTGATGTGCCAATTGGTGCAGTGATTCTAAATGAATCTGGAGAAATTGTTGCGACCGGAATTAATGAACGGGAACTAAGTAAAGATCCAACAGCTCATGCAGAAATTATTGCAATTCGAAATGCTGCGAAAATGTTAGGTGATTGGCGCTTAGAAGGGCACACACTTGTCGTCACTCTTGAGCCTTGTGCAATGTGTGCTGGTGCAATTGCGCAAGCACGAATTCCGTATTTAGTTTTCGGGGCATGGGACGAAAAGGCTGGGGCTGTTGGGTCAGTGTGGGATGTCTTGCGAGATCCTCGAGCGCTTCACACAGTTGAAGTGACGGCAGGAGTTCTTGCTGATGATTGCGCAGCCTTGCTTTCTTCCTTTTTTAAGGCGCAACGCTAAGTAAATTCATTGCTGTATCCTCATCTTTGGTGGCGTGTCCGAGCGGCCGAAGGAGCGCGCCTCGAAAGCGCGTGTTGGGGAAACTCAACCGTGGGTTCAAATCCCACCGCCACCGCTCTTTTTTAAATAACGATTTCGTATGACGGATTCAAAATTGTGAGCGACCCATCTGCTTCGCCGACCATTCCTTCAGCACGCAACTCGGATCCAACATCTAGTCCCGCAATTTCGCGTCGGCCAAGAAATTGCAAAGTGACGCCACCGGTTTCATCCCAGACTTCAACTTCGACACCAGGGGTGGCTCCGCTCGGAGCAGTACGAATCGAGGTCACGCGACCTTGAACGTGGGCTCGAGAGCGCCAAGTTATATCACCGATCGGCGTTAAGTTTTCGGCATAGTGACTTACCGGGTCAGAACTCTTAAACGATACCGCCGTCGCAGTTTTCTGTTTGCTGACATGGGGCAAAGTTTCTTGAGGTTTGTTGTGGGTCAAAACTGATTTTCCGGAAATTATTTTTGCCACATCAAAAGGAACGATTGTTGCCACAACCCGAGGCAATTGCGAAATAGGACGGGCAATCTCTTCGGCCGTTTGATCGTGCAGGAGTTTTCCAAGAACTGCCGCGTAAGAGCGTCGTGGCAGAAGTAATGTCACTTCAACATCGGGGGACGCGGTGGCTCGAATTGCATAGTCCATTGCGGCGTTAGGTAAACGACGATCAGGACAATCAATGAGCTCGAGCATTACATCATCAAGGGATGGGGTCTCCGCCCACGCTTTTCTAATATCTTCAGCTCTCTGATCGTCGATGACAAAGTGCACCGCAGTTAAAGAGTGAGGATTTAAACTTCTGGCATATCTAACCGCACCAACGGTCGCAACGTCGACGCTATCAATCAAGATTGCAACATCATGGCGACCGATGGAAGTTGCTCGAGATTTTTCGGTTCGAAGGTTTAGCGCCGCTTGTTCTTTGCGATACTGACGGTTGAGGCGAAGAAGTGAAAGAATCGCAATGGGGGCAATTACAATAACAATCCATGCACCTTCACTGAATTTAACTATCGCAAAAACTAAAACGACGATGATGGAGACGCTTCCCGAAAGCCCATTAATTGCCATTTTCCATTTCCACGCGCCAACACGATGAGTGTAAGCATGCTTAGCCATACCAAATCCAGCCAAAGTAAATCCAGTAAATACACCGAGAGCGTAGAAAGCGACAAGGTGATCTACGGACGCGCGGGTAAATAAAACGAGCAACATTGCAGCACTAGCTAAGAAGATGATTCCGTTCGAAAATGCTAACCGGTGTCCGCGTTTGCTCAGTTGATGTGGCAGGTAGCCATCAGTTGCAACGAAGTTACAAAGAATAGGGAAAGCGCTGTAGGTCGTGTTGGCCCCAGCAAAAAGGATCAACATTGTTGCGGCTTGGACAAAGATAAAGAATGTTTTACCCGTCGCACCATCACCAAGGGCTACCTTGGCAATTTGTGAAATAACAGTTGGAGTGCCTGCTTCATACGGCATCGCATGAATGTGTTGCGCGAACCAAGAGACTCCAAGAACTAGCGTGCCAAGAATCGAACTCATGATAACGAGGGTTTTGCGAGCATTTTGTCCTTCAGGGACTTTGAACAGTGCGACTCCGTCGGAAATTGCTTCAAGGCCAGTAAGCGAGGATCCGCCGTTTGCGAAAGCACGGAGCAAAATAAAAATTGCGCTAAATGTAAGAAGCCCTTGGGCTTGCCCCACAGCAACCGTGCCAGGCAAATCAGTCTCTAAAACTGGAAGATTGCCGCTGAAGACGCGATAGAGGCCGGTGATAAATACAACCGCCATGGCACCAACAAAGAGGTAGGTCGGCATTGCAAAAGATTTACCCGCTTCTTTCACGCCGCGAAGATTTCCGTAGGTAAGCAAAATGATTACGGCAAGGGTCATATAAACCTTGCCTGCGTGGAGTGAAGGGAAAGTAGAAATAATTGCTGCAACACCTGCTGCAGATTGAATCGCAACTGTCACGATGTAATCGAGCATTAACGCAACTGCTGCCACTATTGAAGTAGTTGGGCCAAAGTTATCGCGCGCGACAATGTACGCACCGCCAGTCTTGGTATAGACAGCGATGACGTTTCGATAATTCAAAGTGACAATTATCAAAATGCCAATGATGACTGCCGTCATCGGCATCATGAGTGCAAATGAGGCAAGTCCAAAGGCAGGTAAGAGCGCTATAAGAATCTGCTCGCTTCCGTATGCGGATGAAGAAATACAGTCGCTGGAGAGAATGCCCAGTGCGTATCGTTTGCTTAGGCGTTGATGGCTGAGCGAATGCCGATTAAGTGGACTCCCTAAGAATGCGCGTTTTAATTTATAGAAAAAGGGATCTTTTAAGTGCGCATGTTCTTGCAGCGCAACGGGGGCGGGGGCGCCATCTGTCCACGACTTAGGCACGTATTCTCCCCCGCTGTGTTGGAATTACGCTTTTCACTCATCCCATCTTAGAGCGTATGCTCGGCATATGCGCTCAAAGCTATATATAAATGGTGAGTGGGTTGATGGCTCGGGGACGATGCCCGTGTATGACCCAAGTGATGGTTCTGTCATTGCCGACGTTGCTATTGCCGGCGAAGCCGAATGCGAAGCAGCACTCACAGCCGCCGATGCCGCAGCAGTTGCTTGGGCGAAAACTGCTCCACGATTTAGATCAGAGATTTTGCGTAAAGCTTTCGAAATCATGACTTCCGAATCTGAAGCCATCGCAAAACTTATTTCTCGCGAAAACGGAAAAGCGATGCCAGATGCCCGAGGCGAAGCGGCATATGCTGCAGAGTTCTTTCGCTGGTTTGCAGAAGAAGCAGTGCGTACCCCGGGAGATTTTCGCAAATCTCCATCGGGAGATAAGCGAATTCTTGTCACTCATCAACCAATTGGTCTTTCAATACTTATCACTCCATGGAATTTCCCAGCCGGAATGGCCACGCGCAAGATTGGCCCAGCAGTAGCCGCAGGGTGCACGATGATTTTGAAGCCCGCATCTGAAACTCCACTGACCGCCATGTACATAGTTGATGTTATGGAACGTGCAGGGTTGCCAAAGGGCGTCCTTAATTTGGTTCTTCCAGAAAAATCCGGTCCAGCAATTTCCAAAATGTTGCATGATAAGCGAGTCAAGAATCTTTCCTTTACTGGCTCGACCGAAGTTGGACGGGTTTTATTAAAAGAGGCGGCCGATAAAGTCATTCGTTGTTCTATGGAACTTGGCGGCAATGCACAAGTTATCGTTCATGATGATGCTGACCTTACTGTCACAATTCCGCAATTGCTGCTTGCAAAGATGCGCAATGGAGGAGCCGCTTGCACTTCGGCAAACCGCATTTATGTGCAACGCCCTATTGCAGATAAGTTCATTGCAGAACTAACCAAATCCATGTCTGCTTTTGTCATGGGCCGTGGTACGGATGCGACAACAACTCTCGGTGCCAGTGTGTCCATGAAAGAGCGCAATAAAATTGCAGAAATTGTTGATGAATCAATTGCAGCGGGAGGCAAAGTACTGCTCGGTGGCGTAAAGCCAAGCGGCGAAGGTGCTTTCTACCCAGCAACGGTGCTGACGGTAGACAAGAACAATCCGATCCTGAACCATGAAATCTTCGGCCCCGTCGCACCGGTTGTAATTTTCGATACCGATGAAGAAGGTATTGCGCTGGCTAATGACACAGAATTTGGACTTATAAGTTATGTCTTTTCTGCAAGCTTGGCCCGCGCCATTCGCACAGCAGAGGCAATGGAATCTGGAATGGTTGCCATTAATAAAGGTGTGATTTCCGACCCCGCCGCTCCATTTGGAGGAGTTAAACAAAGCGGATTAGGTCGCGAAGGTGGCTTTGATGGCATTCATGAATTTCTGCAGACTAAATACATCGGGGTCGAGATTTAGAAGTTTGGTAGTACAAGTAAATTAGAAAGAACGGTGTAGCCGTTCATGGCGGAGGATGAGGGATTTGAACCCTCGGTAGGTTGCCCTACACACGCTTTCCAAGCGTGCGCACTCGGCCGCTATGCGAATCCTCCAAGGAGAGCACTCTATCGGTGGTCTTAACTATGCTTACACCCAGATCCCTCGTGCGGCATTACCGTACTGAACTCCCCCAGGGCTGGAAGGCAGCAAGGGTAGGTGCGCTCTAATGGGTGCACGGGGGGTCCTAATTTCTCGCTGAATTAATGCGTTCAAGAGATTGCTAGAAAGGAGAGGTAACGATGTCACTCGCGCTTTATCGTAAGTATCGTCCCTCTTTATTTGCAGATGTTATTGGGCAAGAACATGTGACGATTCCGCTTTCTAATGCCCTCGAATCCGATCGAATTCACCACGCTTATCTTTTTTCTGGTCCTCGAGGATGCGGTAAAACTTCCAGCGCTCGCATCATGGCGCGCAGTCTCAATTGCATCAATGGTCCAACTCCACATCCTTGTGGCGAGTGTCAATCATGCAAGGACTTAGTTGCAAATGGGCCGGGCTCACTTGATGTAATTGAATTAGATGCAGCAACACATGGGTTAGTAGATGATGCTCGCGATTTGCGAGATAAAGCTTTCTTCGCACCCGTTCATTCACGCTACAAGATCTACATTATTGACGAAGCTCATCAGCTCGGACCTGGCGCAGCCAACGCATTACTCAAAGTAGTCGAAGAGCCACCTCCCCACGTTATTTTTATTTTTGCAACCACAGAGCCAGAAAAGTTAATTGCAACTATTCGCTCTCGCACACATCACTATCCGTTTCGCCTAGTCCCACCAGGAATATTGGCAGCCCACTTAGAAAAAGTATGCAATAGCGAAGGGGTTAAAGTCGCTAAAGGCGTTATTCCGCTCGTAGTGCGTGCAAGCGGCGGTTCTGTCCGCGACGCGCTTTCAGTACTTGGCCAACTCTTAGCGGGAGCTGGCAAAGAGGGCGTGAGTTATGACATTGCTATTCAACTTTTGGGATTCACCGATGGCGCGCTTCTAGATGACGCCGTCGACGCGCTTGCTGCTGGCGATGGAGCAACTTTATTTAAAACCGTTGATCGAGTAATCGAATCTGGTCATGACCCGCGTCGCTTTGCCAGTGATTTTCTCGAACGCCTTCGCGACCTCATGATCGTGGATGCGCTACCTGATGGCGGAGCAAGTGCAATCTTGCGCGAAGTCTCTGATGATCAGTTAGAACGCATGCGCACTCAAGCACAACTCATTAGTTCTGCAGGTCTGTCGCGTGCAGCAGATATTGCAGCCGATGGACTGACGCAAATGCGCGGCGCCACGGCCCCACGTTTGATGCTCGAATTAATTTGCGGACGGATGCTTTTGCCATTGGGAGATAAGAGTGAACGTGGATTATTGGCTCGCGTCGAGCGTTTAGAACGCGCAGATAGTTTGCCACCAATGAGTTCAGCGGTTCTAAATCGCAGCGCTCCCGTACAGGAATCGCCTGTCGTTGTTCCGCAAACCAAGAGCTCTACAAGCAACTCAGCTTCTAATGCTGGTGCCGGCGCGAACGCAAAAAGTGAGGCCGAAAAAAATCCTGCGCAATCAACTGACTCGGCAGACGCTAAAAAAGTTTTTCCGGAGTCTACGAGCCGTGTTGAAAGGCAGGAACCTTCGGCCGGTGACATTGCAGGGTTGCGCCGTCTATGGCCCGAGGTCATCGAAGATGTTAAAAAGCGCCGCCGCTTAACCTGGTCATTGCTTAGCACGAGCGCCCAAGTCTTAGCGGTTGATGCAACGACGATCACGATTGCAATTGTGAATGCTGGCGCGAGAGATTCTTTTATTAGGTCCGGAAGTGATGAGATTTTGCGCAATGCATTTATCGATGTTGTAGGACTAGACCGCAAAATTGAAGTAGTTGTAGATCCATCAATTAATCCCAACACTCCTCAAGCTCGTGCTGTTCGAGTAGATGAGTCTCCAAGCGATGGTGAGCATCTTTCTGGCCAAGCTCTCCTGGCCAAAGAACTTGGCGCACAATTTATAAGTGAGACCCCTCGTTCATGAGTGGAATGTATGAAGGTGCAATTCAAGATTTGATTGATGCGCTTGGTCGTCTTCCGGGTATCGGACCAAAGAGTGCACAAAGAATTGCATTTCATATTTTGCAATCGGACGCTGAAATTGCAGGAGCCCTCGTTGATGCAATCCGCACAGTGAAAGAGCGAGTGAAGTTCTGCACCGAATGTGGGAATGTCTCGGAAGAAATGCAATGTCGCATCTGCCGCGATCCGCGCCGCGAAAATACTTCCATTTGCGTGGTAGAAGAAAGCAAAGATGTCATCGCCATTGAGCGCACTCGTGAATTTCGCGGTAAGTATCACGTGCTCGGTGGTGCAATTAGCCCTATTGATGGCATTGGCCCCGAGCAGTTACGCATTCGAGAACTTATGACTCGTCTTGCCGATAGCTCTGTGACTGAGATTATTTTGGCTACCGATCCCAACCTCGAAGGCGAGGCGACAGCCACCTACTTAGCCCGCCTTATCAAGCCATTGGGTCTCAAGGTTTCCCGTCTTGCCAGCGGTCTTCCTGTAGGCGGGGACCTGGAATATGCCGACGAAGTCACCTTAGGTCGTGCTTTTGAAGGACGCCGGACCGTAAACGAGTAATTGTCTCATTATTTGGATCGTTTGATGTCTTATATATTGAGATAAATTACCAAATTGACCCCAGGTAGTTCATGATTACGCCATGGGCTTGATCGTTCAAAAATATGGTGGCTCCTCTGTCGCAGATGCCGAGGGCATGAAACGCGTTGCCGCCCGCATCGTTGCGAGCAAAAGAGATGGAAATCAGGTTGTCGTTGTCGTCAGCGCGATGGGCGATACGACCGATGAACTCATTGATTTAGCTAATCAAGTAACTCCCATGCCCAGTGGTCGCGAACTCGACATGTTGCTTACGGCAGGTGAGCGAATTTCGATGGCGCTACTTGCGATGGCGATTTCCAATTTAGGTCATGAAGCGCGCTCGTTTACTGGCAGCCAAGCAGGAGTCATTACAGATTCAGCACATGGCCGTGCTCGCATTATCGATGTGTCACCTGGTCGCATTCAGGAAGCACTCAAAGAGGGCGCGATTGCAATTGTTGCTGGTTTTCAAGGTGTTAGCCAAGATACAAAAGATATTACGACTCTTGGTCGTGGTGGATCTGACACAACAGCAGTTGCACTTGCCGCCGCACTCGATGCAGATGTCTGTGAAATTTACACAGATGTCGATGGGGTATTTAGCGCAGACCCGCGCGTTGTTCCAAATGCGCGCAAGTTAAAATCTGTCACCTACGATGAAATGTTAGAACTCGCAGCAAGTGGCGCCAAAGTGTTGCACTTGCGCTGCGTTGAGTATGCACGCCGATATGAGATGCCAATACATGTTCGATCATCTTTTTCTACCAACGAAGGCACTTGGGTGGTTAAGACCCGCCCTGAAGGAGACATCATGGAGCAAGCAATAATCTCAGGCATCGCACACGACAAGAGCGAAGCCAAGATCACAATCGTTGGAGTCCCCGATCGCACTGGAGTGGCTGCGCGAATCTTCCAAGCCATTGCCGATGCTGACATCAACATCGACATGATTGTGCAAAATGTTTCTGCTGCTGCAACAGGATTAACTGATATTTCATTTACGCTGCCAAAGAGCGAAGGTTCCAATGCAACAGCAATTTTGAAGCGCATTCAAGGAGAAGTTGGATATGCCTCGATTCAATACGACGATCAAATAGGCAAACTTTCCTTAGTCGGCGCAGGTATGCGTTCGCACCCGGGCGTTACTGCGGCCTTCTTTGCTGCAATGTCTGAAGCAGGCGTCAATATTGAAATGATTTCAACATCAGAGATTCGTATTTCAATTGTCTGTCGCGGTGCCGATCTAGAGCGTGGAGTTAAAGCGGCACACACTGCTTTTGAACTCGATGCAGATCAAGTAGAAGCTGTTGTTTATGGGGGAACCGGCCGATGACACGCAAACCATCAATTGCGGTTGTTGGAGCAACTGGAGCCGTAGGAACTGTCATGCTCGACATCCTTTCAACTCGTCCAGATGTTTGGGGAGAAATTCGCTTGATCGCCTCTGCAAGAAGTGCTGGGAAGAAATTGAAATGCCGTGGTGAAGAATTAACTGTTGTTGCACTCTCACCTGAATCTTTTGATGGAATCGACGTTGCAATGTTTGATGTTCCCGATGAAGTCTCCGCAGAATGGGCACCTATTGCCGCAGCTCGAGGCGCGGTCGTTGTTGATAACTCTGGTGCATTTCGCATGGATAAAGATGTTCCGCTAGTTGTACCTGAAGTGAATCCAGAGGAAACTCGCAATCGCCCACGCGGGATCATTTCAAATCCAAATTGCACCACACTTTCAATGATCGTAGCGATGGGCGCCCTTCATAAAGAATACGAACTAAAAGAATTAGTAGTCTCTTCATACCAGGCAGCATCAGGAGCTGGTCAAGCAGGAATCGATACCTTGCGCGAGCAAATATCGGCCATCGCTGGAAGTGAAGCCGGAACCACAGCAGGTGACATTGGTAGCAAAATTTCAAACCTGGGGCCATTTCCTGCGCCACTTGCTCTCAACGTAATTCCATGGGCTGGCTCACTCAAAGCGGATGGATACTCATCTGAGGAATTAAAAGTACGCAATGAATCTAGAAAAATTTTAGGCCTACCTAATCTCAAAATTTCTGCCACCTGTGTTCGAGTCCCAGTGATTACAACCCACTCCCTCACTGTTCATGCGGTCTTTGCGAAGGAGCCATCACGAAAAGGAGCCCAAGATATTTTGGAAAACGCCGCAGGAGTTAAGTTGGTGGATGATCCAGAAAATCATAAATTTCCAACTCCAGCAGATGTAGTTGGGACCGATCCGACGTGGGTGGGACGAGTGCGAAAGAGCATTGATGATCCAATGGCCCTTGATCTTTTTGTGTGCGGGGATAATTTGCGCAAAGGCGCTGCGCTAAATACCGCTCAAATCGCAGAACTGCTCGCAGTCGAATTCACTAAATAGGCCAACTGTTAGAGTTGCCCGCATGGGTGGTGACAAGAATCGCGACGAGAATGTAATTTCTCACTTTGGTGGCGAATGGAAAGCCTTTAATTATCTAGATTCTGAACGCCTAGAAGATGTTCGCGAACAGTTCAATTCATATGTGCGCCCCCTACCGCAAGGTTTCCTAACCCGCAAAGATCTCGTCATTGCCGATTTTGGTGCCGGAAGCGGCCGTTGGGCGCATTTCTTTTTAGATAGCGCCAAGCAGGTATATATGCTCGAGCCAGGAGTCGAATCTTTTGCTCTATTGCGTCAAAGATTTAGCGCTAATCCAAAAGCCGCATTACTTAATGAAACTGTTTCAGATAACTCTGTCCCTGATTCATCACTTGATCTTGCAGTATCCCTCGGAGTCTTGCACCATATCCCGAGTACTCTCAAAGGAATTCAAGACATTTCTAAAAAAATCAAACCTGGTGGCTATTTCCTCTGTTACCTCTATTACGCGCTAGAAAACAAGCCATTTGCATACAGGTTATTGTGGAAGTTTTCTAATCTATTTCGCCTAGCGATTTCAAAGTTACCATTTATTGCCAGACGCGCCGTCTGCGAGATAATTGCAGGAATATTCTATTTTCCACTAGCAAGAGTTTCTAAAGCCGTAGAAAAACTTGGTATGAGCACTGGAAATATTCCGCTACATCACTATGCACAAATGTCTTACTATGTTATGCGAAATGACGCCTACGATCGCTTTGGAACTTCCCTCGAGCAAAGATTCACACAATTAGAGATTACTCAAATGTTAAGTCAATCTGGATTTGACATGAGCACTCTAACTTTTTCAAAAGATGAACCATTTTGGACTTTTTCAATCCGAAAGCCTTAGACCAAAGTCACCACAGAAGCCTCGGGCGGGCTTGCAACACGTATCCGAGCAAAAGGACTTGTTCCCATTCCTGCAGAGACATGCAGCCAAGGTTCACTACCAAAGTGAGTGAGGCCGCGCGCTCGCCAAGTTGGAAGATCACAATTTGTCGTCAACGCTTTGCTGCCGCCGATCCATGGCAGACGAACTTGCCCGCCATGTGTATGTCCAGCAAAAATTGCAGCAAGACCATCTGCTCCCATTGCCGATAGCAATCGAAGGTAGGGAGCATGCGTAACGCCAATTGCAAAATCCGATGTTGCATCTGGCTTGCCTGCGACCAGTGAGTAATCATCCTTATTCAAGTGCGCATCATCAGTGCCGCGTGCTTCAATTATTGAATCATTAATTTTAAGCATCGCTCGTGAGAAATTAATGTTCTTCCATCCCCGCGTAGTTAATCCGGCGGCCAATTCCGTCCAAGGCAGTGGATCCCCATGTTTGCGCTTTCCGTTATCGGGGGTCAGGTAGGAGAGTGGATTCTTAATACGAGGGGCGTAATAGTCATTGGAACCAAATACAAATAGGCCGGGCAGATCCAACAATTCATCGAGGGCATCGAGCACGGTTGGGACTGCATCAAGGTGACCTAGGAAATCACCAGTACTAATGACGAGGTCAGGTTTGTGATTGATAAAGCTTTTAATGTCGGCAATCTCTTGGTGCCGCGAGGGCGTGAGGTGCAAATCAGAAAAATGAAGAATTCGAATCGGGCGATGCCCACGTGGCAGGATTGGAATCTGCGCTTGCCTCAGCACAAAGCTCATTGTCGCCCCTTCATCTCTAACGTGAGAAGATACCGCTATGGGAGCAAAAGATCTTGGACTCAAAGAGCGTCTACGTGAAAACCTTACTGAGGCTATTCGCGCACGCGATGAATTAACTTCCGGAACCATCCGAATGGTATTGACCGCCATCACAATGGAGGAGGTCTCCGGCAAAAGCGCTCGCGAACTCAGTGACGCAGAAGTCATCACGGTCTTATCGCGAGAGGCAAAGAAGCGTCGCGAGGCTGCTGAAGCTTACGATGCTGGAGCTCGCGCCGATAAAGCGGCGATGGAACGATCCGAAGGTGAAGTCATTGCGCGTTATCTGCCAACACAGTTAAGTGATGCGGAACTTCAGAAAATGATTCAGGAAGCAATTGCACAGACAGGTGCTGCGGGACCCGCAGGTATGGGTCTTGTTATGAAAGTACTATCACCAAAGATTGCAGGCAAAGCCGATGGCGGCGTTGTTTCTGCAGCAGTAAAAGCCGCGCTCGCTTAAAGGAGAGATGAATGAAATTCGAATATGTCACCGTTCCATTGCTCACTCATGCAACAAAACAGATTCTAGATAACTGGGGCTCGGAAGGTTACGAGCTTGTGCAAGTTGTACCAGCACCAGGCGGCGGTGACAGTCTTGTTGCTTACATGAAAAGAGAAGTGAAGTGACAGATGTACGAGCAAAGCTCGCAGAGTTAGGCCTAACTCTTCCAGTGGCTGCAAAACCAATTGCTGCATATGTGCCAGCAGTGCGCACGGGCAATCTAGTTTTTACCGCAGGGCAACTTCCTCTAGTTGATGGAAAAATTGCACTGACCGGCAAAGTTGGTGGCGCCGTGACCGTGGAGCAAGGTAAAGAACTCGCTCAATTATGTGCACTTAACGCGCTTGCTGCAATTGAAACCGTTGCCAATGTCGATGACATCGCTCGAGTAGTTCGCGTAGTGGGTTATGTGAACGGAGTTCCTGGTTACCTCAACCATCCAGGTGTTGTAAATGGCGCTAGCGAATTATTTGTACATATTTGGGGAGATGCGGGAAAACACGCGAGGTCGGCAATTGGAGTTGCTGAATTACCGTTGGATTCCCCAGTAGAAGTTGAGCTCACCGTCGAATTAAAAAGTTAGTTAGCGGCCGCGCTTTTCTAGTCGCTCAACATCTAGAACCAAAACTGCACGGCCATCGAGACGAATCCAATTGCGTCCGGCGAAATCTGCCAGCGCTTTGTTTACAGTTTCGCGAGATGCGCCGACCAACTGCGCTAATTCTTCTTGTGTGAGATCGTGGTTAACGTAAAGGCCTTCAGGAGTTTGCTTACCAAAACGTTCCCCCAAATCGATCAAAGCTTTTGCAACACGACCTGGCACATCTGAAAAAACTAAATCTCCAACAATTTCATTTGTACGCCGCAAGCGCTGCGCAAGGCGCGCAAGAAGTTCTAGCGCAACTGCAGGGTGCTTTGTCACCCAAGGAATTACTTGACCATGCCCAAGGCTAAGCAAGCGAACATCAGTTACCGCTGTCGCAGTCGAAGTACGTGGTCCAGGATCAAAGAGCGATAATTCGCCAAACATTTCACCTGGCCCAAGAACTGAAAGTAAGTTCTCGCGCCCATCCCCACTCGAGGTTCCAAGTTTCAACTTGCCTTCAATAATCACATACAAGTGATCGCCTTCATCACCTTCGGAAAATAGTACGGAGCCCTTATTTAACCTCACGCTTTCCATAGATGCGCGAAGTGAAGCAGCAGCATCGTCATCGAGAGCCGTGAATAAAGGAGCACGGCGTACTACTTGATCATCGGAGGTCACAAACGGCACTTTACTAGCAAATGGAGAGAACTTTCACCCTCGCTCAACTGCGCGTAACCTCTGCGGAGTGGTAGCCCAAGGCCTTCTGAAGAGTCGTGCCCAGAGGATGTATCGGATACTGAGAAAGACCTACCCAGATGCGCGTTGCGAATTAAATTTTGCAAATCCACTGCAACTTGTGGTCGCTACCGTTCTTTCAGCTCAGTGCACAGACAAGAGAGTTAATCAAGTGACCCCGGCTTTATTTGCTAAATACAAGAGCGCTAAAGCTTTTGCAAAAGCTGATCTTCACGACATCGAAAAATTTGTTCATTCCACAGGTTTCTTTCGAGCTAAAGCAAAAAATATAAAGGGCCTTGCGATGAAGATTCAATCTGATTTTGGAGGCGAAGTTCCCAGGACATTGGAGGAACTAATTACTCTGCCAGGAGTTGGTCGCAAAACTGCCAACGTAGTTTTAGGCCACGCATTTGATACACCAGGTATTACCGTTGACACGCACTTTGGACGACTCAGCCGCAGATTCGAGTGGACGACTGAAAAAGATCCGACCAAAGTAGAACGCGAAGTTGGTCTTTTGATACCGCAGAAAGAATGGACAAATTTGTCACAACGAATGATTTGGCACGGTCGTCGCGTGTGCCACTCACGAAAGCCTGCGTGCGGTGCATGCACTTTGGCTAAACTGTGCCCCTCCTTTGGAATTGGCGAGACTGATCCAGTGCGCGCCCGTGCACTAGTTAAGAGTGACGAGGCTTTTTTGTGAAAAGAATTTTTATTTGTCTTTCACTAATTTTATTATTGAGTGGGTGTGCGTCGCAGTCAACCAGTATCCCAACCCTCGGAGAAGTTGTGAGTTGCGATTCCATCGGAAGGTCTGCTCAACCGAACGGGCAAGAATTACCTTGTTTAGATGGCAAGTCGACTATCGCATTGAATTCACTGAGGGGCCCCCTGATTGTTAATGTCTGGGGCTCCTGGTGTGCCAGTTGCAAAGATGAATTACCGATAATTCGGTCATTTTATGTGAAGGCCAAATCGAAAGTTCAGATATTGGGGATAGATGTCGAAGAGGCAAAAAGTTCGGACGGCGCTGATTTTGTAGTAAAGAACGGTATGACATGGCCAAACGTTATTGATCCCGATGGACGCACCCGCGGGAATTTTGGAATGGGAGTCCCCGTGACATGGTTTATTGATAGCGCCGGTAAGGTGGTTCACAAAAAGATCGGAACCATTAAGAGCGAAGTGGAATTGCGAGATTTAACAAGTAAATACCTCCATATCACCGTAAGTTAGTCATGTGCTCGTAGATCTGATTTTCCTCGCCCTTGCGATTATTTCAATTATTGTTGGCTACAAACGAGGATTTTTGCAAACGGTATTTAGAACTGTTGGGTATATCGGCGGCGGGGTTCTAGGCCTACTTCTTGCTCTACATTTTTTCGCAAGTGTTCATAATCAAATAACTCGCTTTGCCATAATATTTGTCTCCATTTTTCTTGTCGCCGAACTTGGGCGACGGATGCTCGGCGGGGTCTCGAAAGTGTTTAGAGCGAAGATTCTTTGGGCTCCTCTACGGTTTATAGATTCACTTGCTGGCGTGGTTCTGGAATTTGCTCGAGCAATGATTGTTGCCTATCTCATCGTTGCCTTGGTCTTGTGGTCGCCTTGGACTGGTGCACGAAAGGTTGTTGCAGAGAGCACGATTTATCTAAAACTAAATAAG
Organism: Actinomycetota bacterium; assembly: GCA_009698615.1. Taxonomy (GTDB): domain Bacteria; phylum Actinomycetota; class Actinomycetes; order Nanopelagicales; family Nanopelagicaceae; genus QYPT01. The sequence goes on along the minus strand of WLPU01000008.1, from coordinate 11,174 downwards.
CAGATGCCACACCTGATTACTCAGTTGCGCTCTGAAATTGAAAAGAAACTTTCAATTAATCTTCCGAAGTAGCGCTCTGAAGCCCCTCTGAAATAAGTTTCATTACGTTGGGATCAGCCAAAGTTGTTGAATCTCCCACTGCGCGGTTTTCTGCCACATCTTTAAGGAGCCGACGCATAATCTTGCCGCTGCGAGTTTTTGGTAGCTCGGCAACAACCATGATTTGGCGTGGTCGGGCGATAGCACCAATTTCCTTGGTGACATGGTCACGTAACTCTTTCACTAAGGCATCACCTTGAGCGCTTGCGATACCAGTGCGCAAAATAACGAAAGCAACAATGCCTTGCCCCGTCATTGGATCGGCAGCGCCAACAACAGCTGCTTCAGCAACAACTTCATGAGACACGAGCGCAGATTCAACCTCTGTTGTTGAGATTCGATGGCCCGAAACATTCATAACATCATCAACGCGGCCCATCAACCAAATTGCGCCATCGTCATCTAGTTTGGCGCCATCTCCGGCAAAGTACAAATCTTTAAATTTCGACCAATAACTTTCTTTGTAACGCTCTGGCTCGCCCCAAATTCCACGCAACATTGATGGCCAGGGCTCATCAAGAATGAGGAAGCCGCCATGCCCATTGCCAACATCCTTGGCGTTGTTATCAACAACGCGGGCACTAATCCCGGGTAGTGGACGCATTGCAGAACCAGGTTTGCTTGCGGTGATTCCTGGCAGAGGTGAAATCATGATTGCACCCGTTTCGGTTTGCCACCACGTATCTACAATCGGACATCTCTTGCCGCCAATAATGTCTCGGTACCACATCCATGCTTCTGGATTAATTGGTTCTCCCACCGATCCGAGCAAACGCAAAGATGAAAGATTATGGGCATTAGGGAATTCATCGCCCCACTTCATCCATGTGCGGATAAGCGTTGGTGCGGTGTACAAAATAGTTACGCCGTATTTAGCAATGATCTCGAACATGCGACCTTTGTGAGGAGTATCTGGAGTACCTTCATAAATAACTTGAGTCGCGCCATTGATCAGCGGACCATAAACGACGTATGAATGGCCAGTAACCCACCCGACGTCCGCGGTACACCAGTAGACATCTGTCTCGGGTTTCAAATCAAAAACTATTTTGTGGGTGTAAGCAACTTGAGTTAAATATCCACCGGTGGTGTGGGAAATACCCTTTGGTTTTGCAGTGGTTCCAGAGGTATACAAAATAAACAGAGGATGTTCACTATCAAAGCTCTGAGCGACATGTTCAGCTGATTGGCGCTCAACAATCTCGTGCCACCAAACATCCCGCGCATTATCCCAAGCGGTTTCTTGCCCTGTGCGCTTAACTACTAATACCTTCTTGACATTTGTAGAACCCTTGAGCGCATCATCAACTGCAGGCTTGAGTGCAAACGCGCTGCCTTTTCTAAATCCGCCGTCGGCAGTAATAACTAGGGTCGCGTCAGCATCTTGAATTCGAGAAAGGAGTGCTTCTGCAGAAAACCCGCCGAAAACTACCGAGTGCGCCGCACCGATTCGTGCGCATGCCAACATTGCCATTGCTGCCTCTGGAATCATCGGCATATAAATAGCCACCCGGTCGCCAGATTTCACACCGAGTTCGGTCAGCGCGTTAGCTGTTTTTTTTACATCGGTCAATAATTGGGCGTATGTAATTGTGCGAGTATCTCCAGGTTCGCCTTCAAAGTGGAAGGCAACGCGATCTCCGCGACCTTCGTTAACGTGGCGATCCAAACAATTGACGGAGGCATTAATTTTTCCACCAATAAACCATTTCGCAAACGGCGGTTTCCATTCCAAGACTGTGTTCCAAGGCGAATCCCATAACAATTCTTTTGCTTGTTTCTCCCAAAACGCCAAGCGATCCTTATCGGCTTGGGCATAAATAGAAGGTTGGGCGTTAGCTTGAGCAGCGAAGGCAGCACTCGGTGGAAAGGTTCGAGTTTCGCTCAGAATATTTTCTAGTGTCTCATCGCTCATGATTTCCAGAGATTACTCTGACAATCTCACTTTCGGTAGGTATTCACCGTGGCAGATTCTTCACAAGCCAGCTGTTTTTCTCACGTGGCGAACTTTCAATAGGTGAGACTGCCCGCCTTATCCATGAACGATTATTAGTTAGAAAGGAATCCATGACGCTGGCTGCATTCATTGCCGCATTCCTCAAGATCCTCTCGAGCCCTGCCCTAGTAGGCAAGCTCTTTTTGCTCCTGACCAAGATGTTGGCGACCATTGCGCACTAAAAGCGGGCGCTAGCGCTCCGAAGAAAAGAAAATCGCCATGCGGACTCAATCATTCGTATGGCGATTTTGTTGTTAGAGGGCAAAATGTGGTGGAATTGCCCGTAAGCCTCCAATCTGCCCAATGGCGCGCATGATGCGAGATTTACATCCGCGCAAACAGTGGGAGCCCTAATGCCAATAGCCAGTCCTGAGATTTATTCGCAAATGTTAGACCGCGCCAAAGCAGGTGCTTTTGCATATCCAGCCATCAACGTTTCATCGTCATCGACAATAGTTGCGGCGCTTCGGGGATTTGCAGAAGCGAAATCAGATGGAATTTTGCAGTTTTCTTGGGGCGGTGCTGAATATGCATCTGGTGCAACAGTCAAGCACATGGTTGACGGAGCCGTGGCGTTAGCAGAATTTTCCCACGTTGTTGCAAAGCATTACAACGTACAGATTGCTCTTCACACAGATCACTGCCCTGCTGAGAAGTTAGATGGATTTATGCGGCCACTTCTTGATTTTGGTGCACAACGCATCAAAGATGGCAAAGCGCCACTTTTCAATTCTCACATGTGGGATGGCTCTGCAGTTTCAATGCCAGAGAATATGAAGATTGCAGCAGAGATGTTTGCCAAGTCAAAATTAGCGCACACAATTTTGGAAATTGAGATCGGTGTCGTCGGTGGAGAAGAAGATGGAATCGAAGCAAAACATGACGCCAAGCTTTACTCTCACCCAGAAGATGCTCTACTAACAATTGAGACTCTTGGCAGCGATCCTAAGCACCGCTATCTCGTAGCAGCAACTTTCGGAAACGTTCACGGTGTTTATAAGCCAGGTAACGTTGTATTGCAACCAAAGATTTTGCGTACCTTGCAAGATGCTGTTGTAAAGAAACTAGGACTTGCCGAGGGAAGCAAACCGATGGACTTAGTATTCCACGGTGGTTCCGGCTCGCTTCTGACCGAAATTCGCGAGGCTCTTGATTACGGTGTTGTAAAGATGAATATCGATACAGACACTCAATATGCATACACCAGACCGGTGGTTGATCACGTTTTCAAAAATTATGATGGTGTCTTAAAGATTGACGGCGAAGTTGGAAGCAAGAAGGCGTACGATCCACGTGCGTGGGGCAAGTTGGCAGAGGCAGGAATGGCCGCACGTGTGCAACGTGCATGCGATGACCTTCGCTCTACTGGTACTTCTCTACTCGCGTAATTTTTCTTCCCGCTTAGTTCACTAAGTACAGAAAGGCTTAACTCATGCCCGCGATTGTTTTGCTTGGTGCTCAATGGGGCGATGAGGGCAAAGGTAAAGCCACAGATATATTGGGCGACCGAGTTGATTATGTTGTCCGCTATCAAGGTGGAAACAATGCTGGACATACGGTTGTAATAGGTGATCAAAAGTATGCACTCCACTTACTTCCTTCAGGAATTCTGAGCCCCAACGTTGTTCCGGTGATTGGCAACGGCGTCGTGATTGATCCAGGAGTTTTGTTACAGGAAATCAAGGGTCTGACCGAACGCGGCATTGATTGCTCGAAATTAGTGATTAGTTCCAATGCCCATCTAATCACTCCATATCACCGCACCATCGATAAGGTCACAGAACGATTTTTAGGTAATTCCAAAATCGGCACCACAGGTCGTGGCATTGGTCCGGCTTATGCTGACAAGATCAACCGAATAGGAATTCGCGTGCAGGATCTATTTGATCCTTCAATTCTTCGCCAAAAGATTGAAGGTGCGTTGCGTGATAAGAATCAAGTTCTCATTAAAGTCTTCAACCGTAAGAACATTGAAGTAGATGAAGTTCTGGACGAATACCTTGGCTATGCAGAAATCTTGCGCCCATTCGTCACCGATACTGCGCTACTTCTCAATAATGCGCTGACCGCTGGCAAAATCGTTCTCCTCGAAGGCTCCCAAGGCACTTTGCTCGATGTTGATCACGGGACTTACCCTTTTGTGACTTCAAGCAATCCAACTGCGGGTGGCGCATGTACCGGTTCTGGAATTGGGCCAACAAAAATTACTCGCGTAATTGGAATCGTGAAGGCTTACACAACTCGAGTGGGATCGGGCCCTTTCCCTACTGAGCTTCTCGATGAAGATGGCGAAAAGTTGCGTACCATCGGTGGCGAAATCGGTGTCACAACTGGTCGCGCACGCAGGTGTGGTTGGTATGACGCACCAATAGCGCGATATGCGGTCAGAGTGAATGGACTCACAGACTTTTTCCTCACCAAACTCGATGTGTTAACTGGGTGGGAGAAGATTCCAGTGTGCGTCGCATACGAGATCGATGGCAAACGCGTGGAAGAACTTCCTGCTTCACAATCTGACTTCCACCACGCAAAACCAATTTATGAATATTTGCCTGGTTGGACTGAAGATATCTCTGCTGCGAAAAAACTTTCCGATCTTCCAAAGACTGCTCAGCAATATGTGAAATTCCTTGAAGATATTTCCGGTGCGTCGATGAGTGCAATAGGCGTTGGCCCTGGGCGTACCCAAACGATCGTCGTCAAGGATTTCGTCTAACGATGAAAATCCTCCTAGTTGGTAGCGGCGGTAGAGAACACGCCCTGGCACTAGGGTTACAAGCAGATCTAGAAGTGACCGAGCTCCATTGTGCACCAGGAAATTCTGGCATCGCTCAGATTGCAAAAGTGCATCCACTCGACATCTCCGATAATGCAGCAATTCTCTGCCTTGCACAAGAACTTGATGTGGACCTTGTCGTTGTTGGACCAGAACTCCCACTTGTTAATGGCGTTTCAGATGTCCTGCGCAGAGCAGGAATTGCCACCTTTGGCCCATCAAAAGCTGCAGCGCAATTAGAGGGATCCAAAAATTTTGCAAAAGAAGTTATGCACGATGCCGGAGTTGCAACTGCGCGGAGTGCAACGTGTACAACTCCTGCTGAGATCGAAAAAGCTCTTGCTCAATTTGGAAAACCTTATGTCGTTAAAGATGATGGCTTGGCAGGCGGTAAAGGCGTTGTCGTTACCAATGATTACAAGGAAGCCCTTGAACACGCGTTAGGTTGCCAGAAGGTAGTTATTGAAGAGTTTCTTGATGGCCCAGAAGTTTCACTTTTTGGAATATCTGACGGCAAGACGATTCTTGCAATGCAACCAGCACAAGATTTCAAACGTGCATTCAATGGTGATGAAGGCCCTAACACCGGTGGGATGGGCGCTTACTCGCCTCTACCGTGGGCGCCAAGTGACATCATTGAACAAACTCATCGTGAAGTGCTTGCACCGATCATTGCGGAGATGGCAGCACGTGGCACACCATTTGTAGGGCTGCTCTATGCGGGGTTGTCGCTCACCGATCATGGAATTCGCGTTATTGAATTCAATGTTCGCTTTGGGGATCCAGAAACACAGGTGCTTATTCCACGACTCAAGACGCCACTTGCGACTTTGCTTTATAAGGCAGCTACTCGAGATTTAGAAAATGAAACACTTGAATGGAGCGATGATTCTGCAGTGGCAGTTGTTTTGGCAGCGGATGGCTATCCAAGTGCGCCACAAACAATTGACGTGGGTTCTGAATTTTCGACTATCACGGATACTTATATTTTTTACGCAGGCGGTGGAAGGCTATTGAGCGCAACTGGCCTTGGGAGTGATCTCACGGAAGCGCGCGATCGTGCCTACCGTGCGATCAGCCAAATTCAGTGTCAGGGCACCTTCTACCGCAGCGATATAGCCCTCAATGCGTCGGTGGCGGAGAAGGGCAACTAGATGCGCGAGAATGCACCAGTGAGTCTTCTGGCTGATAGATATGCATCCGCTGCGATGCGAGAGGTATTCGCACCGGAAGCAAAGATCATTGCAGAGCGAAAACTTTGGATTGCTGTTGCAAAGGCGCAGTCCACTTTAGGGCATTCAATTAGCGCATCAGTTATTGCAGATTACGAAAAGGTTCTAAACAACGTAAATCTCGATTCGATTGATGCGCGGGAAAGGATTACTCGCCACGATGTTAAGGCCCGTATTGAGGAATTTAATGCGCTCGCGGGGCACGAAGTTATTCATGCAGGTATGACAAGCCGCGATATAACGGAAAATATAGAAGCGCTACAAATACGAACCGGACTTGAAATTATCCGCAATAAGTCCGTGGCGCTCCTTGCTCGAATTGGTGAGCGAGCGGTGCAATACGCAGACCAACCCATTGCTGGGCGCTCGCACAACGTGCCTGCCCAAATAACTACCCTCGGAAAACGTTTTGCAAGCACAGCAGAGGAAATGATTTTTGCATTCGAACGTTTAGATTCACTTCTGGGTCGCTACCCAATGCGAGGCATTAAGGGCCCAGTGGGCACTGCTCAAGATTCAATTGACTTGCTTGGATCAGCAACAGCCCATCAAAAACTCGAAACGCAAATTGCATCAGAGTTGGGCTTTAATCGAATCCTGGATTCGACTGGTCAAATCTATCCACGCTCACTTGATTATGATGTTGTAACAACTCTGGTTCAGATTGCATCAGCCCCTTCATCTCTTGCGACAAGTATTCGCTTGATGGCAGGGGCTGAATTAGTCACTGAGGGCTTCAAAGCCGGTCAAGTGGGTTCATCTGCGATGCCGCATAAAATGAATACTCGATCATGCGAGCGAATCAACGGTCTTGCGGTGGTATTACGCGGATACGCCTCCATGGTTGGAGAACTTGCGGGAAACCAATGGAACGAAGGCGATGTTTCGTGCAGCGTTGTTCGCCGCGTTGCAATGCCAGATGCGTTCTATGCCCTTGATGGACTGCTCGAAACGATGCTGACAGTTGTGTCCGAATTTGGCGCATTTCCTGCAGTGATTGCTGAAGAAATTGAACGCTACCTACCGTTCCTAGCATCTACAAAAATTCTTATAGCTGCGATTAAATCCGGCATGGGCCGCGAAGAGGCGCATGAAGTTATTAAGGAACATTCGACAAAAGCGGCACTTGAAATGCGAGATGGAAAAGCAAATTCGCTTCTAGAAGCTTTAGCAAAAGATCCACGTATTCCACTTGACCGTAAATCACTCGACACTCTTATTAACGAGCCCCTTGAATTTACTGGCGACGCTCGCCAACAAATTGCACGAGTTGTTAGTCGCATTGACGCGATTGCATCCGCGCATCCTGCCGCAGCGCAGTACAAACCCGGCTCTATTAGGTGAGCGGATTTGGCCCAGCCGGTCCACCGCCGGCGCCTGCGATACTTGGGTGGACTCATTTGCGCACCGGAAAAGTCCGAGATCTTTACACCAATTCATTGAGTCAACTTCTAATTGTTGCCTCTGATCGAGTATCAGCATTCGACTGGGTCTTACCGACAGAAATTATCGGTAAGGGAGCAGTCTTAACTCAGTTATCCCTTTTTTGGTTTGAAAAACTTTCAGCTATCGTGCCTAATCACGTAGTGAGCACCGATGTTCCAGAGCAGGTTCGCGGTCGTGCAGTCGTTGTGAAACCTCTAAAAATGTTTCCGATTGAATGTGTTGCACGTGGCTATCTCACAGGAAGTGGATGGAGCGAATACAAGAAGTCCCAGAGTATTTGCGGAATTTCTCTCGGTCAGGGTTTAGAGGATGGATCACAGTTGCCTGAAGCTATTTTTACACCAGCAACCAAAGCAGATGTCGGCGATCACGACATCAACATCACTTTTGGGCAAGCCCAGAAACTTGTCCCCGAAAGTGCCAAGCTTCGCGATTTAACTCTCAAACTCTATAAAGCCGCTGCAGATTTTTCACAAGATTGCGGAATAATCCTGGCAGATACTAAATTTGAATTTGGTCTGGATGCCACAGGGGAGATAACACTGGGCGATGAAGCCCTAACACCTGACTCGTCTCGGTTTTGGGATGCCGCTACCTGGAAACCGGGCAAGGCCCAGAGTTCATTCGACAAGCAATTCCTGCGAGATTACTTAATTTTAAGTGGCTGGAATCGCAAAACTTCTCCGCCAGAATTACCGCAAGAAATCGTAGAAAAGACATCGCAGCGATATCGCGATGCTTACGTAAGACTTACTGGTACAGAGTTCAACCTAAGGAGTGCGTAATGGCAAAGATCATTGTTGACGTGATGTTAAAGCCTGAGATTCTGGATCCGCAGGGTCAAGCAGTTGGTGCGGCGTTGCCACGACTCGGATTTACCTTTGCTAAATCAGTGCGCCAAGGGAAACGCTTTGAAATCGAAGTTGAAGGCGAGCCAACTCCAGCACAACTAGCTGAAGTGGCGAAAGCAGCAGAAACTTTGCTTGCTAATCCAGTCATCGAAACCTTCACCGTGAGAGTTGAAAAGTAGATGAAAGTTGGCGTTGTAACTTTTCCTGGATCGCTCGATGACCGTGATGCAGCACGGGCGGTCCGCGCGGCGGGCGGTCAGGCGATTTCGCTCTGGCACGGCGATGAAGATTTACAAAGCGTAGATGCCGTAATCCTTCCTGGAGGATTTTCTTACGGAGATTATTTGCGATGTGGGGCGATCTCGCGTTTTGCTCCTGTGATGACTTCGATTATTGAGCGAGCCAAAACTGGAATGCCTCTTCTGGGAATCTGTAATGGGTTTCAAATATTGTGCGAGTCGCATCTTCTTCCTGGCGCGCTAACGCGCAACAAGGATTTACATTTCCTTTGCACCCCGCAAAGAATTGCAATCGAAAATACAAATACCGCTTGGACGAGTAATTTTGAAGGAGGCCAAGAGATTGTTATCCCGCTAAAAAATGGCGAAGGATCATTTCAATGTGATGATAAGACTTTGACCCAACTAGAATCTGAGGGTCAAATCGTTGCTCGCTATGTAGGCAAGAATCCCAACGGATCTCGCAATCTGATAGCCGGTATTTCAAATGCTAAGGGAAATATTGTTGGACTGATGCCACATCCAGAACACGCGATTGACTCATTGACTGGTCCTACCGCTGATGGCTTGGCGTTCTTTACATCTGCGTTAAGTTCGATGGTGAAGTAAAGAAATGACCCTGGACACAGTCGCGAACGCGAAAAGTACGCCAGAGCGGCAACAACCTTTTGCAGAGCTAGGTCTCAAAGCCGGTGAGTATCAACGAATTAAGGAGATTTTGGGCCGTCGCCCAACATCGAGTGAACTAGCTATGTATTCGGTGATGTGGTCAGAGCATTGTTCATATAAATCATCGAAAGTGCATTTGAAACAATTTGGCGAGAAGGCTCCCAAAAGCGATGCACTGCTAGTAGGAATCGGTGAAAATGCCGGAGTTGTGGACGTGGGCCAAGGCTATGCGGTGACTTTCAAAATTGAATCTCACAACCACCCATCGTTTATAGAGCCTTATCAAGGAGCGGCAACAGGAGTGGGCGGGATCGTGCGCGACATTTTAACCATGGGGGCTCGCCCCATTGCTGTCATGGATCCACTTCGTTTTGGACCAGCTGATGCGCCGGACACCCGCCGCGTTCTGCCGGGAGTCGTCGCAGGAATTGGCGGATACGGAAATTGTTTGGGCCTACCAAATATCGGTGGAGAGATTGTTTTTGATGAGACTTACGCAGGCAATCCATTAGTAAATGCACTCTGTGTTGGTGTGATGCGCCATGATCAGATTAAGTTGGCGAAGGCATCAGGTCCTGGAAATTTAGTTGTGTTATTTGGTGCAAAAACTGGCGGAGATGGAATTGGCGGTGTTTCAGTACTTGCAAGTGAAACATTTGGAGCAACTGGTCCAGCAAAACGTCCGAGCGTGCAAGTGGGAGATCCATTCACTGAGAAAGTCTTGATTGAATGCTCACTTGAAATTTTTGCTGAAGATTTGGTCGTTGGTATTCAAGATTTGGGCGGTGCTGGTTTGTCATGTGCAACGAGCGAGCTTGCATCTGGCGGTTCTGGCGGAATGAAAGTTGCACTCGACACGGTTCCACTGCGTGATCCCAGCCTGTCACCTGAAGAAATATTGATGAGCGAATCACAAGAACGTATGTGCGCCATAGTCGAACCTGGAAAAATCGCGCGATTTTTAGAAATTTGTAAGAAGTGGGATGTGACTGTCACTGTTATTGGCGAAGTGACAGATGGAGATCGATTGATTATCACGTGGGAGGACGAAGTTATTGTAGATGTCCCACCTCGTACTGTTGCCCACGATGGCCCCGTCTACGAAAGGCCGATTGCAAAACCTGATTACCTAGACCATGCCAACGCAGAGAAAATAGAGTTTCCGGCACTTACAAATGACGGTGAGATAAAGGCCGCAGTACTGAAATTAATGTCCAGCCCCAATATGGCCGATAAATCATGGGTGACATCTCAATATGACAAGTACGTGCAAGGAAATACGATTCAATCTCAACCAGAAGATTCTGGAATGGTTCGCATTGATGAAAAAACGCACCTCGGAGTTGCTATTTCAACTGATGCAAATGCATCCTGGTCATATCTCAACCCTTACGAAGGTGCGAAGTTGGCACTTGCCGAAGCTGCAAGAAATATCGCAACGGCAGGTGCGCGCCCATTGGCTGTCACTAACTGTCTTAACTTTGGATCCCCTGAAGATCCTGGCGTGATGTGGCAATTTGCTGAAACCGTTCGGGGATTAGCTGATGGATGTTTGGAAATGGGTTTGCCGGTCACTGGCGGGAATGTTTCGTTCTACAACCAAACAGGCGATGTTGCAATCTTGCCAACACCGGTGATCGGAGTACTCGGGGTTATTGCAGATGTACGAAAGCGCACACCCATGGCATTTGATCGAGCCGGTCTAGATTTATATCTTTTAGGTGAAACCCGTAATGATTTGGCCGGAAGCCAATGGGCTTATTTACACGGCCAACGTGGAGGACAATCTCCGACCGCGGATTTGCACCATGAAATGCGACTGATTGAATTACTGCTAGATGGGCAAGATATTTTCGAAGCCGCTCA
>WLPU01000007.1 GCA_009698615.1 Actinomycetota bacterium | reverse complement strand
GGGGGTGAACGGTCTCGACTTTGGATGTTGGGGCAGGGGAAGCGGGCCGAGGAAGCCAGGATGATCTCGTTAACCAATAACCTGTGCAAAAAACTAAGCGCCAGTACAACTGCCGCTGATTACGCCCTAGCTGCATAAGCTAGCCTCGTAATCCGTTAGCCCGGGTGAGCCTTCGATCCGGAACCTAGCGCCGCTAGAGGGCTTTTCATGATGTTGGCGTTGCGAACGACATCAGAGAACAGTTTCGCAAATGAGTTCGTCGGATACTCGTGTGTAAGAGATTCGGAACTGAGAAAACGATAAACACACTACGCCCGTAGAAGCCCTGTTTTGGTACCGAAGGACCCGGGTTCGATTCCCGGCACCTCCACTTTTTTATTCAGCAATCTCCTGTACTTTTCTGCTCGCGCTATTGCACTGCACAAAATTCCTCAGGGACACAAGAGCCTATTCTTCTTTAAGTTTTCTAGGCCCGCCGAATTCCTTCTTCACTGCTAGCAAAGACGTTGCAATCGAGAAGACTCCAATAAAGCGCACATAAATTGGAACGTGTGCCAATGCAAAATTGATGCCCGTCATTGATCCCCACATCGTGAGAACTGCAATAAGAGCTTTCTTATACATATCGCGGCGGTGAGTGCGTGGATGAATTGTTGTTAACCAGTAAGCGATTGGACCGCAACCAAGGGATGAAAGAAAAAGGATTCCGACCAAGAGCGCTAGCGATTGCATGGCTTAACCGTAGATGAAATTAGTAGATATGCCAAGATATTGTTAACCAGAAAGTGCGCTGTAAAGAACCATATCCTCCTGAGTGCCATCTAGCGCAGTCTTTGCAGAGCGCATGATCGCTTCAAATTCGTATCCCTCATTAAGTAGAAGCGCCCTTGATCCTTCGTTCTTTACATCTACTTTTGCTTCAATTCTGCGAAAACCCATAGTCGTAAACCCATAGTCGGTAATCAGTCGCACAGCTGCGCTGCCGACGCCCTTGCGACGCATGGGAGCGGCTATCCAATAGCCAACTTCGGCGATGTGGTCTGCCAAGTGAATGTCGTGCAGTGATACGACACCTGAAAATATGTCATCGTGCTCAATTGCGAAGGCAAATTCTTTCTTTTCGGCTAAGTACTGAATCGTTTTATTTTTGACGTAAAACTCTGCATTTTCCATTGTGTAGTTAGCGGGCAATGTCGTGAATTGCGGGATCACCGGATCTTGAAGCTCACGATAAATATCAGGAATGTCAGCCGGAGTAAGCGCACGTAGCGTCGTCAGGCCATAGGAAAGCGTTGGAACTTCAGAAGGCCACCAGATCATGACGCAAGTATTACCTAATTTATCCTTCTACAAGATCCTTAGGCGTGTTGTGAACGGCAGGAATAGTGCCAAGCAATCCTTTTTGGAAGTCTTCAAAGGCCTGCATTACTTCAGCTTTGGTGTTCATAACAAAAGGGCCCATCCATGCAACAGGTTCTTTAATAGGTTGGCCACCAAGAATAAAGACATCCATTTCGGGAGATCTGCTTTCTTGCACATCAGCGGCACGAACAACAATGGTGTCGCCTTCTCCAAAGACAGTCAGTTGACCCATCTGGACTGGCCGGCGCTCATCGCCAACAAATCCGTATCCTGCAAGTGTGTAGACAAGTGCGTTGTAATTTGCGCGCCATGGCAACCTTAACTCTGCCCCTGGCTGCAGCGTTGCATGCACAAGAGTGATTGGAGTTTGGGTTGTTCCAGGGCCTTTGTGACCAGCAATCTCACCTGCAATGACGCGAATCAATGTTCCACCATCATCAGATGCTAAAAGTGCGACATCACTTGCGCGCAAGTCTTGATACGCCGGAGGAGACCATTTCTTTGCCGCAGGAAGGTTGACCCACAATTGGAATCCATGAAATAAGCCGCCGCTCATCACTAAATGCTCTGGAGGAGTTTCAATGTGCAAAATTCCAGCACCCGCAGTCATCCATTGAGTGTCGCCATTGGAAATTGTGCCACCACCACCATTGTTATCCCGGTGGTCAAAGATTCCATCAATAATGTATGTAACTGTTTCAAATCCACGGTGGGGATGCCAAGGAGTACCTTTTGGTTCACCTGGCGCGTATTCAACTTCGCCCATTTGATCCAGATGAATGAAGGGATCCAATTTTGCGATGTCGACGCCAGCAAATGCTCTGCGAACAGGAAAACCTTCACCTTCAAAACCTTGAGGAGCGGTTGTAATAGAGGAAACAGTTCGTGCGCGCGATGTTGCTGCAGCGCCAATGCGAGGCAGAACCGTGATGTCTTTAACTGTTACTGCGGGCACGTGCTCTCCTTTGAATTACTCAGTGAGTGAAGGATAGTTGAACTTTCAACTACCTGCAAGTCAGAGATTTTTCCAGAGATGTCGTTGATTGATTGCGGATTTAGCGGATGCGAAGTGAGTTGGTAACAACAAACAAACTTGAAAGCGCCATGGCACCTGCGGCATACATGGGGCGTAGTGCGCCAAGTGCGGCAATGGGCAGCCCAATTACGTTATAGGCAAAGGCCCAGGCGAGGTTCCCACGAATAACACGAAGAGTTTTGGCCGAAAGATTGAGTGCATCGATAACGCCACCTAAATGTGCGCGCATCAAGGTGATATCAGCTGTTGCGATTGCAGTATCTGTTCCGGTTCCCATTGCAATACTTAAATCCGCAGTGGCCAGTGCTGCTGCATCATTGATTCCATCTCCGACCATGAGGACGCGATGTCCTTGGCTCTGAAGGGATAAAACGTGATCAACTTTGTCTTGCGGAAGAGCCCCTGCCACAACTCGATCAGGAGAGATTCCTACTTGTTGTGCAACACCTAGTGCTACCTCGACGCTGTCTCCTGTAACGAGCCACGCATCAATACCTATAGTTGCAAATGCAGCTATTGTTTCTGATGCATCCGATTTGATTTGATCACCGACAGCAAATACGGCAAGTGCGACTCCATTCCATGCCAATACAGATACTGTCTGCCCAAGTTTTTGAGCTGAATCAACCGCTGCTGCAACCTCTGGATGAAATGGCGTGGTGCTATGTGCAACAGCGCTGGGTGATCCGATAAGTACTACTGGTGAGTGCATTCCTAAATTGACGCGACCGGCGGCTCCTGATCCTGGAGTCACCGAGAATTCTGTAACAGTTGTTGGTTTCAAACCTTGTGCCAGCGCACCAGAAACGATTGCTTGTGCAACCGGATGCTCGCTGTGAGATTCGATAGATAAGGCGGAGGAAAGAATTATTGGCTCGCGCAAGAGTTCTCTATATTTATTGCCAAGAACGTCCCCAGCTGCTGGAACGATCACAGTGCTCAACAATGACATCGTGCCGCTTGTCAGTGTGCCTGTCTTATCTAAAACGACAGAATCGATTTTGCGGGCAACTTCTAAAACCCGTGGCTGGCGAATGACGATTCCTCGTTGTGCGCCGCGCCCAGATGCCACTAAAAGTGCCACCGGTGTAGCAAGACCGAGCGCGCACGGACAGGCAATGACAAGAACTGCTATTGCTGAAGAAATGGATTGAGTGATTGAGTGATCGGTATAGCGCCATGCAAAATAGGTGCCGATTGCCAGCAATGTAACGATAGGAACAAAGACGGCAGCAATTCGGTCCGCCATTCTTTGTATCGGGGCCTTAGTGCCTTGGGCACTCACGACCATAGATGTAATTCGTGCAAGCTCTGTATCGGAACCAATACGAGTTGCCCTTATAACTAGTCGTCCATTTCGATTGAGAGATGAACCAATGACTTGTGCGCCAGTGGTTACCTCGATCGGCATTGATTCGCCGGTAAGCATCGAATTATCAACTGCGCTGTTTCCAGAGATCACTACGCCATCGGTAGCGATGCGCTCTCCCGGTTTGGCAACGAACTCATCACCAACAGCGAGGTTTTCAATCGGAACCAAAACAGTTTCGCCATTTCGAAGTACAGAGACTTCCTTGCTGCCAAGTGCCAAGAGAGTGGAAAGAGCGCTGCTTGCACGTGCCTTAGCGCGAGATTCTAGAAAACGTCCTGCGATGACGAATGTGATGACTGTTGCTGCAACTTCTGCGTAGACATCACCCACGCCAGTGGAGTTGGCGTAAATAGACCATGCAAATGCAGACAACGAACCAAGGGTGATGAGGTTGTCCATTGTGGGATGGAAGATGTTTCGAATTGCTGCGCGATGGATCGGAATAGCAACTATCAAGACAACCGGTGCACTTAAGCCGATGACAAGCCAAGATGCCGCTGAATACAAAGGATGCAAAAGATTGAAATTATCCAACTGACCAAGAATCCAGTGATCAATCGAGTGGTGCCAAGACATATTCATTGATATTGCTACCACTGGAATAGTAAAGAAGAGCGCAAAGAAAAGTGCTGTTCCAGATTTCTTGCTATGTAGCGCGACCTGGCTAGCATCTGCAATCAGTTGGGCAGAGTAGCCAGCAGATTTGACTGCTGAGATCAATTCTTTGGTAGGCATTTCAGCAGGTGCCAAAACATGCGCTGTCTCTGTTGCAAAATTCACGGTGGCGCTGACACCGGGAAGAGAATTGAGTGAGCGTTCTATAGATGCTACGCACGATGAGCAAGTCATTCCTTCAAGACGGAGCGTGATAGTTTCCAGGGAGCCTTGCTTAGTTTCCATTGAGAAGTTTCACCACCTTGTCGTGGAGTTTCCCGTTTGTTGAAAGACCGCTGCCGTGATGTGGCCCATTTTCACCGCTTACGCTAGTAAAACGTCCGCCTGCTTCTCGAACGATAATGTCTATCGCAGCTACATCCCACAGTGCCAGTTTCGGCTCAACTGCGATGTCGACAGCGCCTTCTGCCACCAACATGTGTGACCAGAAATCCCCCATACCGCGAGAGCGCCAGCATGAATCCATCAATGAGGTAAAGGCTGCGCGCTTTTCATTCCAGCCAACAAAGTCCGAATAAGTGATCGAGGCATCTTCAATTGCTGCAACTCGCGATACGGAATTCTTCTTTGGAGTTCCGCCAGCAAATATCACAAATGATCCAAGGCCCTTGGCGGCATACCAGCGACGAGAAAGTGCTGGAGAACTCGCTACTCCCACAACAACTTCGCCATCTTCAATCAGTGCGATGAGAGTCGACCATGTTGGAACTCCGCGCATAAAGTTTTTCGTTCCATCAATCGGATCAATCACCCAGTAGCGCGATTTTCCTTCGGCATTTGTTCCAAATTCTTCTCCCGCTAAACCATCATCGGGGCGCTTGACTGTAAGTATTTCTCTGATTGCCATTTCAGTTGCACGGTCGGCATCAGTGACCGGAGTGTTGTCTGGCTTAGTTGTAACTACTAAATCGAGGGCTTGGTATCGCGCAGATGTGATGAGATCTGCTGCATCTGCCAGCGCTAATGCGAGCTCAAGGTCTTGCGCATGCGAGAAACTTTGAGTTTTCATGAGAGCTTCAGTCTAGTCCAGCTTTATTTCAAGAAGGCTGCGCAGGCTTTCGATGCGTTGTTGACGTTCTGGAATGACCTCACCATTGGGTGCTGCCCATCGAGTGAGGGCGCAACCTTCTACGGCGTGAGAACAATTGGGCATGCATTGCAAAACTACCTCACTCAGATTACTAAAGGCAGCAATGATTCGATTGGGATCGATATGGGCTAATCCAAATGCGCGAATTCCTGGTGTATCAATAATCCACCCGTCGCTAAGTTTAAGGCTTGGCGATAATGGAAGAGCTATTGCACTAGAAGAAGTGTGACGTCCTCGCCCGGTCACTTCATTTACTTCACCTATAACTCGCTCAGCATGAGGGACAAGAACATTGATGAGAGTGGATTTACCAACACCGGAGTGCCCGACCAATACTGAAGTCTTTGCATGGAGCGATTCGCGAAGTTCAGATAGCTCTGCGCCCTTTTTTGTTGGTAGTACGCGCACACCAAGCGCTCTGTATTCGTCTAGAAAGACGGGAGGCTCGCCAAGGTCTACTTTGGTCACCAGAATAATTGGCGCAATGCCTTCGTGGAATGCACTGACGAGAAAGCGATCTATAAGCCCACGTCGCGGCTCAGGATTTGTTGCGGCGACGACGATCACAAGCTGATCAATGTTGGCCACAATTGTGCGTTCGACTTTTGCTACATCATCGACAGTTCTACTCAATGAGTTCTTTCGATCTTGCACAGTCACAATTCTTGCTAGCGAACCAGGTGTGCCGCTGATGTCTCCAACTATTCCAACAAAATCTCCGACGACTACAGACTTTGGTCCGAGCTCGCGTGACTTCATTGTGGTCAAGATGGTGCCCTCATCTGTAATGCATGTTGTTCTGCCTCGATCAACAGTTGTGACAAGGGCTGTTATTGCCTCAGAGTGTGAGGGACGATCTTTACTGCGTGGGCGAGTACTGCGGCTGGGGCGAATCTTTACATCTGATTCATCGAATTGACGTGCACTCATTGGCTTATCAACGACCAATCACGTGTGACCACATGCCAGGGAAATCAGGCATTGTCTTGGCGGTTGTTCCAACATTTTCAACGGCGACGCCTTCGGTGACGAGCCCAAGGACTGCGCCGGCAGTGGCTAATCGATGATCGTCGTAAGTATGAAAAACGCCTCCATGCAACGGTGCAGGAATGATGCGTAACGAGTCTTTATCTTCAATGACATTGCCGCCCAGTGAATTAATTTCAGTTGCAAGTGCCGCAAGGCGATCTGTTTCATGAAGACGCAAGTGACCGATTCCTCGCAAATGCGAAGGAGAATCTGCCAGGGCTGCAAGGGCTGCCAACGCTGGCGTTAGTTCGCCGACATCGTGCAAATCAATATCAATTCCGTGGATCATTCCAGAGGAAGTCAAAGTCAAACCCTTGGAATCCAGAACAATCTGCGCGCCCATAGAAGTCAAAATTGAACGGAGTTGATCGCCCGGTTGAGTTGTCTGAAGTGGCCAATCACAAATTGTGATGCTACCGCCACAGACCATAGGAATCGATAGGAAAGGTGCCGCATTAGAAAGATCTGGCTCGATGACCATGTCTTTGCCATGCAACGCAGAAGGATGGACCCGCCAAGTGTTGCTTGAGGCATCAACATCAACTTGCGCTCCGAAATCACGGAGCATTGCGACAGTCATCTCAATGTGCGGCATGGATGGAAGTTGAGATCCAATATGTCGCGCAGTAATTCCCTGGCTCATGGTTGGACCGACAAGCAAAAGTGCCGACAAGAACTGGCTAGAAGCCGACGCATCTATTTCAATCTCACCGCCTTGAAGCGATCCTTTTCCATGGACAACGAGTGGTAATGCAAAGCGTCCGTGGTGATCGATTGTTACGCCAAGTTTTTCTAGCGCCTTAATTACTGGTGCTAATGGCCGCTCATGTGAACGGGCATCACCGTCAAAGGAAACTTCTCCATGTGCAAGTGCTGCAACAGGTGGCAGAAAGCGCATTACTGTTCCGGCATTTCCGACATCAATGGAAGCAGGACCCTTCAGTGCTCCTGGAGTTATGCGCCACAAATCAGCTTCTTGCGAGATGCCAATTCCCATCGCAATAAGGCCGGCTTTCATTAATTCTGTGTCGCGAGAAATCAATGGACGACGCAAGATAGAAGGTGAGTCGGCTAGGGCTGCAAGTACGAGTGCGCGATTAGTTACGGATTTTGAGCCAGGAATTGTGACCGTTGCATGGACAGCCTTTTTCCCGCGCACGGGGGCCGACCACAGTTCTGACATGGGCTGAGCCTACCGTTGCCTAAGTTGCTGATGCTGCGGCCAAATACTTCTAGGCTGTTGCCTATGTGTGGCAGATATGCGCAATCAAAGTTGGATGCCGATCTCGTTGAAGAATTCGGGATCACAGGGTCCACCCCAGATTCACCCTTGCCTGCTAATTGGAATATTGCGCCGACTCAAGAGATCTACATCGTGCGTCAATCAACCGAGGGAAATCAGCGTGATCTTGCAACAGCGTCGTGGGGACTCATCGGTCATTGGCATAAAGATGATGCAACAGCACGTGCTTCGCAATCTCACGCAATCAATGCGCGCAGTGAGTCAATCTTTGAGAAGCCAACTTTTCGTGATTCATTTAGAAAAACTCGGTGCTTGATTCCGGCAGATGGCTATTACGAATGGGCGACAGCTCTTGGCCAATACCGCCCGAAGCAACCTTTTTATATTTCGCGCGAAGATGGAATCTCGTTATCCATGGCAGGAATTTGGAGTACGTGGATCTCTCCATCGGGGAAACGAATTGATAGCGCGGCGATCATCACTCGTGAAGCGGTTGGAATGCTCGTACCCATTCATAGTCGGATGCCAGTTCTGTTACCGACCGATCGGTGGGAGGCCTGGCTGGACCCGAGCATGCGTGAAGTTGAAGAACTCAAGGGGATGATGGAATTTTCTGACCCCGATGGTGGTTTAACTGCTCATGCGATTGCTGATTTGGTCAACACCGTGGCAAATAACTCCGTTGCAATTACCGAGCCCATCGAGCTCGGCGAGCCAGAAACACTCTTCTAGGGGTAGCCTTAATGGCGATGACAACTGATTTAGTTAAGGAAAGCACGCAAGAACGTACTGCGCGCTTTGAGCGTGATGCGCTTGCATTTACTAATCAACTTTATGCCGCGGCTCTTCGCTACACAAAGAATCCTGATGACGCGAAGGATCTTGTTCAAGATACTTACCTCAAGGCTTTTGCTTCTTTTCATCAATTCGAGCCCGGTACAAATCTAAAAGCATGGCTTTACAGAGTTCTGACAACTACATTTATTAATTCCTATCGCAAAGGGCAACGCCAACCTTTACTTGCTCACAACGAAGTTGAAGATTGGCAGTTAGCAAAATCTGCATCCCATACCAGCGATCAAGGAAAATCTGCCGAGGTAGAAGCCCTCGAGAATCTTCCAGACAGTGATGTTAAAAGAGCATTGCAAGAAATCCCTGAAGAATTTCGTATCGCGGTCTATTTGGCAGACGTTGAGGGTTTTTCGTATAAAGAGATTGCCGAGATTGCAGGAGTACCAACTGGGACTGTGATGTCTCGCCTGCATCGTGGACGAAAAGCGCTGCGCATACTTTTGGCTGATTATGCAAAAGAACGAGGCTATGGCGGGGAGGTCAACTCATGAGTACTTCCGATCTCCATTCAAGCGCCTGTGCTGAAGTTCTCAATACTTTCGTCATGCTGATTGATGGAGAAATTGAAGAAACAACTCAGATCCAAAATATCGAATCACATTTACTCGGTTGCACACCATGCCGTACCGAAATGACACATGAGCGCCGAGTCCATCAAATGTTGCAAGACTTACTCGCTCGGACATGTTGCGAGACTGCTCCACAGGACCTGCATGATGCGATTGCCGCGATGGTGCACGGTCCAACAACATCGATTGTTACCGAGTTTACAATGACCGAGGTATCTATTCAGATAGATGAATTTGGCCAGATCGAACACCACGAAATAACAATTGAATCGACGCAAGAATTTAGATTGCCTTCGAACGAGTAAATCATGGAGCGCGAAGGAGACATTCTCGGAGCGGTAGGTTTTTCCGTTATGTCGATTCGCCCGGGAGATAGCGCAGTTGCCATTGGAATTGGTGATCTCCCTGTAGCGGCTTCATCCCACTTTCTTAATCTTTTAGAGAGCGCAACGCTTACGGCAATTAGTGAGTTCTTGGAGCCAGGCGAAACAACCACCCTCAAAGTGGTTGCGCTGGAGATTTTTGAAGCGGTAGCAATCGGATCAGAAATTCGCGCAACGGCGACATGCTCGCAAGTGCGAGGGCGCGACTTAGATTTCGTCTGTGATGTTTATGATGGTGAACGCCACATTGCACACGCGACAATGACAAGAGCGACAGTGGAACGAGTGTCTTTCCTCGCCCGCACTGCCGCTCATAGTCTTAACTCTCAGATTTAAGTCATCGAGGTTGAGATTTAATTACTTCTTTGTTGCCCAGAAAATTTCTGAGATTTCATCGATTTTTGCTAGCAACTTATCTGCAACTGCAACATCATTGGTGCCCTTTGTGCCTGCGGCTCCAGCTAATTTTGTAGTCTCATTGAACAGTGTGCTCAATTGTGGGTATGCCTCAAAGTGATTTGGCTTGAAGTAATCAGTCCAGAGAACCCATAGGTGCTCCTTAACCATGTTTGAACGCGCTTCCTTGATTGCAACGGCGCGAGCTTTGAAATCTGGATCGCTGCTAGCTGCATATTTCTCCATGCATGCCTTGACCGACTGTGCTTCGATCTTGGCTTGTGCTGGATCATAAATTCCGCATGGAAGATCACAGTGAGCATGAACGGTGATTGATGGCTTGAACATTTCTTTCTCCTCTAGGTCCTATCGGTTGTTTAGATTGTGCCAGGTGCATGAAAAGTTAATAGATGTGAGACTACCGCCCGTGAGCAGATTTCGCAGATTCATGGCCGTTGCGATCGAGGGTGCATCCATGGAGCCCACCTACCGCGACGGGGATTGGCTGATCGTTGCCCGTGGCGGCTCACACAAGCCCGATGACTGTGTAGTTATAGAGCGGCAAGAACGTCCGGGCATCTATTTAATAAAGCGGTTGATCCGAATTGATGGCGCCAAGTATTGGGTAGAGGGCGATAACAAAACAGCGAGCACAGATTCTCGTCAATGGGGCGCACTAGAACGAAATGAAATTATCGGAAAGGTTTTATTCCGATATAAAAAAGCGCGTTAGCGACTAAATGCCTCCATCAACAAGGCTTTTGCTTCTTCTTCATGGACGTAGTGATTGCCGGTAGCAGGACTTGCTGTGGCGCGACGTGACACACGGCGAAGAGTGCGGCCGTCAAAAGTTTCAAGGGTATTGAGTGCAACGTGCGGCCACGGTCCTTGGTTTGCTGGTTCATCCTGAACCCATAACAAATGTGCATTTGGATGCTTTGCAGCTTCTTGCGCAAGGGCCTGACGAGGTAATGGATAGAGCTGTTCAAGGCGAACGATCGCAGTGCTCTCTTCACCTAAGCGTGCACGTTCTGCAATGAGGTCATAGTAAATTCTTCCAGAACAAAAAATGACACGTGAAGCATTTGTTACGGTGTGATCGCTGATAAGTGGTTGGAAATGTCCTTGTGTGAAATCAGAAAGGGCTGATGCAGCAGCGCGAAGGCGCAACATGGATTTAGGAGTGAAAACAATAAGCGGCCGCTGCGAAGGATTTTTGGCGTGCCAACGAAGTAGGTGGAAATAGGATGCGGGCGATGATGGTTGAGCAACACACATATTTTCCTCAGCGCATAGTGCGAGATAGCGCTCGATTCGAGCCGAGGAGTGATCTGGGCCTTGTCCTTCGTAGCCATGAGGCAAGAGCAAAATAAGTCCAGAACGCTCTCCCCATTTTTGGAGAGCCGATGAGATAAATTCATCGATGATTGTTTGTGCACCATTGCCAAAATCACCAAACTGCGCTTCCCAGAGCACGAGCGCCTCTGGTCGGGCTACCGAATAGCCATATTCAAAGCCCATAGCTGCATATTCTGAAAGAAGTGAGTCGATGACAAAGAATTGGTTTTCGTCAGAAATCAATCCGCGAAGTGGTGTCCATTCGCTTCCATTTTCTTTATCAACTATTACTGCGTGACGATTACTAAATGTTCCACGTCGAGAATCTTGCCCAGCTAAACGAATTGGCTTGCCATCAAGAAGGAGCGAACCAAATGCCAGTGCTTCTCCCATCGACCAATCGATGGTTGCATCGTTGAGAGCTTCTACTCGTTTTTGCAGTTGAGGCGTCAACTTAGGGTGAACATGGAAGCCTTCAGGTACCGAGATTTGGGTATTGGCAATTTTGCGGGCGGTTGCTTCATCGATGCTTGTGGGCACGCTAGAAGGGTCTGGAGAATCTGGCACTGGAGGGTGCGCCTCGTAGTCCGGCTCTAGATTATGGACTGCGGCAAATACGCCTTCTAATTTAGATTGATAGTCGCGCGCGACTCCTAGCGCTTCCTCTTCCGTGATGTCTTTGCGACCAATGAGTGCTTCGGTGTAAAGCATACGAGTCGAGCGCTTTGCATCGATCAACTTGTACATCATCGGTTGAGTAAAGCTTGGTTCGTCACCTTCATTGTGACCGCGACGGCGATAGCAAATCATGTCGATCACTACATCTTTGTTGAACTTCTGTCGGTATTCGAATGCAAGGCGCGCAACTCGAACGCATGCTTCTGGGTTATCACCATTGACATGGAATATTGGGGCTGAGATTCCTTTAGCAACATCAGTTGCATAAGTAGATGAACGAGATGCATGAGGTGATGTTGTGAAGCCCACTTGATTGTTGACGATGACGTGGATTGTTCCACCAGTTCGATAGCCCCCTAGTTGAGAAAGATTGAGGGTTTCAACTACAACGCCTTGTCCGGCAAATGCGGCATCACCGTGAACCAAAATGGGCAATACCGCAAAAGCATTGCGAATATTTATACGGTCTTGCTTTGCGCGCACAACGCCTTCCAGTACTGGGTTCACGGCTTCTAGGTGTGATGGGTTTGCTGCTAAATAAATCTTGGTTGTGGCACCTGATTCTGAAGTAAATATGCCTTCGGTACCAAGGTGGTATTTAACATCACCAGTTCCGTTGACCGCATTTTGTGCGTAATTGCCTTCGAACTCTTGAAAGATTTGTCCATAGGACTTACCTGCAATATTTGCCAACACGTTGAGTCGTCCGCGGTGTGGCATTCCGATGCAGACTTCATCAAGACCATTTTCGGCTGCCGCAGAAATCACAGCATCTAGCAGAGGAATCATTGTCTCGCCGCCCTCGAGCGAGAAGCGCTTTTGCCCAACATATTTAGTTTGCAGGAAGGATTCAAATGCTTCAGCACTGTTGAGCTTATAAAGTATTCGAAGTTGTTCTTCGCGAGGCAAAGCAGGGGCACCAACTTCTACCTTCTCTTGAATCCAGGTGCGCTCTGCTGGATCTTCGATGTACATATATTCCACGCCGATTGCTCTGCAGTAGGAATCTCGCAAAATTCCAAGAATCTTTCGCAATTTCATCATCGATTTTCCGCCAAAGCCACCCGTCGCAAACTCACGGTCAAGATCCCACAGCGTGAGGCCATGTGTAACAACATCTAAATCTGGGTGTGATCTCTGCTTATATTCAAGAGGATCAATGTCTGCCATCAAATGACCAAAGCTGCGATAGGCATGAATCAGTTGCTGTACGCGCGAAGTCTTATTTACCTCTTCATCGCGAGCAAATTCAATATCTACGACCCAGCGAATTGGTTCGTAAGGGATTCGAAGCGCAGAGAAAATGTCATCATAGAAATTGTCTGCACCAAGTAGAAGTTCATGAATTCTGCGCAGGAAATCACCTGACTGCGCACCTTGGATAACGCGATGGTCGTAAGTACTTGTGAGGGTTACAGTCTTACTTATTGCGAGTCTGGCTAAAGTTTCCTCACTCGATCCTTGAAATTCTGCTGGGTAATCAAGCGCGCCAACGCCAAGAATCATTGATTGCCCGGCGACTAATCGGGGGACTGAATGAACCGTTCCAATCGTGCCTGGATTAGTGAGAGAAACCGTTGTTCCCGCAAAATCTTCGACAGTCAGGCTCCCGTTTCGTGCCTTTAATACAGTGGCTTCATAGGAGGCCCAAAATTGCGCAAAATCCAAATTTTCGCAGCCCTTAATAGATGGAACAAGCAGTTGACGAGTTCCGTCTGCTTTTGCAAGATCGATGGCAATTCCAAGGTTGATGTGTGCAGGATGTCCGATTGCTGGTTTGTCATCTAGATGCGTGAAATATGAATTCATTTCTGGCATGGCGCGCATTGCTTTGATCATCGCGTAGGCGATGAGGTGCGTGAATGAGACTTTGCCGCCACGAGCTCGCTTCAGGTGGTTATTGATAACAATTCGATTATCGATCATAAGTTTTGCAGGGATTGCGCGCACACTTGTTGCAGTGGGAACAGTCAGCGATGCTTCCATGCTTGCGACAACGCGAGCAGAAATTCCTCGAAGTGGTTCTACCGATCCAGCCTCGGGTGTTGCCAATACTGGTGCGGGCTTCACGATTGGATCGGCTGGAGTTTGAGTGGGGCGAGTTGAGGGCCTCACAACTTCTTGTGTCGTAACAACGGGTGTGATTGCAACCGGTGATGGAGCGGATGGTTGAGCGATAACAGGTGCGGGTGTTGCAACGGGCTGAGTTGTCACTGGAGCTGGTGGTGCTAATGGCTGGGTAACGGCAGGTTTTGATTGTGCAGCCTTAGGAATTGGTGGAGTTCCACCTCGTGGCGCACCAGTGACAGGCGTTGGTGTTGATCCAGGAGTTGATGGTGTGAAATCTACGAAAAATGTATGCCATGCAGCGTCTACAGAAGATGGATCCTGTAGATATCGCTCGTACATTTCTTCAACGAGCCATTCATTTGCTCCAAATTGTTCGGCAAATTGATCGCCAACCACGAGCGGGCTCCTTCTCAATTCAATCTGTTGATCATAAGCAAGCCCCCGTAGCCTACCGATAGTGCCTTGGGAGCCTTTACTGAAAATAGAAGAGCAACGGCGATCTGCGCCACATTTTCGGCCAAATCCGCGGATTTATTCCGGAATGATCGAAAGCGCCAGCAATGCAGTCAGGAGTGAAATAAGGGCGAGCGGAATCGCGACTGCCCAGAGGTGGGCTTGCATTTGAAAGTATGCGACACCAAGTGCGATGAGGTTTGCAAGAATGGCAGGGGACCTACCGTAGTTTTTCGCATTGCGAAATCCGCGCGCTGCTGCAAGTAATCCGACCCCTCCCACAAGTGCAAAGAGCACAACTCCCAAGAGTGCGGTCACCGATTGCAGATCAGAGGTCAACGCTTTCACCACGAGGTATGTGCCTAGGGCTAGCACGGCGGCAGCCTCGATCGATAAGAGGGTTGCCACGATAGACCGACGGGATTGTTTGTCGGGAAGATGTTCTTTCACGATTGGAACGATAGCAACTCTCGAGCGCTTTGGAGGAGATGATGGCCATGTTTTCGCATGATGGCTTAAAAGATTCTCTGACACAGCTTGCTGCGCCGCCTCGTTTCTATGATGAGCTACACCGAGAATTATCTCGTTGTGCACGGAGTGGCGAATCTTTTGTTGTCGTGAAATTTGAACTTCAGGCAACCTCTCAATATGAAGAGAAAGTTCTTGACTTTGCAGAAGTTCTTTCAGAAGCTTCAAGAGTTGAAGATTTGTGCGCTCGCCTTGGTGAATATGAATTCGCAATCCTTCTACGTGGAAGTCAATCGATGGCAGTTAGTTTTATTGATCGAGTGATTCAGCGATGGAAACAGGAATCAATTTATGTAAAATTTTGGAGTTCAATGGTTGTCTCCGAAGCGGGGGAAAGTCCGCTTGAATTATTAAACAGACTTGATGGCAACCCTCTAAAAGAGGCTGCTATAAGTTTTTGAGAGCGCTGACTACCTTAGTCAAAGTCTCTTTGGCATCGCCAAACAAGAGCGTGGTCTTTGGATCGTAAAGAAGCTCGTTCTCGATACCTGCGAAACCAGGACGCATGGAACGCTTCAAGAAAATAACGTTCGCAGCTTCTGCAACTTCTAGAATTGGCATTCCGTAAATTGGGCATCCAGGGGTGTTCTTCGCCGCTGGATTAACAACATCGTTTGCGCCAATGACAAGTGCAACGTCCGTTTGTGAGAATGTTGGATTGACTTCTTCCATTTCGGCTAGTTGCTCGTAGGGAACATTCGCCTCAGCAAGAAGTACATTCATGTGTCCTGGCATACGACCAGCAACTGGGTGAATTCCGTATGCCACATCGATACCTTTTGCAGCCAAAACATCTGCCATTTCTCGGACTGTGTGCTGCGCTTGCGCAACAGCAAGACCAAAGCCAG
The DNA here is from genome assembly GCA_009698615.1 of Actinomycetota bacterium. Lineage (GTDB taxonomy): Bacteria > Actinomycetota > Actinomycetes > Nanopelagicales > Nanopelagicaceae > QYPT01. The sequence goes on along the minus strand of WLPU01000007.1, from coordinate 66,049 downwards.
GAACGATCACAACGCGACGTGCGTAGTTGAGCAAGATCGCGACATCCTCGGGCGAACCTGACTTCACTGGTCGTACCTCTTGTGAGTCAGATGCTGCTTGAGGTTTTGCAGTAAATGCACCGAAAAGAGTGCTAAAGAGTGAACGACCCATCGCATCTGCCATTAAGCGCGTCAAGATAGTTCCACTTGCGCCAACAAGGGTTCCGGCAACGATCAATAGTGTTGTCTGCAGAACATAACCACTTGCCGCAACTGTTAATCCGGTAAAGGCGTTGAGCAATGAGATGACAATTGGAACGTCCGCTCCGCCAACAGGAAGAACAAAGAGAATTCCGAACAAGAGTGAAAGTCCGCCTAGGACTGCGAGGGAAGTATTTCCACCAGAGTTAATAACCCAACCAGCGGCTGCAAAGACACCAGCAACGTTCGCTGCAATAACAAAGCGTCCGCCAGGGAAAACAACGGGACGAGTTGTCATGAGCTCCTGGAGTTTTGCGAAGGTAATACATGAGCCAGAGAAGGAAACGCTTCCGACGATAACCGTAAATACTGTCGCAATAACTTCTGCAGATGTGGCATCGCTACCAAGCTTGAGATATTCAACAATGGCAACCAGAGCTGCGGCGCCACCACCAACACCGTTAAAGAGGGCAACAAGTTGTGGCATCGCCGTCATCTGAACTTTACGTGCAGCAGGAACGCCAACTAGCAAGCCAATTGCAATTGCACCAAGAATCAGGCCCAAGTGATGGAGTGGGAGCGCATGTACGCCACCAGTGAAAAAGAAAACAAGAATTGTTGCAACGGTTGCGCCAAAGGCGCCGATCAGATTGCCTCGTCGCGCCGTCTTTGGATGTGAAAGACCCTTCAGAGCAAGTATGAAACAGACTGCTGCGGCTAGGCCGATGAGGTCGTACAGGTTACGGTTCATTTTTTCTTCGCCTTAAACATTTCTAGCATTCGGTCTGTAACAACAAACCCACCAACCATATTGATAGTTGCTAGGACAATTGCGACGAGTGCAAGCCACAGCTGAACGTTATTTGAAGCATGATCTGCGACCACGATTGCGCCAACCAAGATCACGCCGTGAATCGCATTTGCACCACTCATTAATGGGGTATGGAGAGTTGAACTCACCTTAGATACCACTTCAAAGCCGACGAATACTGCAAGTACAAAGATTGAAAGTAGCGCCATGCCGTTACTCATCATTTCTTGACGACCTCTTTCTTTAGCTCGCCGTTATGGACTACTACAGAGCCAGCAATAATTTCATCTTCGAAATCAGGAGCAACGACGCCATCTTTAGTCATTAGTGTCAAAATGTTTACGACGTTGCGGGAGTAAAGCATCGAGGCGTGGAATGGAAGCTGGCTCGGTACATCTTTACCACCCCAGATACGAACTCCGCCCGCAGTGGTAACGATTTCACCGGGTTTGGATCCTTCTACGTTGCCGCCCGTTTCAGCAGCGAGATCAACGATGACGGTACCTGGTGCCATTGCATCGACCATTGCTTTTGTTACCAAGCGAGGAGCGATGCGGCCTGGAACAGCAGCAGTTGTAATCAGCACATGTGATTTAGCGATGAAAGGTGTTAAGAGTTCGCGTTGCTTTGCAGCGCGCTCTTCTGTCATCTCTCGTGCATAACCACCGGCACCTTCAAGGGATTCAAGCTCGAGTTGAATAAAAGTTGCACCCATAGATTTAACTTCGTCTGCAGATGCTGGTCGAACATCGTATGCAGAGACAACTGCTCCAAGTCGACGAGCAGTTGCGATTGCCTGCAAACCAGCAACGCCTGCACCAAGTACAAGAACTTGTGCTGGAGTTACGGTGCCGGCCGCTGTCATTAATAGCGGGAAGAAGCGTGGTGAAAGTTCAGCACCGACAAGAGCGGCTCGATATCCTGCACACAGCGCTTGTGAGGAAAGCGCATCCATCGACTGTGCACGTGAAATGCGTGGCACAAGTTCAAGCGAGAACACGGTCACGCCCGCTTTGATTGCAGCATCGATCGAATCTTGCGCTGTTGCAATGGAGAGGAAAGAGATAGTGATGGCACCTTTTTTCAGTGTGGCCATCTGTTCTGGTGTCAGAGGTTGGACAGAGAGAACAATGTCGGCAGCTTTAAGCACATCTCCAGAAACGACGGTTGCTCCCGCCTTTTCATATTCAGAGTCAGAAGCTTGAGCGTGTAGACCTGCGCCAGATTGAATGGAGACGTCTAATCCAAGACGAATCAATTTATTAATGATGTCCGGTACGAGTGCTACACGTTTCTCGCCAACTCGAGTTTCAGTTGGTACACATACGCGCATGACATAACCGTAGTGGGTCGCTATTGCACTTGTCATGCATCTGGGATTTTTTTCTAGTGCTAGCGCCCTTTAATCTCGCCCCGTACTAGGTGATACAGGAGAGATTGAATAGTGGTGCGCCGATGAAGTGCTTCACGCCACACCACCGAGCGAGGCCCGTCGATGACGTCGGCTGATACTTCCTCGCCGCGATGCGCAGGAAGGCAGTGCATAAATATTGCATCACTCGTGGCCAGATTCATGAGGTCGCTTGTTACTGCGAATGGTTTTAATACTTTGGTTTTTTCTGCGCGTTCTGCTTCAGGATCTCCCATGGACATCCATACATCAGTGTAGAGAACGCTCGCATCTTTAGCTGCAGCGCGTGCATCGTGTGAAATTTCAATAGTTGCTCCTGTTTCGCGAGCGATCTCTTGTGCGCGAGCAACGACATCAGCGTTAGGGGCCCATTTGCCCTCAGGTGTTGCAGCAACAACATGCGCTCCCATGATGGCGCCCATCGTCAACCAAGCATGCGACATATTGTTTCCATCTCCACAATAAACAAATTTGCGTCCGGAAACATTGCTACCAAACTTCTCTTGAATAGTGAGCCAGTCTGCGAGTAGCTGTGTGGGGTGGTCATCATCTGTCAGAGCGTTGATCACTGGGATTGTTGCGTTTGCTCCTAATTCATCAACATCTGATTGAGCAAAAGTTCTAATGATCAAAGCACTTGCATAACCACTAATAATTCGGGCGGTATCTGCAATAGTTTCACCGCGGCCTAGTTGCAATTCATCTCCACGAATAAAAATTGGGGTGCCACCTAAATGTGCAACCGCAGTTTCAGATGAGAGCCTGGTACGTGTCGAAGGTTTGGTCATATAAATGGCGACGGTGCGATGAGCAAGTGCAGAACTGGCTTTAAGAGGATCTTTTGCAAAATCTGCAGCAGTAGCCAAGAGCAGATCAACATCGGCTCGTGACAGATCAGCGGTGCGAAGTAGGTCCTTCATCTCTTTATTGTACTCAAACAAGTATTCTTGCCCGCATGGGAATATTTAGTCGTCCTTCCGAGCCAGATGGAGGCACCGATTTACTCTCAAAACCGGAGCTCAGCGTTGATGATGGCGATCATGATCGTTACTCCCACTATGTGAAAAAAGAAAAGATTCTGCAATCAGCCATGAGCGGTAAAGCAATTCGCGCTCTCTGCGGCAAGAAATGGATTCCATCTCGAGACCCAGAGCGTTTTCCAATTTGCCCTGTCTGCAAAGAAATTCACGCCGGCCTGCGTCCACCTCCTGACGACAAATAAGCCGAGGAAAATGGTGAAGAGGCGATTGAAGTTGAATGCAGTAATTCTTAAGAAGGCAATAGTTGTGGTCTCAGTCTTGATGTTAAGTAGTGCAAGTCTGGTCATTGCAGTTTCACCTGCTCAAGCTACCGGATCTCCAAGAAAAATCTTGACGGGGTGGATTCCTTACTACGGCATGAAAACGGCCCTGCCTTCAGCGATAGCAAATGGCGATCTCATAAAAGAGGTGATGCCTTTTTGGTACACGCTTAAGAGCGAGAAATTAATTACAGATTTGTATTCGCCTGCGAATCCGAGCGTGCCAATGGCAATCCCATTGGCCTCTATGCATGATTCTGGTTTTACAATTATTCCAACAATTACTGACGGAACCGACAAGATGGTCCTTGCTAATCTAATTGCAAATCCAACTACTCGAACGCAGACAGTTGCGACTATTACTAACTTAGTGATGACAAATAATTTTGATGGTATTGACTTAGATTTTGAAGGTTTTGCCTTTGTAGATGCCAATACAACATGGACTACAACGCAACCTAATTGGGTCGCATTTGTTCAAGAGCTCAGCACAGCGTTGCATTCGCGCAATAAATTGCTCTCCATCACAACACCCGTACTTTTCGATCCGACCTCTGGCAAAAAAGGTTATTACCTCTATGACTGGGCTTCTATTTCATCAATGATCGATCGTTTAAGAATTATGACTTACGACTTTTCTACCACCACCCCTGGCCCCATCGGACCAATTACGTGGGCAGAGCAGAGTCTTCAATACGCAGTCAAAGTTGTGGCTGCATCGAAAGTGTATTTAGGTGTTGCAGGATATGGTCGAGATTGGGTGACGAAAGTCATTGGGATTTGTCCAGAGCAATATATAAAGGCAATCTCTCCCACGGCAAAAGCAGCCACATTTGTCATGCGAGATGCGACATCGCTTATTACCAGCTACGGCGCACAACCACTATATGTGGATGCAAATGCCGAAGTGACCTTTTCATATGACAAGGTTTATAGCGGGCTTAATTCATCCGGGCTTGCTACATCGTGTACGGCTTCACGAGTTGCGTGGTATCAAGATTCCCGAAGCTACGCGGCAAGAGCGGCACTAGTTGCTAAATATCATATTGGTGGAATAACAGCGTGGACTTTAGGTATGGAAGACACAACGGCGACTGATGCCCTTCGCCAAGTTGCCCAATCCATTGCACCTGACCAAGTTGTCAGCACATTGAGCGTGGAACCAGTTGTTGATCAAAATGGAATTGCATTTGGCACGCCAGTGACAGTGAAAGGTGAATTGCGATTGGCCGACAAGACACCAGTTGCTGGACTGGCAGTACGTCTTGAAAGTAAGGCACCGGGTGAGACAACTTGGCGTGAGCTACTAAAGACTGCCACAGATGCCTCTGGAGTGTTAAGTGCGCAATTGCTCGTGGGTTCAACTTCTTCTCTTCGAATATCTACTGAAGGAACGTGGGATAAGAGTGCATCCCAAAGTCCTGAAGTGAACATTTCCTTAAACCGCAGAATTTCGATAACCGCACCAACTTCAGTAAGCGCTGGAAGCAAATTTAGCATCACGGGAATAGTTCAACCTCACCAAGCCGGCGTCGGAGTTTTACTCGAAAGATTTTCCAAGGGCGGCTGGGTAACAACTGGACAACCATTCGTAACAGATCAAAGTGGGGGATTCAACATTGAAGGAATCGAAAAGTCGCGAGGGCTCCTACGATTGAGAGTAAGCGTAGTCAGCGATTCGAAATTTAGCGCGATTAAAAGTCCTATATTTAGCATTGTCGTTCGTTAGGAGTGCAATGGTTCGCACCGCAGAAAAGGTTGAAGATTTAGTCGATCCAACCTTTCTCGTTGATCGGCCGTGGGTAACAATTGTTTGGGATGACCCAGTTAATTTGATGACGTATGTAACTTATGTCTTGATGACACTGTTTGATTATTCTAAAGAGCGAGCAAACGAGTTGATGCTCAAAGTGCATAACGAGGGCAAAGCAGTCGTTTCGAGTGGACGCCGTGAAGAGATGGAGCGCGATGTGCAACGCCTTCACGAATTCGGACTTTGGGCAACGTTGCAACGTGATGATCAATAAATGACAACACCATCCGGTTTTACGCGACACGGCGATAATTCTTTTGAAGCGGCCTTTGCTCAAAGTGAGCGTGAGGTACTCATCAATTTGGCAGAACAATTAATTGAAATCCTGGCTGAGCGAATCGATGATGTGCATAGCGATCCGCTTGCAGCGATGGTGGGAATAACAGGTCATGATTCACCGCCAGATGATGATGTACTTCTTCGGCTCTTACCAAATGCCTATGCAGACCCTGTCGATTCAGCAGAATTTCGGCGCTTCACTGAATCTGTTTTGCGAGATAAAAAACGCGCGCATGCAATGGCAATCCGAAGCCATTTACTCAATAGCGAGGACTCTCTTGTAAGGATTAATCGAGATAGCGCAGGTGCCTGGCTTGGCGCAATGAATGACATTCGGTTGGCACTGGGAGTGCGGCTAAAAGTAGAGGAAAATTCACACGATCAATTAGAGCTGCTTGCACCAGATGATCCGATGCGGGGAGTGTATGCCGTGTATACGTGGCTAGGTTGGCTGCAAGAGAGTTTGCTTCATGCATTAATGGATGATTCGGAAGAGTAAGTCCCTTACGGGTAGGCTTGCATTGTGAGTGATGCACCGATTGGAATATTTGATTCAGGAGTGGGTGGCCTGACAGTTGCTCGCGCGATTCTTGATCAACTTCCGCATGAGTCAACTCTTTATATTGGTGATACAGCACGCGGTCCCTACGGTCCACGCCCATTGGCCGAAGTTCGTGAATTCGGTTTAGAGACTTTAGATTTTCTTGTAGATCAAGGATGTAAGGCAATTGTTATTGCTTGCAATACTGCCAGTGCTGCAATGTTGCGAGATGCACGAGAGCGATATTCGATTCCGGTGATCGAAGTAATCCAACCCGCGGTCAGACGCGCAGTTGCTGCAACTCGCAGTGGCCGAGTTGGAGTTATAGGCACGCTTGCGACTATTGAGTCGAAGGCTTATGCCGATGCTTTTGCTGCAGCACCGCAGCTTGTTATTGCCTCCGCAGCTTGTCCATTATTTGTGGAATTTGTAGAACGTGGCGAAACTTCAGGTGAAGCAATTACAAAGATTGCTCGCGAATACCTAGCCCCAATTATGGAGGCAAAGGTCGACACCTTGGTACTCGGGTGCACGCACTATCCGCTATTGACGGGAGTAATTTCTTACGTGATGGGAAATGATGTATCTCTTGTATCAAGTGCCGAAGAAACCGCAAAAGATCTTTACCGAGTCTTGATTGAGAATTCTCTTTCGCGCAGTACCCAGTCGGCGCTGCCCAGTCACCGATTCCTGGCCACCGGTGATGCCGCAGCATTTGAGAAGTTAGCGCGAAGATTTCTTGGTCCAGAAGTTGGACATGTAGAACATCAAGATATTTAAGTTTGACCCTAGGAGAGGAAATCATGTCCCGCAACGATGGAAGAAGCAATGGAGATCTGCGAGCAATTAAGTTCACTCGCAACTGGTTAGACAACGCAGAAGGATCAGTCCTTGTTGAGTTTGGGGGCACAAGAGTTCTGTGTGTCGCTTCTTTTACCCCTGGCGTTCCACGATGGCTCAAAGATTCTGGTACCGGTTGGGTGACATCCGAATATGCAATGCTGCCACGTGCAACTCACACACGGTCAGATCGTGAGAGCGTAAAAGGAAAACTGGGCGGGCGCACACAAGAAATATCTCGACTTGTTGGCCGCTCACTTCGTGCCATCGTCAATATGAAAGAACTTGGCGAGAACACAATTGTTATTGACTGCGATGTCTTACAAGCAGATGGCGGAACACGCACAGCTGCGATCACCGGAGCCTACGTTGCCTTAGCTGATGCAATTGCTTGGGCGAAGGAGAAAGGTCATATCCCCGCAAAATCTCAGCCGTTATCTGATTCGGTGGCGGCAGTAAGCGTAGGGATTATCGATGGCGTTCCAATGTTGGATCTTTGCTATGAAGAAGATGTTCGCGCAGATACAGATATGAATGTTGTCTGCAGTGGAAATGGAAAGTTCATTGAGGTTCAAGGAACCGCAGAAGGTCAACCATTTGACCGTGCGTTGCTAGATTCGCTATTAGATCTAGCGGTTGCTGGATGCAAAGAGTTAGCCGCACTTCAAATCGCAATTTTCGCCAAATAACTATTGCAATGACGCGACATCGGCTAGTGCTTGCGACTCGAAATGTCGGAAAGATTGAAGAATTTCGCCGAATTCTTGATGACATAGCTCCGGGTCAGATTGACTTGGTGGGGTTAGAACAATTTCCAGAACTCGGAGATGTTGAAGAAACTGGGACATCCTTTGAAGAGAATTCCCTTCTCAAAGCACGAACAGTGTGCGAGCAGACAGGGTTACCAGCAATTGCAGATGACAGCGGATTATGCGTAGATGCACTTGATGGAAACCCTGGAATCTTTTCAGCCCGATGGTCTGGTGTGCATGGAAACGACAAAGCAAATCTTGAAAAAGTTCTATTGGAATTAGCACACGTATCTATAGTTGATCGGACTGCACATTTCACATGTGTGACTTCATTAGCCATGCCTGACGGATCCAGCATCACACAAGAGGGCATTTTGAAGGGTTACATAGCAAATATGCCTGCTGGCGATAAAGGGTTTGGCTATGACCCAATCTTTCACCCGGTAGGAAGTGAGCTTTCTCTTGCGCAGATGGACTCGAGTGCGAAGGATGCAATTAGCCATAGAGGCCAATCTCTTCGCGCAATTGCGCCGAAGGTCGTCACAATGCTTGCCTCATTAAGGTAGCCTTAGCCCTATAAGTGTCCTTTTGCGCTAAGTACACACTCAAACCAAGGAGTTATCGTGGCTGTAAAGAAATCAACCGCCAAGAAGTCAGTGGCGAAGAAGAAGTCCGTAAAGAAGACTGCAGTTAAGAGAACTGCCAAGAAGGCTTCTCCTAGAAAATCTGTTGCAAAGAAATCGGCAGCGAAGAAGAAGACGGCAAAGAGAGCTGTTAAGAAGGCTCCTGTTCGCAAGGCTACGAAGAAATCTTCAGCGCGAAAGAGCGCAGCAAAAGTATCAGCTAATTTTGTCGTACCCGCTGTACCTCTGCGTGGTGGAAGTGGGAAACCTAGCGTTTCAGTGAGCACGACTCCAGCACCAGCAAAGGCTTCTTCAAAATCTCCAGCCTCATCAACCGCTAAGAAGCCAGGTGCGTCAAATCGGGTTGTCTATGCAGTGATTATCGGAATTGTTTTGCTAGCACTTGTTGTTGTTTCCAAGTCCAAAGGAAATGACGATGCGGCGCAACCTTTGCCTTCAACTACCGCAGAATCAACTGAATCTGCTGCTGCTACCCCTGAAGCAACTCCATCGGAAACCGCTTCAGAAACAGCTGCGGCTTTGTCTGCGCACGAAGGTCCCGTCGCAATTAATTCTCACCTCACAGCAACTGGAGCCAACATCACTTGGAAGGCTCCTGCTGCAGTAGAAGGTCTCACGACGTATAACGTTGAAATTTCTGTCAATAACGGCGAATGGAAGTTGTTATCTGCCGTACCCGCAATGAGCACTTCTTTAGCCGTTACCAAGGGTGAATCTTCTGGAAATTCTTGGACCGCTTTTAGAGTTTCGAGTGTTTATTCGGATTCTCAAACAGTAATCGGAACGACAGTGCTTGGAAAAGCATCCTTCGGTCTCCCAGGGCTTTATTCCTAAACTCTGAAGTTAAAATAACCCTCGCGCAAATGTGTGCGGGGGTTATTTTATTTCTGGGGCATAAATCTTTGAAATAATCGCATTTACATAAGCAGTTATACCTTCGGGAACTAAATGCACGCCATCTGGTCCGAAATACTCTGGGTGGCCGGTCGAAATCGAGAACCAATCCACGAGTGATGCTTGAGAATACTTATGTGTGTACTTAGCGATTAAAGCGTTGTTTGCATCTCTCCACCCTCGTGGCACAGCGGTATTCACGATGATGATTTGCGGTTGATCCTTAATGACATCAAAAACGTTCGCAACCTCAGCTTCTGTAAGACGATTATTATTTCCCAGATCTAAAATGACAGGAGAGTTCGCCATGAGCGTCTTATCATGCTTGAGTACAGTGATTAATTCATTGGCTTGGCGGCCAACTTTTGCATTAATGAGATCGATCGGTTCAAACTGCGCAAGTTCGTAACGAATTCCCAGAATTACTGAATCTCCTGCAACCCACAGCCCTGGCACATTGGAAATTGTGGGTGGAGTTGTAGGTACTGCAGTCAAAGATTTTTCAAGAATTCGTTGGGCTTTGTCACTTTGTGTAATTGCATTTGTGCTTACGATTGCCGCAGAAACAAAGAGAATTAAAAGCCCAGCAATTACAGTACTTTGCTGACGAACTCGCACCTTCTTCGTGCGATATTTCATACCGCGGAACCATTCGCCAACTGAGTCGCTCCGGATTGGTAGTTCCACCCAGCGAAGAGAAATGTCAGCTAGTGCAAAGACAATGAGAACTCGCAGGGCATATAGCGCCCATGGTTGACCAGCCAGATCCATTGTTGGTCTTGTGACTTGGAAGATGATCCAGTGCCACAAATAAATGGCGTATGAACGCTGTCCGATCCAAAGAATTGGAGGAATGCTCAGAATGGGAGCAAAGCGCGAGGCTGGATGTACCAAGGAAATAATAATTGCACAGCCGAAAATTCCAGCAAGAGGGAAAGCTATTCGATAGAGATTCGCGTTGGTTTCATCGATAAATAGAAAACAGGAGACTAAGCCGAGTAAACCGAATACACCAATGCCATCAATAAAATCTTGCGCGCGCGCCGCAATATTTGTCGTGAGGTTTTGAGGAATCCAACTCACGGCAAGTGCAGCGCCGAGGAAAAGTCCGATGCTGTGGGTGTCTGTACCAAAGTAAACATGGCTCACACTTTGTGCGTTAGATGCATCTAACTTGAGAGATAGAAGTAGAAGCACCGTGCCTGAAATCCCCGCAATGGCGAGTGCGGCACCAGGGATCCGATTTTTGCCAAAGTATCTCAAAACAATGAGCAAGATCAGTGGCCAAAAGAGATAGAACTGACTCTCTACAGCAAGGGACCATGTGTGTTGCAAAAGGGGTGGACGTCCAATTGTTGCGAAGTAATCTTGGTGGCGGTAGACCAAGGCCCAGTTCATTGTTCCTGTTAAGACAAAGGGCAAATCTTTAACGAAGCGTTTAATCGCTTCAGGTGCCCACGCACCGACGAATAGCGCCGTGGTGAAAATCATGAATATCAGCGCTGGTACTAATCTTCGAATTCTTGCCATATAAAATCCGCGAAGATCTAGGCCACCGCTTCGTTGTATTGAATCTAAGAGTAATCTCGTAATCACATATCCAGAGATAACGAAAAATAGATCTACGCCAAGAAATCCACCAGGAATCCAATTAAATCCAAGGTGATAAAGCATGACTGCGACAACAGCAATGGCACGAAGACCATCAATTGCTGGGATGTAACGTACGCCTCGTTTTTCTTCCATTGAAATTATTTACGTTTAGCTGCGGATTTCTTATTCGCTTTCTTTGCAGTCTTGCGCTTAGGAGCAGCAATAGCTGGTTTCGTTCGTTCACTTTGAACGCGCACAGGTGTTTTTGTAATTAGCGTGTCATCAGATCTCAAGTTTTCTAAGACGCTACTTTGGAGTTCAGCTAAACGCGCAAAAGCCCCTTCCAGACGCGAGCGCGAGGTATGAATTGCGCTTTCAGCGGCATCGAGAGATTGTGTTTGAATCTTATAAAGGCGTTCAGCTTCTGAAATTACACCCGATAACCACTCGCGATAGTCAGTAACTTCTCTTGCTGCTTCCGAGACGATGCGTTCTCCCTCGCGACGTGCAGCAGTTGCCAGACCGGCGGCTTCTCTTCGCTTAGTTTCCAAAATTGTGTCTGCTTGGAGTTCTGCGGTTTCAATCTTTTCGGCTGCATCAGACTCGGCTGCCTGGAGATATTTGCGGCCACGAGTTTCTGCACTTGTGAGCAGCGCTTTTGCTTTTTGATCGGCAGCTTCAATGGCATCTTTTGCTTGTCGGGCTGTTTCATTAATTAAACGATCTGCTTTGCCCTGCGCCTTTGCCTCACGCATTTGTGCAGACTTAATCATTGTCATTGCAGTTTCAGTTGCGAGAATTTCAAATTCTTCTTTAGACAAAGTGGTGATATCTCGACGGGCACGCAGATCAGCAATTTGACTTTCGAGTTCGCGAATACGATCGACCGATCCAGGGGCTTCGGTTTCTTCTCCCTTAAATCCAACCCAACTAAGGAAAGAGTTTTTTTCGCCCATAGTCCTTGTCCTCACTGTCTGTAGGAGTACAGATTAGAGCACGCGGGCTCTACTCCAAAAGCCCCTCGCTATCACCCCGTCAACTAAAGATTTTGTGGGCTGATTGCGGGTGACTAATGGCGATAAATTGCAAAAGAAACCGCGATGTACTGTGAAATCCACGCGGCAATTACAAATATGTGGAAGAGCTCATGAAACCCAAAGTACCGAGCATTTTTGCCCGGAAACTTGAGGGCGTAGAAGATGGCACCAACAGAATAGAAAAGCCCGCCAATTAATATCGGCAATAAAATCCAGAGTCCACCAGCTCTGTACATCTGGGGGGTATAAAACACTGCCACCCAGCCAAGGAGTAGGTAATTGGCGACATAAAGCCATCGAGGTGCACCAACCCAGAAAACTCGCATTGCAACGCCGATGAGCGCACCGGCCCACACAACTGAAAGCAGAATCGTGCGATCGTGGCCATTGAGTAGCGTTACAGCAAATGGCGTGGATGAGCCAGCAATGAGCAAATTTATGTTGGCATGATCCCAACGACGCCAAATCTTCTTTTTTGAAGGCGACCATGGAACGCGGTGATAGATCGCCGAGACGCTAAAGAGAGTGACTGCGGTAAGTGAATAAAGTGCAACTGCTAATTTCAATGAGTTTTTGCTCAGGATAAACAAGACAAGAGAAGCAACGAAAACTACTGGCGCAGCGCCAAGGTGGAACCACCCACGCAGCTTCGGAGGTGCGACAGCAGCAGTTGTTGCTTCAACCTTCACATGTAGAACTCTACGCCTTTGAGGCTTTGAATCCTGTTTCAAGGTCAGATTTGATGTCAGCGATGTTCTCAAGGCCAAGGCTCAAGCGAACCAAACCTGGAGTAACGCCAGCATCCAGTTGTTCTTGAGGACTCAGTTGTGAGTGCGTAGTTGTCGCAGGGTGAATGACAAGAGAGCGAACATCACCAATGTTGGCAACGTGGCTAAAGAGTTTAAGGGATTCGACAAACTTTTTCCCAGCTTCAATTCCACCCTTGAGTTCAAATGAAACTACAGCGCCAGATCCCTTCGGCACATATTTCTTTGCAAGTGAATGCCATGGAGATGATGGAAGAGATGCGTAATTTACCTTCTCAACATCTTTATGAGATTCAAGCCAAGTTGCAATTGCTTTCGCATTTTCAAGATGGCGCTCCATACGAAGGCTGAGAGTTTCCAAACCTTGAGCCAAGAGCCATGCATTGAATGGGCTCACCGCTGCTCCAATATCGCGAAGCAGTTGCAGACGAATCTTGAAGATGTAGGAAAGGTTGGCACCAAATGCAGAACCAACTCCGAGTGCTTGAGCATAAACAAGACCGTGATAACTAGGATCTGGCTCATTGAAGTTCTTAAAGCGCTCTGGGTATTGCGCATAATCAAACTTTCCAGAATCAATGATTGCCCCTACAACTGCATTGCCATGGCCCGATAAGAACTTAGTTGCCGAATGCACGACAACATCTGCACCATGTTCGATTGGACGAAGGACAAAGGGAGTAGCAACAGTGTTATCAACAATCAAGGGAAGTCCAAGTTCATGGGCAACTTTTGCAACACCTGCGATATCCAGGATGTCATTTTTTGGATTAGCGATTGTCTCTCCGAAGAATGCCTTTGTATTTGGACGAGCTGCCTTCTTCCAAGAAGCGAGATCGTTAGGGTCTTCTACGAAAGTTACTTCGATCCCAAATTTCGGAAGCGTGTAATGGAAAAGGTTGTAGGTTCCGCCGTAAAGGCTTGGACTTGAAACAATATGATCGCCAGCTTCGGCAACATTCATAATCGCGAATGAAGTTGCTGCGGATCCGGATGCAACCAATAGCGCTGCAACTCCGCCTTCAAGTGCTGCTAGACGTTGTTCGACCGCATCTTGTGTTGGGTTCATGATTCGGGTGTAAATATTTCCTAGTTCAGCAAGACCAAACAAATTTGCAGCATGCGTAGTGTCACGGAATTGGTAGGCAGTTGTTTGATACAACGGAAGTGCGCGAGCACCGGTAGTTGGATCTGGAACTTGACCAGCATGGATCTGCAGTGTTTCAAATGACCATTCATTTACATCTGACATTTGGGGCTCACAATCTAGGAAGGCGGAAGGTAGAGGGAGACTTTAGCAATGACTCAGAAATAGTTCTCAAGAGGGCTTCGTAGATGCAAGTGGGATGCATTAACCTTGCGAGATGACTACTTCTCACTCTACGGAATATCTTGAAAACAATAAGGCGCTTGCGCGAGCATTTTTTGAAGAGATTTGGAACAAGGGTGACGAATCCGCAATTGATCGATTTATAGCCAAGGATGCCGCAGGCAATGATCCTAAGTTTGGCGTTGGTCGAGAAAGCTTTCGGATTCAATGGAAGAAGTGGCGCATAGCTTTTCCCGATATCAATTTTGCGATTGAAGAGTTAGTAGCTGAAGGAAACACCGTCGTAAGCCGTTGGAAATTAACTGGGACGCACCTTGGTGAGTATTTAGGACATCCGGGCACGGGTAAGAAAATAAATATTGATGGTGTAAGCATCGACCGAATTGAAAATAATATAGTGACTTCTGGTTTTGATGCTTGGGATTCTTTGACGCTTCGCCAACAATTAGGGATAGCCCTCACGGATTAAGAGGGTAATTTTGAAAGCATGCATAACAGGTCTACTGTGAAAGCATGACAACGGAGTCACCAATAGCAACAGCCCTGTCGCAATTGCGACGGGCAGTAGATCAACTTGGACTTTCAGAAAATGATTGGAATACGCTCTCTACCCCGCGACGGATATTAGAAGTTGCGGTTCCTCTGCGTCGAGATGATGGCAGAGTAGAGATGTATAAAGGCTATCGAGTTCAATACTCCACTACACGCGGACCATCTAAAGGCGGAGTGAGATTTCACCAAGATATTGACTTGGATGAAACAGTGGCACTTGCAATGTTAATGACGTGGAAATGCGCACTTACCAATTTGCCATACGGCGGCGCAAAGGGCGGCGTTGCTGTTGATGCACACACACTTTCTTTGGCAGAAAATGAAAGATTGACTCGGCGCTATACATCTGAAATTTTGCCCATCATCGGACCAGAGCGAGATATCCCTGCCCCTGATGTCGGAACAGATGAACGTAATATGGCGTGGATGATGGATACATATTCCGTTAACGCAGGTTTTTCGGTGCCCGGTGTTGTTACTGGCAAGCCAATCGTCCTTGGCGGATCCTTAGGCAGAACAACTGCTACTGGCGATGGCGTAGCAATTGCAACGAGAGAGGCACTTCGTGCTCGCGGTATCAAACAAGAAGGTGCGACTGTGGCTATTCAAGGCTTTGGAAAAGTGGGTTACTGGACCGCCATTGCTTTAGAAAACATGGGGCTTAAAGTTGTGGCAGTCAGTGATGTTAAAGGCGGCGTAACTGGGTTTAAATCTGTTGCAGAAGTATTCGAATATTCGCTGAAGACTGGCAGCGTAATTGGCATGCCAGGTACGGACCCACTCACTAATGAAGAAATTCTTCATCTTGATGTTGATGTACTTATTCCCGCTGCCCTTGCAGATGCAATCACTGCAGCAACTGCGCCGGGGGTCAAGGCCAAGATCGTGGTTGAAGGCGCTAATGCCCCGACAACCCCCGAAGGTGACGCAATCCTTAATAGCAAAGGGATTTTGGTTGTACCTGACATTCTCGCCAACTCAGGTGGAGTGATCGTGTCTTACTTTGAATGGGTTCAGGATAAGCAGAACTTCTTCTGGAGTGCCAAAGAAGTCAAAGAAAACCTCAACCAGATTCTGATGAAGGCAGTCCTAGATGTGGAAGAAACTGCTACCGCCAAGAAAGTAACGTGGCGAGAGTCAGCAAACATGCTGGGAGTCAGTCGCGTGGCAGAAGCGCACCGCTTGCGCGGTCTTTATCCATAAGCTTGCGCCTTATTCGAAGTGAGTGCTAAAAAATTAGTCAATAAAGTGGAGCAAGTTAATTTCTAAGAAAGATCCAATCGAACTAGCTCTTGAAATTAAACTTTGCAAGAGCCTTTTTTACCTGCGCAACAACGATCTTTTCTTCACCCTTTTGTAATCCATCTGCGCTGAGCCAAATGGTGTCGCGAAAGTTATGGACAACTTCAACAATGGGATCCAGCTTTTGTAGAGTTGCGATGACTTCCAAAGCAATGTCTTTAGGAAAATGAATAGCAACACGAGGAATTGGTTGTCCGGCTTCGTTGAGCTCTTCTCTTACAACCTTCAGATTGCGGATGGGAGAGAGTTCAGCCACCCACGCATCGATAACTTTTTCCCAGCTCTTGAATTCTGCGGCATGGTCATGGTTTACATATCTTTCAACTGCAGTAACAATCCCTGCAATTTCTTCTTTGCCGACCTTGAATGCACGAGCCAGGCGCTGGAAAGGAGAGCCATTAACACGCACTGCCTCAATCCAGATCGATTTTCCTAAAATGAGTCCAGTTGATTGTGGTCCCTTAAATGTCTTTCCGCCGCTGAAGATGACTAAGTCAGCTCCGCACTCTTTAGTGAAATGCCAGAGGTTTGATAGAGGAGGTAGTTGAGCAGCAGCATCAACAACAACAGGCACCTTGTGTTTGCGCGCAATGCGCACAACAGTTTCGAGAGACAGTGCAGGGGTTGCAAGGTGCGCGCCGGCAACATAAAAAATTGCGGTGGTGTTGGGATTAATTGCTGATTCAAGTTCGTATTCAAATGTCTGCACTGCATTTCCAACAGTGACAATTGTGGAGCCGGCTAACCGAATTGCTGGGTCATAAGGAATACGGTGCCCGGTTTGGATAATGACCTCAGATGGTCTAGCGGTGCCGTCGATAATTCTTTGGATTTCGTTGATGTCACCCTTAGTTCTAAAAGCCAAAAGTGACAAGACAATCGCAGATGCTGCACCAGTAGTGATAAAAGCACCTTCGTTTTTTGTCAGCTTGGCTATCTTCTTGCCAGCCTTGAGTTGTAACTCGTGCATTGAAATAAAAGACTTGGAAGCATCATTCATCGCAGCGATGACTTCAGGGCTCATGATCGAGCCGCCCAATGCGGTGTAATAGGCAGCAGCATTAATGCGTTTTGTTACCCCGAGTGAGTCATAGAAATCCATTGTGCTCCCTCGGTTCTTGAATTAGTAAGTTAGAACTTAGTGTTCTTTAAGAAAGCATTCAACCGCTCGCTGGAAGCATTCTTAAAGATCGCATCAGGTGTGCCCTGCTCTGCAATCACGCCATCATTCATGAAGATAACCTTCTTGGAGACTTCATAAGCGAAGCGCATTTCATGAGTCACAATGAGCATTGTCATTCCCTCAACGGCTAAGGACTTGATGACATCGAGCACTTCATTGATCAATTCAGGGTCAAGGGCTGAGGTCACTTCATCAAAAAGCATCAGCTTTGGATTCATCGCAATGGCGCGGGCAATAGCTACACGTTGCTGCTGACCTCCAGAAAGCTGACCAGGGAAAGATTTCCCACGATCAGGAAGACCCACTCGCTCCAACCAGTGCTGTGCAATTTCTGCCGCTTCGGTCTGAGATTTCTTCTGAACTTTGCGAAGCGCCAGCGTGATGTTTTCAGCTGCCGAAAGGTGTGGGAAAAGGTTGAATGATTGAAAAACCATGCCCGTTAGTCCGCGGTCTTTAGTGACTTGTTTGTTACTTACTTTCGTGCGCTTACCTTTGACATCTACGTAGCCAATTTCCTTGCCATCAATCTTGATGGCGCCGTCGTGGAAATCTTCAAGCAAGTTGACGCAACGAAGCAGCGTTGTCTTGCCGGAACCACTAGAGCCGATGATGGAGATGACGTCGCCTTTATCCAACTCCAAGCTAACGCCGTTGAGAACCTGATGGTCCCCATAAGCCTTGTGAAGATTGGATATATCCAGTACGCGATTGCTCATTTTATTCTCCTCATTTAATGGCGACCTTCTTTTCAACAAACTTACCTGTACGTTCAATTGAGAATCCGATGAGGAAATAAATCAAACCAGCCAATGCGTAGAACTGCATCGTTAAGAAGTTACGTCCAATAATCTGCTGCATTACCAAGGTGATTTCCACAACCCCGATCATGGAAACCAAAGTCGATCCTTTTACAATCTCAACTGCTGTGTTAGTCCATGTGGGGAGAATCTGGCGAAGTGCCTGTGGAAGCGAAACAAAAAAGAATGTCTGCAAGAATCCAAGTCCGACTGCCTTAGCCGCTTCAATCTGGCCCTTTGGCACATTTTGGAGCCCGCCACGTAACATCTCTGCAACGTGAGCAGAACAAAAGATAGATAGCGAAGTGATTCCAGCCTGCATGGCGCTGAGATTGATGTGGATCACCGATAAGACAAAGTAGAAAGTAAGGATTAGAACGAGAATAGGAATACCGCGGATGATGTCGGTGTAGGCGCGAGCGAGGAATTTAGTGAAGAAGTTTCCATATGTGAGGAAAAGTCCCACAACTATTCCCAGCAGAGTTCCAATAAGGATTGCGGAGAAAGAGACAAAAAGGCAGGTATAGATACCACGCCAGATCATCATTTTGCTGATCCAGAACTCATTGAAAAAGCCAGTGCTCATCTCATCTCTCCTTTCTTATTTCGGAATCGCTACTCGGCGCTCAACTTGCCTTAATAAAAAGGCAATGAGAAAGCACGAGGCTACATAGAGGACGCTGGCAGTTGACCAAGCTTCGATGGTGCGGAAAGTCTCAAGGTTTATCTTGCGAGTCTGAAATGTTAATTCTGGAACCGCGATGACGGCGGCTACTGATGCATCTTTAAAGAGCGAGATGTAGTTATTACTGAGCGCTGGCATCACGGACCTAATCAAAATAGGAATCTTTATAAAAACAATAATCTGGAAACCAGACATGCCCACGGCCATCCCAGCTTCCCCGATGCCTTTATGGATAGCAAGAATTCCACCGCGGAAAACTTCAGCAAGGTAGGCGCCTGCGTAAATCGTGAGAGCGAAGATGAACGAAGGAATTTCTCCGAAAGTAAATCCTGCATCTGGTAATCCGAAGTAGATGAAAAGAATAATTATCATGAGCGGGATGTTGCGAATAACCGTGACATAAACCCCGGATACAACCCGGAATAACTTTCTCTTTGAAACCAGAGCAAAGGCTACGACTAGGCCGATCAGACTTCCCATAGCGACTGAAAAAAGCGCCATGTAAAGATCTAGACCCAATCCATAGAATAGATCATGCAAACTACGCCAAATAACTGCGTAATCTAAATGATAACCCAAAGTCGTAGCCTTTCTCTGTTTACTTCTTAAAGGCTATCTCTAACGAGGGAAGCCGATATGTGGAGGTTGAAGGGTAACGCCGAACCACTTCTTAAATGAAGCTGCGTAGGCGTCAAAATCAACACCACTCATATCCTCATTGAGAACCTGGTTAACGAAGTTAAGCCAAACCTGATCTCCTTGCTTGACAGCACAGGAATAACTCTGTGGCATCCAGCCGTAACCTGAATCTGCGTACTTCTTTGGACTCTGTGCTACGAGCCAAGCAATTGCAGACTGATCAGATGCAGCAGCATCTGCACGGCCAGCATCAACAGCTGCGTAAATCAAAGCTGTTTCAGCAAACTGAAGAACAGTTGCCTTTGGAAGTGCAGCATGAACATAGTCAGCAGCAGTTACGTTCTGCAGAATTGAGATCTTTGCTTTGCTTCCAGCCTTTAGAAGCGCTGCGTAATCCTTATACTTTCCGCCCTTCTTAAGTAGCAAGCCAACACCCTCACGGTAGTAAGGAGTTGTGAATGCAACTTGCTGAGCGCGAAGTGCAGTTACAGTCATAAATTGACATGTGATGTCAATTTTATCGGTTACCAAGTTTGGGATACGTGCGTCAGAAGCTTGTTGAACGAATTCAATTTTGTTCTCATCGCCGAAAAGTCCCTTTGCGATGGACTTAGCGATATCAATGTCCATACCAACAAGCTTTCCTGATGCGTCTAGGAAGTGGAATGGTGGGTTACCGCTACCGGTACCAACAATGAGCTTTCCGCGAGACAAAATGTCCTGCAGTGTTCCCGAAGCAGCATGGGCGCTCGAGACGCTTGTAATAGTTGTGGCAAGCAGTGACGCAACCGCTAATGCCATCGTATATAAATGACGTTTCTTCATTTACTACACTCCTTTTGGTCATACAACGCAGTCTGCGCCGCGCCAATAGCCTTCTTGCACGCCCGCCAGAAGTCAAGAACATTTAGATAACGTTTGGGCAACTCACACTGGCACCCTCACTCCAAAGTTATTTGGCCCCCAACCCCTATAAATTTAATCTTTGACCCCAACGAAGGACATTTTCCGCATAGGGAGGAGGTATTCGGAGTCGTGTGTAAGTGGCCGGTAGGCAGCAACTTATCTAGACAAGGCCTTAAGTAAGAGGTACCGTAAAAAGTCATTCCCTACAGAGGCGGAGACTGTGTGCCAAACGATCCAGATTTTGTAGTTGAGAAATGGGGAACC
Organism: Actinomycetota bacterium; assembly: GCA_009698615.1. Taxonomy (GTDB): domain Bacteria; phylum Actinomycetota; class Actinomycetes; order Nanopelagicales; family Nanopelagicaceae; genus QYPT01. The sequence goes on along the minus strand of WLPU01000007.1, from coordinate 45,529 downwards.
ACCCGGCCTAGCGAAGGTCGCGTGTTTGCCGCAGTCTTTGCCCACTCCGACGACCTAGCAATTTTTGCTGGTGGGACGGCGATGAAGCTGATCTCCGAGGGCTACAAGGGATATTTCATCAAGACAACGAATGATGAGATGGATTCGTATGATCTCTCTTTTGCAGAAACGGTCTATCGCATTGCAAAAGAAACCGAGGATGTTGTCGATTATCTCAAGCTTGAAAAGCTGTATAGCCTCGACTACAAAAACCATTATCTCGAGCACTCGCAATTAACTGAGATTCGCCATCGTCTGATTATGCTTTTTAGATTTCTCAAGGTTGATACTGTCATTACTTTTGACCCTTGGGGACACTACGAAGAAAACCCTGACCACTACATCACCGCCCATGCTGTAGAGACCGCTTCGTGGACTGCGGGTCGGCAATTGGATTTGCCAGAACTCAAAGATATGGGCTTGATGCCAAAATTTGTCACTCGCAAATATCTCGTGGCACGGGGCCCGCAGTTAGTGAATCGGGTAGTAGACATCACGCCGGTGATCGATAAGAAACTCGAGTGCATGAAGTTGCATGTCACTCCCATGGATAACATGTATCGCACGTACAAAGACTTACATCCAGATGCAAAAATTACTCAAGACGAATTTGTAGAAAGTGAATTTTTACAAAAAGCAGACCCCATGTATGGCGTGGAGTACGCAGAGAAATTTCACTATATTGATGAGACAGACTCTTTTTCATTTATGAGAAATCAGAAGAGCTAGATCTACCGTAAATAATGCTTTATTGGCCGTTACAGTGATTTTGCTTTAATAGGCATCCTGCCAGGGGCACATCCAAGTGCGGGAGGCGGGACTTGAACCCGCACGTCCGAAGACACAGGTTCCTAAGACCTGCGTGTCTGCCATTTCACCACTCCCGCGAGAGCAACAGGAGAAGGCTAGAGGTAAGTACCGCAATTGGACGAATGCGTTTTTACGCAAGGGACGTGGGCCAAACGGTAGCCTTGCTCAGGTGTCCTCTCATAGCGATCTCATAGCCACTCACATCACGGCTGCTCTCAAGGCATGCGTGGATCGTGGAGAGTTGACCTGCGAAATCCCGCAGACCATTCCTTTAGAGCGACCAAAGAATCGTGACCATGGGGATTACGCCTCATCGATCGCTCTGCAAGTTGCTAAGAGCGCTGGGCGCAATCCACGAGATGTTGCTCAATTATTGAAGCGAGATCTTGAAGCCCTATCGGAGGTTGCATCCGTTGAAATTGCTGGACCCGGATTTATCAACATCACGTTAGAGCGTGCGAGCCAGGGAGAAGTTGTTCGTCAGATTTTAACTCAAGGCAAAAACTTTGGCCACGGAAAAACATTAGCCGGCATTGGAATCAACTTGGAATTTATCAGCGCAAATCCAACAGGACCATTGCATTTAGGTCACACACGTTGGGCTGCGGTAGGAGATGCATTAGGAAGCGTTTTGGCGGCGGCAGGGGCCACGGTCACTCGCGAATTTTATATAAACGATCGCGGAAATCAAATGGATCTTTTTGGTGCATCGGTGAGGGCTGCGGCGACCGGTCAAGCAATTCCTGAAGATGGCTATCAGGGTGCCTACATTGCCGATTTGGCAGCAGAGGTCGTAAAGGCAGATCCAAGTATTTTGAAATTATCTGGCGATGAGCAGCTCATGGCATTTCGTGAGAGTGCGTATCAGTTGCAACTCAAAGATCAGCAACGAGTATTAGATACCTTCGGTACACACTTTGATATGTGGTTTTCAGAACGCAGCCTCCATAGCAGTGGCGCCGTAGAACATGGATTAAATAAATTGCGCTCGCAAGGTCACGTCTTTGAACTAGAAGGTGCTATCTGGCTTCGCACCACTGATTTTGGAGATGACAAAGATCGCGTCCTGGTAAAAAGCGGTGGCGAGTTGACTTACTTTGCTTCCGATACGGCCTATTACATCAACAAGCGCGAACGTGGATCTGACATTTGTATCTACATGCTTGGTGCTGATCACCATGGATATGTACATCGCCTCAAAGCAATTGCATCCTGTGCAGGTGATGATGCCGCATACAACATTGATGTGTTGATCGGTCAGCTTGTGAAGATTATGGAAGGCGGTCAAGAGGTCAAACTCTCTAAGCGGGCGGGCACAATCATCACTCTTGCAGATCTGGTAGAAAAAGTTGGAGTAGATGCTGCTCGCTACACATTAATTCGCTATCCAGTCGAAACACCTATGGTCTTAGATGTAGATGTCCTCAAGAAGAAAACCAATGACAATCCTGTCTATTACGTGCAGTATGCCCACGCGCGCATTGCAGGGGTATTACGAAATGCTGATGATCTCAAAGTCCCACATGCGTTGAGTGATTTCGATCCAGCGCTATTGGCACATGATCGTGAAAACGAATTACTTGGTGCACTTGCTGAATACCCACGCGTCTTGGCAAGTGCGGCAGAGATGCGCGAGCCACATCGAGTTGCTAGGTATCTAGAAGAACTTGCTGGGGTTTATCACGGGTTCTACGCCGACTGCAGAGTTCTACCTTTAGGAGATGAAGCGATTACCTCAACACATTCAGCCCGCGCCAATTTGTGTGCGGCAACTAAACTAGTCCTAGGAAACGGACTTCAACTTCTTGGCGTCAGCGCGCCAGAGAGGATGTAATTGCGATGGCAAATGTCTGGTCTGCGAATGCCAACTTTAAAGATGGCCAACTGGCCTTATGCGGCATTCCGGCTCAACAATTAGCCGCTGAATTCGGGACACCGACATTCTTTTTGGACGAAAAGGATTTTCGCGATCGCGCGGCAGCGTGGTCCAGGGCACTCAATGATTCATTCGGTAAAGATGCAGGAACTGTCTATTACGCAGGCAAAGCATTTATTTGCGTTGAAGTTGCGCGTTGGGTTGAACAAGCTGGAATTGGATTGGATGTGTGCACAGGCGGAGAGCTTGCTGTCGCTCTTGCCGCAAAATTCCCGCCCTCAAAGATTCAAGTTCATGGAAACAATAAATCAGTTGCAGAAATTACTCGGGCAGTAGAAATTGGAGTGGCAACAATTGTTGTCGATTCTTTGTTTGAGATTGAACGCATCGCTGCTGCAGCAAAGAAGGCGGGCAAGGTACAAGCAGTTTTATTGCGCTTAACGCCAGGGATAGAGGCGCATACTCACGAATCGATTGCGACCGCCCATGAAGATGTGAAATTTGGTTTCTCGATTGCAAGCGGTGCTGCTTGGGAAGCAGTATTGGCCGTGCGCAAACACTCCGAAATTGAACTACGCGGTTTTCATGGCCATATCGGCTCTCAAATTTTATCGATGGACGCATTTGAAGTTGCAGCCGATCGACTCATCGCCTTACTTGGCCAGTACCGTGATGAATTCGGGGCAGAACTTCCAGAGTTGGACCTCGGTGGCGGATATGGAATCTCATACCTTCCCACTGATGAACCATTATCGCCTAGTGTCGCAATAGGCGCTCTTGCCGTGGCAGTACATGCTGCGTGTAAGAAATACAATTTAGGTGTACCGAAGATTTCAATAGAACCAGGTCGGGCAATTGTTGGACCAGCCATGTTTACTTTGTATGAAGTGGGAACTACTAAGAACGTCGTCCTCGAATCAGGCGCTACTCGCAACTATGTATCTGTCGACGGAGGGATGAGCGACAACATTCGCACCTCTTTATATGGAGCCGAATACATCGCAGTCATCGCTAATCGCACATCAACTTCAGAGAGCAGATCCTCTCGCGTTGTAGGAAAGCATTGCGAAACCGGAGATATAGTCATTCGCAATATTGATTTGCCAGGAGATATCTCTCCTGGCGATTTATTGGCTGTTCCAGCAACTGGCGCCTATGGTCGAAGCATGGCTAGTAACTACAACCACGTTGCCCGCCCACCAGTAGTGGCTGTAATAGATGGTAAGGCCCGCGTAATTTTGCGTCGCGAGAGTGAGGCCGATCTTCTCGGCCTCGATGTGTGAAAGAGTAAGCACATGAATTCCTCACTTCCAGTCCTCAAAGTCGGCATGCTCGGCTGCGGAATTGTGGGCGCAGAAGTAGCTCGCCTTTTGAAAGGTGATGCTCGCGAACTTTCAACTCGTTCTGGTGCGCAGTTAGTCCTGGCGAAAATTGCAGTTCGCGATCTCAAAGCCAAACGCGAGGGGGTAGATGCATCTCTTCTCACTTCAGATTCGCAATCTGTCGTCACTGACCCGGAGATCGACATTGTTATTGAAGTAATGGGCGGGATCGATCCTGCTCGCGAACTTATTCTTTCTGCCTTTGCTCATGGAAAATCTGTTGTAACGGCAAACAAGGCCCTGTTGGCTACCCACGGAGCAGATTTATATAGCGCGGCAGATAAAGCAGGGGTTGATCTTTACTATGAAGCAGCCGTTGCTGGCGCTATTCCAATCTTACGTCCTCTGCGCGAATCTCTTGTTGGCGATCACGTGAAGAGAATCATGGGAATTGTTAACGGAACGACTAATTATATTTTGACAAAAATGGATGAAGAAGGCCGTGCATTCGACGATGTATTGGCAGAGGCTCAAGCGTTGGGATATGCCGAAGCCGATCCCACCGCAGATATTGAGGGGTTTGATGCTGCCGCGAAGGCTGCAATTTTGGCAGGGCTGGCATTCCATACCCGCGTCACTGCGGCCGATGTACATCGCGAAGGCATCAGTGCCATCACCGCTACAGATGTGGCCGTAGCAAAGTCTATGAACCATGTCATCAAGTTGCTTGCTATTGCTGAACTCACTCAGGATGACAAGATTTCGGTGCGAGTTCACCCTGCACTTATCTCTCGTACCCATCCATTGGCTGCAGTGCGCGATGCCTTTAACGCAGTTTTTGTCGAAGCACAATCGGCTGGAGAATTAATGTTTTATGGTCGCGGCGCAGGCGGCGCACCAACAGCGAGTGCAATTTTGGGAGACCTTGTTGCTGTTGCTCGCCATCGCACAGGTGGCGCACTGGGTCCACGCGAGAGTGATTATGCAGATCGCGCAATTGTTCCTATCGGACAAACAAAGACTCAGTATTTGATCCGACTCAATGTTGCAGATAAGTCAGGTGTTCTGGCTGCGATTGCTCAAGGATTTGCTAGCGAAAATGTCTCGATTCAAACTGTGCGCCAGACTGGTCGCGGCGCGGATGCTGAGTTAATTGTTGTCACTCACAACGCAACCGAACAATCTTTAGCTGCAACAGTAAAACGGCTTTCGCAAATGGAGATGGTGCGCAGTGTTGAAAGCGTTATTCGCGTGGAAGGCTCGGTTCAGTCATGACCGGAGCACATCAATGGCGCGGAGTAATTGAGGAATACCGCGACCGCTTGCCTGTCAGTGCAAAAACGCCAGTCATTACTTTGTGCGAGGGCGGAACACCCCTGATCCATGCTCAACATTTATCGAAGTTACTCAACAATGATGTCTGGTTAAAATTTGAAGGCGCCAATCCGACTGGATCTTTTAAAGATCGCGGAATGACTATGGCTATTTCTAAAGCCGCAGAAGATGGTGCAAAAGCCGTTATTTGCGCATCAACCGGAAACACAAGTGCAAGTGCTGCGGCATATGCTTCAAAGGCCGGAATGATTCCTGCCGTGTTGGTGCCACAGGGCAAGATCGCAATGGGCAAATTAGCTCAAGCAATTATTCATGGTTCCACTTTGTTGCAAGTAGATGGAAATTTCGATGACTGCCTCAACCTTGCTCGCGAGCTATCTGAAAGTTACCCAGTCGCACTCGTGAACTCAGTCAACCCATTCCGCATCGAAGGACAAAAAACTGCAGCGTTTGAAATTGTTGACTTCCTTGGAGATGCTCCAGATATTCATGCATTGCCTGTTGGAAATGCTGGAAACATTACTGCGTATTGGAAGGGCTACACCGAATACCGCGCCGATGGAATCTCGAAGCAGAATCCACAGATGTGGGGGTTTCAAGCCGAAGGTTCTGCCCCAATTGTCCGTGGTGAAATTGTTTCCCATCCAGAAACAATTGCAACTGCAATTCGCATTGGTAACCCTGCATCGTGGAAGCAAGCGATTGCGGCACGAGATGAATCCGGTGGCTTGATCGATTCAGTAACTGATAAAGAAATTTTGAGTGCGTATCGTCTTGTCGCAGGCAAGGAAGGCGTGTTTGTTGAGCCATCGAGCGCTGCAGGTCTTGCTGGATTAATAAAGCATGATGCCCAAGGAAAATTGCCGCACGGGAAAAGAATTGTTATTACCGTAACTGGACATGGCCTTAAAGATGTAGCGTGGGCACTCGAGGGATCAGCTGATCCGGTTGTAATTCCTCCTGTTGCATCAGTTGCTGCGCAGGCACTGGGATTGGGTTAAGAGGCCTGATATGGCAAAGCCAACATTTCGTGCGAACCCTATTCAGGTGCAGGTACCTGGCAGCAGTGCAAACCTTGGACCAGGCTTTGATTGTTTTGGTTTAGCTCTTGGTTTACATGATCGATTCATCGCACAAATAACGGATGAAGCAGGTCTTGATCTTGATGTGACGGGCGAAGGTTCAGAAACTGTTCGTCGCGATGAAAAGAATTTAATGGTGAAAGCCATGTACCAAGGTTTTGATTTCATGGGAGGCAAGCCACGAGGATTATCGGTGCGCGCGCTCAACGTCATTCCTCATGGACGCGGATTGGGATCATCGGCAAGTGCCATTGTGGGCGGCTTAGTTCTTGCTCGCGCTTTAGTGCTTTCTGGAAATGAACGAATGATTGATGATGAACTCCTCAATATTGCAACCAAGATGGAAGGCCACCCAGATAACGTGGCTGCGGCACTTTATGGTGGCGCCACCATCGCATGGACAGAAGATCAACATGGTCATCCCGTTGCCCGCGCTGTCGGCATAACAGTTGACCCGCGAATCACCGCGCTGGCATTTGTGCCAAATAATTCTGTTCCAACATCAAAGGCTCGTAAGTTATTACCAGAGGCGATCAGTCACGGCGATGCTGTAGCGAATTCAACGCGAACTGCGCTCCTGTCTCAAGCTTTATCTCATCGCCCAGACTTGCTTTTTACTGCCACTGAAGATTTCTTACATCAAAAGTATCGCCAAGAAGTTATGCCTAAATCATTTTCATTAGTAACTAAGTTGCGTAGCGCGGGTGTTGCCGCATTTATATCTGGGGCCGGACCGACGGTATTGGTATTACATGCAGGGCTATCCACGACTGATGTTGCAGAATTGGGTAAAGCCGCAGGGGAGCATTTCCAACTGCAACCCCTCGAAATTGCCGCCTCAGGTGCCACGGTGATTTCAGCGTAAATTTGCCAGTTGTGCCATTCCTGATCGGGATGCTACGATTTCCCTATCTGATTCGCCTAATGGCGTAAAGACAATTCAGATAATCAAAAGAAAAAATCACGGGACTATTCCCATAACTGAAATGAAGCTCAATGACAACTGAAACAACCGTACGCTCGAGCAGCCCTGAGTTATCTTCCATGCTCCTGCCACAACTTCAAGAAGTTGCTGGCCAATTAGGAGTCGAGGGCGCCGGCAAGATGAAGAAATCTGCACTTGTGCAGGCCATTAGTGACTTGCAAGCGGCTAATCGCGAAGCTGCAAAATTAGAACGCGAAGCAAAGCGAACCGAACGAAATAACAACCGCAACAAAAAGCGCCAAGATTCTGAAAAGAGCGAAGACCCTGAAGGCGATTCACAAGAATCGAAAAGTGATGACCGTAACTTTGAAAGCTCAGATCGTGGACGCGGAAGAGATCGTGGACGAGATCGTGGTCGCTCTCGTGATCGCGGTGACCGAGGAGATCGTTCTGCGGGGCAACGCGAAGAACGCGAGCCAGTGCTCTCTGAAGATGATGTCTTGGTACCAGTTGGCGGCTTAGTAGATATTCTCGAAAGTTATGCATTTATTCGTACTGGTGGATACCTGCCGGGTCCAAACGACGTTTACATTTCTCTACAACAAGTACGCCGCTATGGATTAAGAAAAGGCGACGTTGTAACAGGTCAGGTGCGCCAAGCTCGCGAGGGTGAACGGCGCGAAAAGTTCAACGCCCTTATTACTTTGGAAACAATCAATGGAATGCAACCAGATGAAGCACGCAACCGTGTTGAATTTGGAAAGTTAGTTCCTCTTTACCCACAAGAGCGCTTGCGTCTTGAGACTGAACCAAACATTCTCACTACTCGCGTTATCGACTTGATTTCACCAATCGGTAAAGGTCAGCGTGGATTGATTGTTTCGCCACCTAAGGCTGGTAAGACCATGGTTTTGCAAGCAATTGCAAACGCCATCACAACCAATAACCCTGAGTGTCACTTGATGGTCGTCCTTGTTGATGAGCGCCCAGAAGAAGTTACGGATATGCAGCGTTCAGTGAAGGGTGAAGTTATTGCTTCTACCTTCGATCGCCCAGCAGATGATCACACCACAGTTGCAGAGTTAGCGATCGAACGCGCAAAACGATTGGTCGAGCTAGGCCACGATGTCGTCGTACTCCTTGACTCGATTACTCGCTTGGGTCGTGCGTACAACATCGCAGCTCCTGCAAGTGGTCGCATTCTTTCTGGAGGCGTTGATTCTGCTGCGTTGTACCCACCTAAGAAGTTCTTTGGAGCAGCACGTAATATCGAAGACGGTGGATCTCTCACTATTTTGGCTACAGCCCTTGTCGATACTGGTTCTCGTATGGATGAAGTTATTTTCGAAGAGTTCAAGGGAACTGGAAACATGGAACTTATTTTGGACCGCCGCTTAGCCGATAAGCGCATCTTCCCTGCAGTGAACGTTGTTGCATCCGGTACTCGTAAAGAAGAAATTCTTATGGGAACCGAAGAGCTCAATATTGTCTGGAAGCTTCGTCGCGTGCTTCATGCTCTTGAGCCACAACAAGCTCTAGAACTTCTCCTAGAGAAGATGAAGGGCACCAAGTCCAACGTTGAATTCTTGATGCAGATCCAGAAGACGACGGTTGGCCCCGGAAGCGAAGGCTAAGCAAGCGTAAAAAAACCATCGATTTCCTCAGGGAAGCACCTCGGCGTTACCCTTAGGCCATCACGAACTGGTTCACGTAATTGGTACGACCCAGTCCAATGAAAGGGAAATGAAATGAAGAAAGAGATTCATCCGCAATATGGTGAAACTAAAGTCACCTGCGGTTGCGGCGAGACATTTACAACTCGCTCAACTGTCCCAAGTGGTTCTATCTATGTTGAAGTGTGTTCGGTTTGCCATCCTTTCTACACAGGCAAGCAGAGAATTCTCGACACTGGTGGACGCGTTGCGAAGTTCGAAGAGCGCTTTGGAAAATCTGGCGCCAAGTAGATTTCTAACTAGACCGCATCCGTTACCTACGTAACGGCTGCGGTCTTTTTATTTCTCTATAAACGCACACATTCATTCTCGGACAAGAAAAGGAGGCAAAGATGAGCAACGAAGATCGCTTTGCCTTAGCCCATGAACTCGTGAGTGAGTATGCAATCCTTGAAGCGCAGATGGCAGATCCGACCATCCATAATGATCAAGGCAAAGCGCGCCAATTGGGTCGCCGCTATGCCCAACTTGGTCCAGTGGTTGCAGGCTTTCGTCAGTGGCGAACTGCTGAAGATGACCTTGCAGCGGCGAAAGAATTAGCAGAAGTTGATGCAGATTTCGCTGCCGAAGTTGCCGGACTTGAATTAGCGCGCGATAACGCTGCAACGAAACTTGAAGAGCTATTGCTACCTCGAGACCCCAATGATGATCGCGATGTCATTTTAGAAATTAAGGCTGGAGCAGGTGGAGACGAGTCTGCACTCTTTGCTGGAGACTTGTTGCGCATGTATCTTCGGTATGCAGAAAAACATGGCTGGAAAACCGAAATTATCGATGCAACCGAAAGTGATCTAGGTGGGTATAAAGATCTTTCGGTAGCGGTGAAGTCAAAAGGAATTCCAGAACCTGGCAAATCTCCCTATGCTCGTTTGAAATTCGAAGGCGGCGTACATCGCGTACAACGAGTTCCCGAAACTGAATCACAAGGACGTATTCATACATCTGCTGCTGGCGTGATGGTCTTGCCTGAAGCCGAAGAAGTAGAAGTCGAAATCAATATGAATGATCTTCGGATCGATGTGTACCGCTCGAGCGGTCCTGGTGGCCAAAGCGTTAACACAACAGATTCAGCGGTTCGAATCACGCATGTGCCAACCGGAATTGTTGTTTCGTGCCAGAACGAAAAGAGCCAACTACAAAACAAAGAATCTGCACTTCGTATTTTGCGGGCTCGTATGCTTCTTGCAGCCCAAGAAGCAGCCCAAGAGGCAGCATCGGCAGAACGTAAAAGCCAAGTTCGCACGGTAGATCGAAGCGAGCGAATTCGAACTTATAACTACCCAGAAAACCGAATTAGCGATCATCGCGTTAATTTCAAGGCAAGTAATCTTGACGCAGTATTAGACGGAGAACTTGATCCGATGATTCAAGCACTTTTGGATGCAGACAAAGCAGCCAAGTTAGCCGCAACAAGTTAATACGGTGCAACGGTGATCGTGCGAGATGTGCTCAAACCAGCAAAGAAAGAGTTAGCGTCCGCTGGCTTTGAAGAAGTAGATGCTGAACACTTATTGGCACATCTGCTCGGACTCAGTCGGATGGATTTACATAATCCAATTCGCGTGGAAAACGCATTAAAAAACTTCGATGAAAGTGCCGAATTACTTGAAGACTATGACCAACTTATTAAGCGCCGCTTGAAACATGAGCCGGTTCAATACATCACCGGTTTGGCCTACTTCGGGGACCTGACATTACAAGTAGGTCCTGGCGTCTTAATTCCCAGACCAGAGACTGAATTAATGATTGAGCGCATTGTTGAGCATCTCGACAACCTTGATGGGATTGCCAGTGTTATTGATTTGGGCGCAGGTGCTGGATCACTTGCGCTAGCTATTGCCACGCAATCCCCACAATCTCGCGTGATCGCGGTGGAAGTTGATCCAGAGGCTGTTTATTGGTTGCGCAAGAACATAGAAGCAATCGGTGCTGAAGTACGTGTGGTTGCAGAAGATGTTGACACCGCTCTTCAGGGAGTCAAGGCCGATCTCATTATCGCAAATCCGCCTTATGTGCCCAGTGAGGAAGTACTGCCTGCTGAAGTAAAAGATTTTGAACCACACATTGCACTATTCGGCGGACCTGATGGAATGGACATTCCAAAGCGGTTTTATAGGGCCGCAGCACGGTTGCTTAAATCAGAAGGTTTATTTGTGACAGAACACGGAGAAGAACAGGGTCCCGCAGTAGCAAAGGCTTTAAGCGAAAACTTTCATGAGATTAAATTACACAATGATTTAACGAATAGACCACGCTGGACGACAGCAACGAGAAACTAAGAATGATTCCAACAGTAGACCAAGCAGCACAATGGATAGCCTCGGGTTATGTTGTGGTTGCTCCTTTAGAACACGGATATGTCTATCTAGTTGATGCATTCAGCCATGATGCCGTTCGCACTATGCACGTCTTGCGTGAAGATGCTCCCGGGGTAACCTCGCAAGTTCTTGTGCCAAGTGCCAAAACTGCAGTGGGAGTAATTCGCCAGATCCCACCAGCGGCGGATGTGCTCATGAATAAATTTTGGCCGGGGCTCCTCACCCTTAACCTCCAACCTCAAGTTGGCTTGAATTGGGATCTGGGCGATGATCGGAAATTAGATTCTGTTTCGGTAAGAGCTCCACAATCAGGATTTGTTCTAGAACTCTTAGGTAAGACAGGACCCCTCGCTTGTGCAAGTGCAGCTCAATCTGGCGAACCTCCACTACTTCACATCAGCAAATTGCAAAATTCCACACATGAAATTATTCGAATCTGTGACATGGGCGATCTCGTTGCTGGGCCCCTTTCAACAGTGGTGGTTGCCAAAGGCAATTCGGTTCGCATGCTTCGTGAAGGAGCAATAACTTTTGAGGATTTGCTGGTCCACGTGCCGGAAATTACACGCGCAGACTCTGTTAATTCTTAGGTAGCCAATAGGCTACGGACATGGCAAATACTCCCTTTTACGGTCCAGATTTCGATCTACTCTCTCGCCAAGATCCAGATATTGCGGCAGTTTTGCTTTCAGAACTTCACCGCCAGCAAACAGATCTGCAACTCATTGCCAGCGAGAATTTCACATCGCGCGCTGTACTTGCAGCTATGGGTTCTACGCTGTCGAATAAGTATGCCGAAGGGTATCCAGGTAAGCGTTATTACGGCGGATGTGAAGAAGTAGATATAGCCGAGACTATTGCCATCGATCGCGCAAAGTCACTCTTTGGCGCAGATCATGCGAACGTTCAACCTCATTCTGGAGCCACTGCCAATATCGCGGTTTACTCGGCGTTTACTAAACCCGGAGATACGATTTTGGCAATGTCCTTGCCTCACGGAGGCCACCTCACGCACGGAGCCAAAGTAAATTTCTCTGGCAAGTGGTTCAATATTGTTTCCTACGGTGTTCGCCAAGATAACGAACTTATTGATTACGATGAACTTCGTGAGGCAGCAATCGCTAACAAGCCAAAGATGATTTGTACAGGCGCCACCGCTTATCCGAGCTTGATTGACTTTGAAAAGGTCCGCTCGATCTGTGATGAAGTTGGCGCGATCATGTGGGTCGATGCCGCTCACTTCATTGGCTTAGTTGCGGGAAAGGCGATTCCATCCCCAGTTCCCTTTGCAGACGTAGTTTCTTTCACTACTCATAAAGTTTTGCGTGGCCCGCGCGGTGGCATGATTTTAAGTAAGGCCGAGCATGCAGCAGCCATTGATAAGGCTGTTTTCCCTGGAATGCAAGGCGGACCCATCATGTCAGCAGTTGCTGGCAAGGCAATTGCTCTCAAAGAGTGCGCAACACCTGCCTACCAACAGTATGCAAAAAATGTTATTGCAAACTGCAAAGTCCTGGCCGCATCGCTAGAAGATGAAGGCATGCGTGCTGTTTCTGGGGGCACTCAGACCCACTTAGCTTTGATTGATATAAGGAGCACCAAAGTTAATGGAAAAGTTGCAGATCAACGCTGTGACTCTGCGGGCATAGTGCTTAACAAAAACGCAATTCCTTTTGATCCTGAATCACCAGCAGTAACAAGCGGTATCCGTGTGGGATCTGCTGCAACTACAACCCAAGGTATGGGCGCACCCGAGATGAAGCTGATTGCTTCCTTCATCGCGCGAGCAATTGCATCCGAGGACGAAAAAGTTTTGGCTCAAATCCGATCAGAAGTCCATCAACTCACTGCACGCTTTCCAATCTATAGCGCCTAGGAAGTTGGCTTCAAAAAATGCGTGAGTATCTAGTCACTACGCTGCTAGCAGCAGCTTTGTGTTATCTGATCACTCCTTTTGTGAAAAAATTAGCTGAGAGATCTGGCGCAGTTGCGCAAATCAGAAGTCGCGATGTTCACACGACACCTACAGCTCGTTGGGGCGGTCTTGCAATGTGGATTGCCATGGCAATCACTTTTGTAATTGTTAATCACTTATCCCTTGTGGGAGAGGCTTTCGGCCACGAGCTTCAGGGAATCTTTTTAGCATCCACTTTCGTGATCGTCTTAGGGATGGCTGATGATCGTTTTCAATTAGACGCTCTGACTAAACTTGCCGGCCAAGCCCTTGCTGCAGGAATTTTGCTCTTGTATGGAATTCAGATTCTCTGGTTACCAATTAATGGCGTGCTCACATTGCCTTCTAGCATCGGTCAATTTCTCACAGTCCTCATAGTCTTAGTGACAATTAACGCAGTTAATTTCATTGACGGCTTAGATGGGCTGGCCGCAGGCATAGTTGCTATCTCCGGTGCATCATTTTTTGCATTCGCCTATCTACTCGCAGTCGTTTATGGATTTAGCCGAGCAGGTTCGCCATCATTGGTCACTGCAGTAATTATTGGCGTCTGTATTGGTTTTCTGCCTCATAATTCACATCCCGCACGCATATTCATGGGCGATTCGGGGTCGATGTTCCTAGGGCTACTTCTTGCAGCCGCTTCAATCACCCTAACGGGTCAAGTTGATGCAAATGCAATTACGGCTGAAGGCAATGGGCCTGCCCTACTCCCACTCTTATTGCCATTTGCGGTTCTTGCGATTCCGCTTGTTGATTTAGTTCTTGCCGTACTAAGACGATCATTTGCTGGTCGATCTCCCTTTGCCCCAGATAAAGAACATTTGCACCATCGTCTCTTAAGTGCAGGTCACTCACATGAACGCACGGCACTGATTATGTATTCATGGACTGGAACGATTGCAATTCCTGTCACCGTTGCCGCGTTTACCCCATTGTGGATTGCAGGTCTTGTTGCATTCTCTCTTGCGGTCTTTTCGTTTCTCCTCACGAGATCAACAAAAAAGATTTCTTAATGCAATCAGTAGAGAAGGAACTCTGGAAGGGTGCGGTGATTCCTGCAACTATTGTTGGGCTGATCGGGCTCTTGATTGTTGGCCTCACGCGAGGATCGGCGGGAATCTTGGGTGGACTTGTAGCTCAAGTGATCGTTCTGGGTTTTTTTGCAGTGCACTTAATAATTTCTAAAATTTCCCGAAATCTTGATCCGATCAGAACTATGGTTCTGGCCATGTTTTCTTATTTCCTTAAGGTAATTATTCTGGGTGTAATTTTGGTCATAATGATCAAGACGACCGATCAAGCAAGCCTAGATAGGCGTAGTTTTGGGGCAGTGGCGATTGCGATAACCTTGGCGTGGTTGGCAGGGGAGATTCGAGCATTTCTGAAGTTGGAATTGCACTTGCCGCTACCAAAGAAGGAATAGAGCGCCAACCGGCTCGAAAGATTTCCAAAGTCGTTAACAGGTAACAAAGGAGCCTTGGATGGTCAAGCAAGATGACAACGCTTTTTGGACAATTTTGGCCTACCTTATTTCTGGGTTGGCCTTTTGGGGCGGGGTAGGAGCACTTGCAGACCATTTCTTTAAGTTGCATATCTTGGTCTTTGTCGGACTCGTCGTCGGTCTGACCGCTGGTTTATCCCTGATTTGGCTTCGCTTTATTCGAGAATAACCCCTTCCTCGGTTTGGCAGATCGCGACCCGAGGCTCTAAGTTAAGCCCCGAAAGCCCGTACGAGAGCACTCCATCAAGACATTTAAGGGAGTTTGATTTTGTCCGTTTCACTACATATGGCTGGGGATGGATTTGTCCCACCTAGTAGTGCCGACTTCTTTTTTCACCCAATCTTTGGCACAAATATTTTGGGAACTAAGCCTGTACTCCTTGTTGGCCTTTCAGTTGTCTTGATTTCAGTCTTCTTTATTGCCTCCTCCCGTAAAGCGGCCATCGTGCCTTCCAGACTTCAATTTGCTGGCGAAGGTGTCTACTCCTTTGTCCGCCATAGCTTGGGCGAAGAAGTCATTGGGCCAGAATTCTTAAAGTTCATACCATTCTTGTTCACGCTCTTCACCTTTGTACTGTGTAACAACATCTTCGGAGTAATCCCACTACTTCAGTTCCCAACGATGTCGCATATTGGTTTCCCCATTGCCCTTGCAATCTTTACCTATTTCGTTTATCACACCGTCGGAATTCGCCGCCATGGCCTCGTGAAATACATCAAGGACATCTGCTTCATGCCCGGTGTCCCAAAATATATTTATGTCATCCTCACACCAGTTGAATTTGCCACATATTTCATAATTCGCCCAGCAACTCTTTCGCTTCGTTTGTTTGCAAATATGTTTGCTGGCCACTTACTTCTACTTGTTTTTACAATGGGCGGTAAGTATTTACTCACAAGCACAATCCTCATGAAAATTCTCAGCATCTTCTCTTTCGGATTTGCCGTCGGATTATCATTTTTTGAGCTCGGAATTGAATGTCTCCAGGCTTACATATTTACTTTACTTACTGCGCTATATATCGCCGGCGCGTTGGCAGATGAGCACTAAAGAATAAATAGATTTGGCTAGAGGAACCTCTAGTCATTACGTGAAAGGGAAGTTACATGACAGGTACAATGGCAATTGTAGGTTTCGGCCTCTCGACAATCGGTCCCGGTGTTGCTACTGGTCTGGTTTTCGCTGCATATATCAACGGTGTTGCACGTCAGCCTGAAGCTCGCGGTCTTCTACAACCAATCGCATTCCTTGGATTCGCCTTGGCAGAAGCTTTGGCTCTCATTGGCCTCGTTCTCGCTTTCGTTCTCAAGTAAGAACGCGACGAAACACACTAGGAAGTTAGGAGTCACACATGAGCAATAACCTTTGGGTACTTGCGGCAAGTGAAGCGGGACCAAGTCCTGTCATCCCACAACCTGCCGAAATTATCGTTGGGCTCGTTGCCTTTTCGATTCTATTTTTTCTTCTTCGCACTAAAGCAGTTCCAAAGTTTGAAGAGGCATACCGCGAACGCACTAACGCGATTCAGGGTGGACTCGAGCGAGCTGAAAAAGCCCAACTCGAAGCCGAATCGACTCTTCGCACATACCAAGCGCAATTAGCAGATGCTCGCGGTGAATCAGCCAAGATGCGTGAAGAAGCACGCACCGAAGGCGCAGCGATCATTGAAGAAATGCGTGCAACTGCTCAAGAAGAAGCAGCACGAATTACTGCATCGGCACGTGCTTCGATCGAAGCTGAACGTCAACAAGCAGTGAACTCACTTCTCAACGAGGTGGGCACAATTGCTACATCCCTTGCTTCCAAGATTGTTGGCGAAGCGCTCGAAGACCAGGCACGTCAATCACGAGTAGTCGAAAGATTCCTCGCTGATTTGGAGGAGTCCAAGTAACTATGTCACTCACCATGAAAGGCACCAGTCGACTATCTCTAGTCGCAACCAGAACCTCTCTGGATAAGAAATTATCTGGGTTGGATTCTGCTGTGATTTTAAAGTTGTCTTCTGATCTTTTCGCGATGGTGCAAGTGCTTGACTCATCAATCGCTCTGCGCAGAGCCCTTACAGATTCTGCGCGCCAAGAGGCAGAGAAGAACTCTTTAGCAGCCCAACTTTTCAGCAAGGTAGTT
Organism: Actinomycetota bacterium; assembly: GCA_009698615.1. Lineage (GTDB taxonomy): Bacteria > Actinomycetota > Actinomycetes > Nanopelagicales > Nanopelagicaceae > QYPT01. The sequence continues at coordinate 28,503 of WLPU01000007.1, read as the reverse complement.
GCTCCCGGTTCACTGGCTTTGCTTTCCGAGATGATTGCAATGCGCTGGTCATCGCCCAAGGATCTAGGCGATGTCCTAGAACTATTGGCAGTGGAGTCACAAGCCGCAGCTGCAGAAAAAGATGGCACGCTAGATCGACTTGAAGCAGAAATCTTCACCTTTTCACAGACCGTCGCATCTAGCCCAGAGCTACGCGCAGTTCTAGCAAATCGTTCCACCGTGCCGGGCCAACCACCTAAGAGTCAGCTTGTTAGCGCACTTCTTTCCGGCAAGGCCACTGCTTCCACGGTGACACTTATTTCAACACTGGTTGACCATTCACGTGGTCGCAATATTGAAAGCGGACTTGCTGAATTTGCTCAAGCAGTTTCAGCCCGTAAGAACCGTCTCATCGCACATGTCACCACAGCAGTTGAGTTAACTTCCCAGCAAGTAGAACGCCTTTCTAAATCACTTTCACAAAAAATAGGTCAACAAGTAAGAGTCAATGTTGCGGTTGATAAGAATGTCGTTGGAGGCATTTCAATTCGATTCGCAGATGAACTCATTGACGGCACACTCATCACCCGTTTACTCCAAGCAGACCGCGCTCTTGCCAGCAAGAGCGCGTAAGAAGATTCACAAGAGAAGATAGAAGAGGGAGAACACCACAATGGCCGAACTCACGATCCGACCCGAGGAGATTCGCGATGCCTTGGCGAACTTCGTTAAGTCATACGATCCAGGCGCTGCTGTTCGAGACGAGGTTGGTACCGTCACGCAAGCAGGCGACGGCATTGCTCGCGTTGAAGGATTGCCGTCGACAATGGCAAATGAGTTGTTGCAATTTGAAAACGGCACCCTCGGTCTAGCCCTCAACCTCGATGTCCGTGAAATCGGTATCGTTATTTTGGGTGACTATGCAGGCATTGAAGAAGGAACAACTGTTCGTCGCACTGGAGAAATTCTTTCTGTACCAGTGGGCGATGCATTCCTTGGCCGTGTTGTCGATCCACTAGGTCGTCCCATTGATGGAAAAGGCGAGATCAAAGCAGAGGCACGTCGTGCTCTCGAAGTGCAGGCACCTTCTGTTGTGCAACGCCAACCTGTTAAGGAACCACTAGCGACTGGAATTAAGGCAATTGACGCGATGACCGCTATTGGTCGCGGACAGCGTCAATTGATCATTGGCGATCGTCAGACTGGAAAGACTGCGGTTGCTGTTGACACCATCATTAACCAGTTAGAGAACTGGAAATCTGGGGATCCAAAGAAGCAAGTTAAATGTATTTATGTTGCTATTGGTCAAAAGGGATCCACGATTGCATCTGTAAAAGCATCTCTAGAAGAAGCTGGCGCGATGGAATACACAACTATCGTTGCATCTCCAGCATCTGACCCTGCAGGCTTTAAGTACCTCGCTCCATACACTGGCTCATCTATTGGTCAGCACTGGATGTACGCAGGACAACACGTGCTCATTGTTTTTGATGATCTTTCAAAGCAAGCTGAGGCTTATCGTTCGGTCTCATTGTTGCTTCGTCGTCCACCAGGTCGCGAAGCCTATCCAGGCGATGTTTTCTACTTGCACTCACGTCTTCTCGAGCGTTGCGCAAAGCTTTCCGACGAACTCGGCGGCGGCTCGATGACTGGTCTACCAATTATTGAAACTAAGGGAAATGACGTGTCAGCGTTTATTCCTACCAACGTTATTTCCATTACCGATGGACAGTGTTTCTTGGAAACAGATCTTTTCAACGCCGGTGTGCGTCCAGCTATTAACGTGGGTGTATCTGTATCTCGCGTAGGTGGATCTGCTCAGACAAAGGCAATGAAAAAGATCGCAGGACGTTTGCGCCTTGACTTGGCGCAGTTCCGCGAACTTGAAGCATTCGCAGCTTTCGGTTCCGACCTTGATGCTGCATCAAAGGCTCAACTCGAGCGCGGTGCTCGCATGGTTGAACTCTTGAAGCAAGGTCAGTACTCACCATATTCACTCGAGAGCCAAATCGTTTCGATCTGGGCAGGTACTTCTGGCCAACTCGACGATGTTGCTGTGGCAGATATTCGTCGCTTTGAAGCCGAGCTCATTGAGTTTATTGGCCGCGAACGCAAAGCTATTTTCGACGTGATCTCTGAGACCAAAGAACTCAAAGATGACACCGTTGCATCCATGGTTGAAGCAGTCACAGCATTTAAGACTCGCTTTGTTCCTACGGTATCTGCCGCGATCAATGAAGCAGCCGCAAAGGCACTCGATGGCGAAGGCCAAGAGCAGGTAACCAAATACGCTCCGCCACCGGTGAAGAAGTAAAAAATGGGTGCCCAACTCCGCGTATATCGCCGACGGATGCGATCTGTTAAAGCGACGAAGAAGATTACGAAGGCCATGGAATTAATTTCGGCCTCCCGTATCGTCAAGGCGCAGCAACGTGTCGCAGCCTCTACGCCGTATGCAAACGAGTTGACTCGTGCTGTCTCTGCAGTAGCAACATATTCATCGACCAATCACCCTTTAACTACACCATCAGAAAATCCAAAGCGCGCAGCGATTCTCATTATTTCTGCAGACCGCGGTATGGCTGGTGCGTATTCCAACAATGCAGTGAAGGAAGGCGAGCAATTAGCCGCCTTGATTCGGGGCCGTGGCCTTGAAACGACTTCCTATCTTGTTGGACGCAAAGCAGTGAACTACTACAAGTTCCGCAAGCGTCCTATTGCTGGATCATGGAGCGGATTTTCAGATAGCCCAACTTATGAGAATGCAAAGGAAGTGGCAGATGCACTCATTGTTGCCTTTCTTGCAGATGCGCAGACTGATGTCAACGGAGTGGATGAGATCCATATTGTTTTCACCGAGTTCCAATCCATGTTGACGCAAAATGCGATGGCAAAGCGCATGCTCCCACTTGAGGTTATCGAAAGTGATGCACCTGCACCTGCTGGATTGTTACCTATGTATGAATTCGAACCTAGCGCAGAGACAGTGCTCAACTCACTGCTTCCTCGTTATATCGAAGCCCGAGTCTTCAATGCGATGTTGCAATCAGCTGCTTCCGAGCATGCTGCTCGTCGTCGTGCGATGAAGTCAGCAACTGACAATGCTGAGGATTTGATCAAGTCACTAACCCGACTTGCGAACGCGGCCCGTCAAGCCGAAATTACACAAGAGATCAGTGAAATCGTCGGCGGCGCAGACGCGCTCGCCTCGGCTAGTGCAGGGAGTGAATGATGTCGACACAGACAACCAGTAAGGGTCGCGTAGCTCGAGTAATTGGACCGGTGGTGGATATTGAATTCCCAGCCGATGCAATGCCTTCGATCTTCAACGCGCTACACGTCGAGGTAACAATGAGCGGTCAAACGCGTACCTTAACGATGGAAGTTGCCCAGCACATCGGTGACAACCTCGTGCGCGCGATCTCCATGCAACCAACCGACGGAATGGTGCGTGGGGCCGAAGTAAGTGACACAGGTGCAGCAATCTCTGTGCCGGTTGGCGATGTCACAAAGGGCCACGTATTTAACACCTTGGGTGAATCCCTCGATGTTCCAACCTCATCGCTTGATATCAAAGAGCGTTGGCCAATCCACCGTAATGCGCCAGCATTTGATCAACTTGAGTCAAAGACCGAGATGTTCGAAACTGGTATCAAAGTTATTGACCTTCTCACACCATATGTAAAGGGCGGAAAGATCGGCCTCTTTGGTGGTGCCGGTGTAGGTAAGACTGTTCTTATTCAAGAAATGATTTATCGTGTTGCTGAAAACTTCGGTGGAGTTTCTGTATTCGCCGGTGTTGGTGAGCGTACACGTGAAGGAAATGACCTTTTCCTTGAAATGACTGAGACTGGCGTTATCAATAAGACCGCCTTGGTCTTTGGTCAGATGGATGAGCCACCTGGCACGCGTCTACGCGTTGCACTGTCCGCGCTCACCATGGCCGAATATTTCCGCGATGTTCAAAAGCAGGACGTGTTGCTCTTCATCGACAACATCTTCCGCTTTACTCAAGCGGGTTCTGAGGTTTCAACACTTCTTGGACGTATGCCTTCTGCAGTGGGTTATCAGCCAACTTTGGCTGATGAAATGGGCCAACTACAAGAGCGCATTACTTCAACTCGTGGTCACTCGATTACATCAATGCAGGCAATTTATGTTCCTGCTGATGACATCACTGACCCAGCTCCTCATACAACTTTTGCTCACCTTGATGCGACAACAGTTCTTTCTCGTCCAATTTCTGAATTAGGTATCTACCCTGCTGTAGATCCACTCGATTCAACATCGCGCATCTTGGATCCTCGCTACATTGGAGAGCATCACTTCCGTGTTGCCAACCGAATCAAGCAGATTTTGCAGCGTTACAAAGATTTGCAAGACATCATTGCAATTCTTGGTATCGATGAGCTCTCTGAAGAAGATCGTATTCTTGTAGGACGCGCACGCCGTATTCAGCGCTTCCTGTCACAAAATACTTTCGTCGCCAAGGTCTTTACTGGTCTGGATGGATCATTTGTTCCAGTAAAAGACACAATCGAAGCCTTCGAAGCACTTGCAGACGGAAAGTACGATCACGTTCCAGAGCAGGCATTCTTTATGTGCGGCGGCCTTGATGATGTTGAGCGCCGTGCAGCAGAGTTGGCAAAAGGTTAATCAATGACTCTTAACGTCGAGCTAGTGTCGCCAGTGCAGAGAGTGTGGTCGGGCGAGGCAGAGATGGTTTCTGCCCGCACGATCGATGGGGATTTAGGAATTCTTTCGGGCCATGCACCTCTCTTTGGCGTCCTAGTCGACGGCCAAGTCAAAATCAAAGCAGTGGATGGAACAACCACAGAGTTCGTCGTCAATGGTGGTTTTCTTTCAGTATCCAAAGATCGTGTTTCAATCTTGACCGAAAGCGTGGGCTAGTTTCTAAAGTTGTGCTCTGTTTCAATAATCCGCACAGTACGGCTTTCACCGCGCATGACAATCGAGTGACTTATAACTCCTGAAGTCGTGTAACGAATACCCCGAAGTAATTCTCCGTTAGTAATACCAGTTGCCGAGAGAAAAACATCATCAGAATTAATCAAATCTCTCGTTTGCAAAATTCTAGATAGATCATGTCCGGCGTCAATTGCACCTTGGCGCTCTGCATCATCTTTAGGGTGGAGTTGTCCCTGAATAACGCCTCCCAGGCAGATCATGGCAGCTGCGGTGATGACACCTTCTGGTGTTCCGCCAATTCCCATGAGTAGATCAATACCTGTACCGGGCCGTGCAGCTTCAATAGCTGCGGCAACATCACCATCTTGGATGAGACGAATTCTGGCACCAGCATCGCGCAATTGGGCAAGGAGTTCGTTATGTCGTGGGCGATTAAGAACAACAACAGTCACATCACTCACGGGAATCTTTTTTGCCTTCGCAACTCTCCTGACATTTTCTGCAGGGGGAGCGGTGATATCGATGACATCTGCACACTCAGGACCGGTAACAATTTTGTTCATGTAGAAAACTGCTGAAGGGTCATACATCGTGCCGCGTGGCGATAGTGCGATGACACTAATCGCACCATTCATGCCATTTGCAGTTAGGGACGTGCCATCGATGGGGTCGACTGCAACGTCACACTTGGGACCCAAACCGTTACCAACGTTCTCCCCGTTATGAAGCATCGGGGCATCATCTTTTTCGCCTTCGCCAATGACGACTACCCCATCCATATCAACCGTGTTGATCATTCTGCGCATTGCCTCAACCGCGGCATGATCTGCCAAATTTTTATCGCCGCGTCCAACCCAGGCCGATCCCGCCAGTGCCGCAGTTTCTGTAACACGAACAAGCTCTAGTGCTAAGTTGCGATCTGGATTAACTTTTTCAGCCATCGCTACTCCACCGTTTCTCTTGTGACTTCAGCGCCAAGGGCAGCGAGTTCTTCTGCAAAGCGGGGATAGCCTCGATCGATATGAAATGAATCTTCCACAAGTGTAATTCCTTCACTCACTAGCCCGGCTAAAACTAGTCCGGCACCGGCCCGAATGTCGGTTGCTGCGACGGGGGCGCCTGAAAGTTGAGGGATTCCGCTGATTGCTGCGTGGTGGCCATCGACAGTGATCTGAGCTCCAAGTCGGACTAATTCATTCACGAACATGAAACGACCTTCAAAAACATTCTCTGTCACTATTGCATCGCCTTGAGCAATGGAGTTGAGTGAAATAACCATGGGTTGTAGGTCTGTCGGGAATCCAGGGTAAGGAAGAGTCGCGACATCAATTGATTGAGGACGACCATCCATGCGCACTCGTATGCCATCTGGTGTTGAAGTCACAATTGCACCAGCCGATGCAAGTTTTTCTAGGGGCAGTTCAAGATCTTCAGCGCGCCCACCATGAATGGTGATATCTCCTCCAGTCATGACGGCAGCAAATGCCCAGGTTCCCGTAACAATCCGATCAGGGATAGTGGTGTGATCCGTCGGATTAAGTTTTGTCACTCCATGAATTGTTAATTTAGTTGTGCCAAGTCCTTCTATCTTTGCGCCCATGCCGATGAGGAATTGTCCGAGGTCGACTACATCAGGTTCGCGAGCAGCGTTATCAATAGTAGTCGTGCCACGCGCAAGCACTGCCGCTGTCAAAAGATTTTCAGTTGCACCAACGCTAGGGAAGTCCAAAACAATGTCGGCGCCAACTAATCCATCTGGAGCGGTTGCAATGACGTACCCATGTTCGTTATGGGCGGTCGCACCTAATGTGACAAGACCCTTGAAGTGAAAATCTAAACCTCGCGAACCAATGGCATCTCCTCCAGGTAGTGCAACTTCTGCCATACCAACGCGTGCAACTAATGGACCCAGCACATTGATTGAGGCACGCATTTTGCGCACTAAGTCATAATCGGCGCGATGTGCTGGGACTTTTGGAACATCGATGCTGACACAATCGTCAGTTCGTACAACAGTGCAGCCAAGGCGAGTAAGTAAATCTGCCATGATCGCTACGTCGGCAATATCTGGAACGTTTCGAATTGTTGTCTTACCTTCGGCAAGTAATGCGGCGGCCATCAACTTCAGAGCGGAATTTTTGGCACCAGAAACTCGGACTTCGCCATGGAGACGAGCCCCACCAACGATCCGAAAGCGTTCTGCAGCCACGGGGTTCTGCCTCCTTGCGCTCTTGAGTGGTCTCATCGTAACTGTCCTAATAGGCTCTCCCCATGGTTCATTTAACGAGGATTTACACCAAGACCGGCGATGACGGGACTACCTCCCTGGGGGATATGAGTAGGACGTCCAAGAACGATCCACGCCTTGAAGCGTATGCAACTGTCGATGAAGCTAATTCGGCAATCGGAGTTGTATTGGCATTGGGCGAATTATCCAAGGACTTGAATACTTTATTGGTACGAATTCAAAATGATCTCTTCGATGTGGGTGCAGATCTATGTACTCCAGTTTCGGATGCACCAGCTTTTGAACCATTACGAGTTCTAGAAAGCCAGATTACATATCTAGAAAATCAGATTGATGTGTATAACGAAAATCTTGAGCAACTGCGCTCGTTTGTTTTACCATCTGGCACACCCGCCTCTGCACTCCTACATGTTGCACGTACAGTGACACGCAGAGCAGAACGTTGCACTTGGGCTGCCATTCATGCATTTGGCGGAGGCGTCAATCCGTTGACAGCAAAGTACCTCAATCGCCTTTCGGATCTTTTATTTGTGCTCGCACGTATTGCAAACAAAGAAATTGGCGATCAGCTATGGGTGCCCGGGGCCAATCGTTAATTTGTATTCGTTGGTAATTGAACTGGCGTGTAAACGGTAGTCGGAACATCTTCAATGCGCGGTGAGTGATAGCAAGTGATATCAATCTTTCCTATGTTGGTCTTATCTTTCATGGGCTCAGCGCTAATGAGCAAAATCGTAATCATTTGTTTGACGTTCGTTGCTTTCGCCGTCGTGCGTAAAGTTCCGAGAACGCGCAGAGTTGCGTCAGTGTCAGAAGTTGGTCCAGATACTTCTGATTGGACTTCCCACCAGGTGCAACCAATTATTGATGCAACTTGTACTGCTCCACAGACAAACTTCTGACAATCCTTTACCTGCGAAGCCAAAGTTGCGGCGGCAGAGATCACACCTACTAATTCCTTACTAGTTGGAATCTTTGCATAGACGCCGTTGTCAGCGCTAAATCCTTTAGGAGGCCAAGCCGGAGATGGAGATGGCATTACTTTGATAATCTTCTTCTTTCGATAAATTCGCTTCTTCGTAACTACTTTCTTCTTTGCTATTACCTTTTTCGCAACTGCCGTAGAGCTGGGCTTTGCCATAGGTTGCGCTGAGTTTTGCGCAGCAGGTTTAGTCGATGCCTTGGGAGAAGGTTTTGTGGTGGCAGCATTTGCAGGGATGATTCCTGCAAGGAGTGCAATCGTTAGGGCTAATGTGAGCCCTAACGATCCTTGAGAGCGCTTTATGCTCGCTCCCATTTGAAGGTTCTTATTGAAAAGAAAAGTCCGACGACGAGCCACACAATGAGTATAAGAAGTGTTCGTCCAGTTTCCCACGAATGGGCTACTTCTTGCGATGCAAATGAATCTGGCAAGAATACTGATCGCATTCCTTGAGTAAGCCATTTGAGGGGAAAGATTGCGGCAACTTGCTGCATCCATGTTGGAAGTTGAGTGAAAATAAAGAAAACGCCACTGAAGAATTGCAAAATGATAACAACGGGTGAGACGACAGCCGAGGCGCCGCGACCACTTTTGGGTACCACTGAGAAAGCGATTCCTAGCGCAGTGGAAGTTGCTGTCCCTAACAGGATAAGCCACGCGAAAGTGAACCACTTAGATGTAGAAGTTGGCATATTGAGACCAAAGAATAAGACGCCGCCGGCTAATAGCAGAATGACTTGAACAATCATTCCGGCCAGGACAAGAAGAGATTTACCTATGAAATAACTTGCTGCCGGCATTGGTGTTCCACGTAATCGTTTAAGAGACCCGAAGTCGCGTTCGACCGGAATGATAATAGCTAACTGTTGGAATCCGCTATTTACAAGACCGGATGCAACCATTCCCGCCACGAAATATTGGCTAAATGTGACTCCAGGCGCGATGGTGTCTTTAAATACTGAACCGAAAATTGCAAGCAGGATCAGCGGGAAAAGTAATGTAAAGACAACTGATTCGCGTTGGCGCATGAATTGGCGAATTTCTAGTTTGCCTCGCTGCAACCCAAGGTTAAGTGTGCTGGGAAGAGAGTTCACTCCGATCCCCCTTTCGATGATCCGATCATTTCCAAATAAATATCTTCAAGTGTTGGACGATGGACGCTCAACTTTGGAACCTCTCCGTTGAATTCTTTGCCAAGGCGCGTCACCACCGAAGTGGGCTCTGAGGTGAGTTCATCGTGCATTTCACCATTACTTTCCCACTGCACGCTCGCCAATGAAGTAGCTCGGCCACCAAGCTCTGTAGGAGTAGATATTTCTATAATTTTGCCGCGATTAATGACTGCTACGCGATCAGCCAGAGCTTCTGCTTCATCCAGGTAGTGAGTTGTCAGCAAGATCGTTGTGCCACCATCTTTCAAACTTCTAATCAGTGCCCAAAAAGCACGCCTTGCTTCAGGATCAAAACCCGTGGTCGGCTCATCAAGAAAGAGAAGTTCGGGGTTGCCAATGATTCCAAGCCCAACATCTAGGCGACGACGTTGGCCACCAGACAAACTACGAATAAGCGAGCTACTTTTTTCTGCCAGGCCGATAGAGGTAATTACTTCTTCGGGATCCCTTGGATTTGAGTAATACCCGCAGAAGTGGTGGAGGGTTTCTCGTACGGTCAGATCACCCGCATCTGAGGTTGATTGCAAAACAATGCCGATGCGATTTCTAAATACTCGAGCATCATGTCCTTTGACCTGAGGATCAAAATCTAAAACTCGGACATCTCCGCCATCTCTGGCGCGAAATCCCTCGAGAATTTCAACCGTAGTAGTTTTGCCTGCGCCGTTCGGGCCCAAAAGAGCAAAAATTTCTCCCTTGGAAATGGAAAGGTCCACGCCTGCAACAGCCTCAATGCCGTCATAACTTTTGCGCAGACCTCGAACTTCGATGACGTTCACATGGCTACCTTGCCACACTGAACGCAAAAATGCGAAAAGATACTCTCATGAGCCCACGTCGCAATCACCCCAAGGGTCGCAAACCCAAAGGCGAAGATCGAGAACTAGGTGCTACCTCTAGCGATTCAATCGAAGAACATGATGAAGGCATTTATGTTGTTAGGAAAATAACTGGATCAACATCTAATAAGCCTTATCGCTGTCCCGGATGTGATCAAATGATTCCGATGGCTACACCGCACACAGTCGCATGGCTGGAATACGATGTTGAAACTCGCAGACATTGGCATAACGCATGTTGGGCTAAGAAAACGCATCGCGCCCCACGTACTGAACGAACAAGAAACGCGCCTCGTTACTAGTTTTCAACAATAAAAAAGTTACAAGAAACTAACCGATACTCCGACCGTGAAGTGCCTTCACTAATCCAACAATAACCTTGTCAGCAAATGGGCTGCGGCCAAATGAGGTGAACGAAACGGGCAGTTGAAACCTAGCTCTGACAACGGTGCGTGCATAAGTAAATTCCATGAGACCTTCGGGTCCATGAATCCGCCCGTACCCACTCTCTTTAACCCCGCCGAAAGGCACAGACGCAACAGCCGCAAAGGAAATTGTTGAATTAATTGCCACCATCCCGCACTGCAATTGAGAGGCAATCTTGTTTCCATTTCTCTTAGACCACACCGATGCACCTAAGCCATAGCGTGATGCGTTAGAAAGCCTGACCGCTTCATCCATAGTTTTAACGCGATTAATGATGATGACTGGGCCAAAGGTTTCATCTTGCATGGCAATTGAATCTTCAGGCACATTAATCAAAATCACGGGCTCTACAAAGGGAGGCTTAACTGAGTCCAACCCTCCCACTAACGCTTTCCCACCTTTCTTGATTGCATCGGCGATGTGCGACTTAATGACGTCGAGTTGTTTTGGCATGGTTGCTGGACCGTAGTTTCCTTGCCCAGGTGCGCCAGGGGTAATTTTTTTACCAAGTTCTACGATCGTTGACGTAAATTGATCTGCCACGCTTTCGTGGACATAGACGCGTTCTGCTCCGATACATGTTTGACCAGCATTAGACATTGCAGACCATAGAGTGAAATCTGCCGCAGTTTTGATATCTGCGTCTTCGGCGATGATGACGGGATCTTTACCACCGCATTCCAACACTACGGGAGTCATCGTCTTGGCACATGTTGCAGCAACAACTTTTGCGGTTTTCGTTGATCCAGTGAAAGCCAACTTATCTACTCCGCTTTCACACAGCGCCCGCCCTGTATCACCAAGACCGGTGACCACCGAAAAGATATGGTGGCTAGGTGCAACACTAGAAAATGTTTCGGCTAACCAAACAGCAACACCCGGAGTAAATTCACTTGGCTTAAATACGACAGTATTTCCTGCAGCAAGTGCGTAGGCGATCGACCCCATTGGCGTAAAGATTGGATAGTTCCACGGTCCGATGACACCAACAACTCCAAGGGGGGAGCGCTCTACTCTGGCCGCCATATTTGCCATCAACAAGCCAGGGGTTCGATGTTGCGGACGCAATACTTCTCTTGCGTTACGAGCAGCCCATGCAAGATGGCCAATTGCCAACGTTACTTCTAATTTCGCATCACCGATTGGCTTTCCAGTTTCATCAGAAATAAGTTTTGCGCATTCATCAATCCGACCGATGAGCAGCTTGCTCCACGCCAATAAAACTTTTCTCCGCCCGGAAAAATCTAACCCTTGCCATGCGGCAGCAACAGAGCGAGCATTTTCAACCGCACCCGTGACGTCATCGTCAGAAAATATCGGGAAGAATCCAAATATTTCACCAGTGGCTGGGTAGTGCGAAGCAAATGTCGTGTTTCTTTTGGAGGCCATTAAAAAAGTGTAATGGAGCAGCGGGTAGATAGACTTGTAAGGTGTCAGAGATCATTCGAGCCAACTCAGTCCTACCTTCCCTACGTACCGCCTTTAGCGTAAGAACTAAAGATGGGGTCAATCTTGTGGGGGAAATTGCCCGCCCACTAATTGGTGGAACGGGTGCGATCTTGTGTCTACACCCAAACCCAAGTGCTGGCGGAATGATGGATAGCCATATTTATAAGAAGGCAGCGAATCGATTGCCAGCCCTCGCGGGCATTTCTGTCGTGCGCTTTAACACTCGGGGTACAACCAGTGATGCGGGCACAAGTGAGGGAACATTTACCAATGGCGATGAAGAAGGCAACGATGTGGAGGCGTTGCTGAACTATTGTTTCGATGAGTTAGCACTAAATAATCTCTGGGTTGTTGGTTGGTCGTTTGGTACCGATCTCGCTTTGCAATATGCAAAGGATCCGCGTCATCAAGGATTGATCCTTTTGAGCCCACCACTGCAGCGGACTACTGTTGAGCAACTAAAATATTGGAATACTGATCCAAGACCAGTGATTGCTCTCGTTCCAGAACTTGATTCATTCTTACCTCCAGATCAAGCCAAAGAAAGATTTGCGCCATTAAGTAAAATTGAAATCATTGAAGTTGCTGAAGCAAAGCATCTCTGGGTAGGCGAACCCTCGGTTTACCGCGTGCTTAGCGAGATTGTTAAACGTGTTGCACCGACTAAGTTGCCACTTCCGACCGAGTATTAAGAGATAGTGGCGATTAGGGTTTCGGTTGACGCGCTGACCGTTACGCAACCGGATGTAGGTAGTTTTGAGTAGTCACTTGGTGATAATTCCGCAATCGGAATAGATATTGCATATAGCTCAGCAGCAACGAGCGCACCGATTACTAAAATTGTGTCGCACTCCGTAAAGAGCATCGCGGCTGGTGCTTTTTTGGCTCGAATTAATTCAGCAAGTACGGCAGTGGCTGAACTTGATCCGCGGCCTGAATGCATGATTAGCACTCTTCCGGCAACGCTCTGGCCACATTGCGGATGATGCACATCGATAATTACACCGTGATGGTCAACTCCGCCCCAAAATGATATTGGTTGATCTAGAACTAGAACTTCACCCGTACCGACTCCTGGATGTAAAGCGCGGCCGGTAAGTATTTTATTGCCAGAGAGCGTCATTGCGCACCAACTTTCCTGCAATTGCTGAAGCGACACACTCTTTAACGGAACCTAAAATTGTGTCGATACCTAAATTGCCTGGGGCATACCAAGCCCATTTACCAGAGTTAGTCATCACAGTTTTAATATTCGGATTTAGTATCGGTGTTACGTAAGTGCAGGTGTCGGTCACGATGCGACCTCCCGCGTTCAAGAGTATTTTGTCGTAACCTAATTCTTCGGCGCGCTTTAAAACACCGCGGCTCGTTGAAACATAGAAATCGATCGATTCCGCGAACTTAGTGCCGATTTCTAATTCTTTAGTCAAAGCAGCGAATTCTGCTAGAGAGAAATGTGGCGTCCCAAGACTTACTGCATCCAGCCCGTCTCCTACTGCTGTGGTGAGTCGATCGCGTGATGCTCGTAGTTGTGCAGTACTTATTTTCATCGTTGCAACATTTGGGCCAACGACTGCAGCCAATGTTGGTGCTTCTGGTGTTACGCCTACAACATGAAAAAGCCCGACTCCACCAGATGATGCTGCGGTTGCGCCTAGTCCTTTGAGTCGATCTTCGGTCAGCCCTCCATCTGAAAGGTTTCCAGGAAGCCCCAGCAATGCAACTACTTTGCTTCCGGCAATATCTCCTAAGAGCGCACCAATAGAGGGCCAGGAGCTTTCTTCATCCAACAATTCGCGGGAGATGTCGGAAAAATCTAAGACGAGCACTGCTTTTCTGCCAGCGTCGGTATGTAATCCGGAAAATGGCACTCGGCCGACAATGGCGGCGGCGATGTCAAGGAAATCTCCGTAACGATCTGTTCGTGCACCTAGAACTGAATTAGCGAATACAATTGCATTCGATTCGGCCCAAGCAATTTGCGATCCAAATGCAGGGCGGTGTCCGGTTTGGTAAGGAGCACATGTCCACGTGGCTTCGCATCCAATCGCAAGGTGGGCATCCATTAAGCGTCGAGAATTCGCCGAAAACAGTGCATCAGCTTTCATAAGACTCGGGTGTAATAAATCGAGCGAACTTACATTTGTCGTGGTTCTGACTTTAACTTTTGCACCAAGTTCGACTAACTTCTCGGTGTATTCAAGGCCAGCGATCCCGTGATAAAGACAACCATCCGCATGGGCTGACTCAATTTCTACTAAGCGTGGCGCTTGGTTAGCGCGGGCAACACCAACTACTAAGCGCATGCACATCGCTACAGCTTCGCCATGTTGACCATTCAGCATTTCCTGCTCGTAGTCAGTAAGTACTAGTCCATGCATGGCTCTTTTAACTCCCTAGAGTATTTTGGGTCAAAATATCTTTAATTTAGTGAACCTTTGCTGAACCATCTAATAATAAGGACAAGATCCACCAATCATGAACTTACATTTTTATTGCTCTAGAGTAGTTAAATTATTATCCCGATCGTCTAACTGGCTGTCAATCTGCTAGCTAAAATAGAGAGGCACAGAAATTAAATTTACGATGTGTCGCGTGAGCAGAGAAACTATTCAAGTTCGAGCTCCACAGTACCCAATCTTGCTTTTTAGCCCATGGCATTTAGAAATTGAATTCGTACAGATTGGCCAGGTTTAGGTCGATACCTACTCCATAGCGATGCTTGAGCTCTCTCACATTGCGGATAATCTGCCAAATTGGCACCCAACATTTCTACTTAAAGAAAGGAATTGAGGCCATAATTTTCCGCCGCGCTATTTTTTAACGGGGAAGTCCCTAGGGGACTCTATCTACTATGGAGGAGGCAATCATGTTGGATTTCAAATCTAGGAAACCGAAAAAAATGTTTCGCCGAATGTCCGCACTCGGGAGCGTTTTCGTATTAGCGGTGCCGCTCGTCTTAATTTCTTTGCCGGCCTCAGCAGCAACCGTCAAGAATCTAAATTGGGGACTAGCGTACGGCCCACGTACGTTGTTTGCTCCAACGAATTATTCAGACGTTGGCAACGAGGTAATGTCGTTAATACAAGGACAAATACTCACAACAAACCCAGATGGTTCTATTGTTCCATCAGTTGCCTCTTCTTGGAAGAAAGTATCCGAGACAGAATACGCATACACAATCAAAAAAGGCATCAAGTTCTCTGATGGCAGCCTATTAACAATTGCCGATGTAGTTTATTCCTTAAAAATGCATCTAGATCCAACTGTGGCATCACAAGAAGCGGCACTACTGTCAAATGTACAATCTATTACATCCTCTGGTGATGTTATGACTGTGAAGCTGAAGACAGCAGACAGTATGTGGAAGTACTTACCAGCCACTTTGGTGGGATTTGTTTGGAAAAAAGCACATGTTGAGGCTAACTTAGCCAACTATGGCACCCCAAAAGTTTTGCCAATCGGTAGCGGTCCATACAAAGTAAAAGAATACACTCCTGATTCAAGATTGATTCTTGTGCGGAATAAATTTTACACTGGACCAAAAACTCAATTTGACCAAATTACATTCCGAGTAATCCCTGATGCACAGACACTTCAGCTCGCAATGATTGGTGGGCAAATTGACGGCACTTTTAGCGTGCCGTCTGCATCATTCCTTCAGTGGAAGTCTGTCTTTTCTGTGACTCCGGTTTCAAATTTGGTTTTCCGCGGTCTCACTCTAGACATGACACAAGCGCCATTTGATGACATTCACGTGCGCAGGGCTCTGTACTATGCGACAAATTCAAGTGCCATTGTGACTGGACTGACTCCTGGACTAGGTAGACCGTCAACTACGATCAATGATCCAAACATATTCAAGGGAGTTCTTGATGCCGCGACAATTAAAGCTGGCTACTCATCTATAGCAACCTATCCATTTAGTATCGAGAAAGCTAAGGCTGAATTAGCACTTTCTTCAGTACCAAATGGATTTGAAACAACTATGAATGTGCCAGCAGATAGTGCGACAATTGGGAAGATTTCACAGGTATTGGTGCAAGATTTCGCCAAAATTGGCGTTACCTTGAAACTGAATTCAATGCCTGGTGGACCTCGCTTCCAAGTTATCCTCGATCATGCGCCAAATCTTGGTATTCAGATCATTGGAAACAAGCCAGATGGACCCGATCCAACGCAGATGGCGTTTTTGTATTTCCACAGCAGCCAAGCAGCTGTAAATGGAAACAACTCATCTAACTACCGTAATCCAAAAGTTGATGCCCTCATCGAAAAAGCCCAACAGGCTAAAGATGTAAAGGTTGGAGCTAAGTTGGTGTTGGAAGCTCAGACACTGGCGGCACAGGATATTCCGATTATCCCGATCCTTTGGGGTGACAGTGCTATTGCTGTTAAAGATTCTTGGAGCGCAATTGCCCCAGGAGCATTCTTTGACACAAGCCTGTGGGTTAATTTGATTAAAACCAATTAATTAGATTAAGAATGAATGCGCCGTCCTAAGAAAAGGACGGCGCATTCATTTTTCAACTAATTCGATGATGCGATACTCCATTTCTTAGCGGCTAGCAGAAAGGTTTAATCTATGAAAAGTGATGTCGGATTTGATTTTTTCAATCGGAAAATTCAAAACCAACATCTCCTCAGTGATATCAATGTGTCGAAGGATGGTCTATACGCTGCGTTTACTGTCAAATCACCAATTAAGTCCAGCAATGAAACTGAAACCAATGTATGGCTAAGTTTTAAGAAAAGTATGCCAGCGCCATTATCTCGTCTTAGTGAAAACCATAGTATTTCTTTGCCAAGATGGTCCCCGAGTGGAGATCAACTCGCTGTTGCTATGCAAGGCCATGTATCTAGTGGATACACAAGCATTGGCATCTATTCCGCTCCACTTTTCAACTTCAAAGAAATTGCAACGATTCCTGGATCTATCGAGGACCTGTTCTGGATGCCAGAGAATTTATCTATCTTGGCGCTGGTGGCTGAAACTGGTTCAGACAGCGTCGTCACTTCGGGATCACAGCGAAGCGCCTCACTAGAAGATATTGATTTACCAGTCACAACGCGGATTGATTCCGGGAAGCGGCACTTGTGTGAAATCAATTTTGACTCAAAAGAGCCATATTTCTTTGGACCCAAGCAAGGCACAATTTGGGAATTCGAAAATTTTGATGAGAATTCTATTGCGGCAATCTGGTCCAACGATGTAACTGAGTCTGGCTGGTATGACTCAAGCGTCGTGTTTGTCGATCGTCATAGCGGCGATATAAAGACTTTTTATAAACCAAGTTGGCAAATATCTTCCATAACTAAAAATCCACTCAAAAATCAGATTGCTCTAGTGGAAGGATGGGCGAGCGATCGAGGTACGGTATGCGGGGAAATTAAGGTGATTGAAATTGCAAGTGGAGAAGTTCTAACTATCAAATCATTTGGTGTCGATGTTTCTAAGGTTCGGTGGCGTTCGAGGGATAGTGTCTGGTTTACAGGTTGGCAGAATCTCTCCGGTGCGTGGGGATGGGTTAAAATTGACGGAGAGGTTGGGGAGTTGCATTTAGATGATTTACAAGCCTCAAGCACTAACTTTCAATCAAGTCCGGAAAACACTGTTTTGGATCAGGCGATTTGGTCTATAAGCGCCCCACGCGAATTCGAATCGCCCGAAATAATTGTTGGCGCGAGCGGGTCAAAGCTAACCCAATGGAAAAGGATTTCTAAATTTGGTTTAGAGAATCAAGAGAAGGTTCCAAACTTTAAAACAGATTTATTGCGCTGGTCCTCATCAGATGGCAGAAAGATTGAAGGATTATTGGTTTACGATCCGAATTCTCGTACCCAACTTTCTCCGTTAGTCATATACATTCATGGGGGTCCTGCTAGTTTATGGACATACAGCTTGCGCCCCGAAGTTTTGCTTCTTTTAAGCGAGGGCTATGCAGTGCTCCTACCAAATCCGCGAGGTAGCGTTGGTCGTGGACAAGAGTTTGCTCGTGCCAATCTAGGTGACGCGAGTGGGGCAGAAGTTGCAGACATAATTCTTGGAATAGCAGAGTGTGCAAAATATATAGCGATCGATGAGTCCAAAGTTAGCGTAGTAGGTGGAAGTTATGGTGGGTATTTGGCGGCATGTGCCGCAACTATGACGGATCAAATTCGATGCGCAGTCGTTATGTACGGGCATCCAAATCTACTTAGCGCTCGATTTGGTAGCAATAATCCAGCATTTTATGACAAGTTAATGAAGGGTGCTCCAACCCTTGCAAATTCGCATGAGTATTTAATGCGTTCACCGCTTATGCGAGTTTCAAGTTCAAGCGCACCCACGTTAATTTTACACGGGAAAGAAGATCGATGTTGCCCAGTAAGTCAAGCAGAAGAATTTTACAGAGCGCTCATTGATAAAGGAGTGTCTAGCGAACTAATAATTTTTCCGGGTGAAGGACATGGGCTGCATGGATCTTTGGCTAAATCAGAATGTTGGGTTCAGATCCTGAGTTGGCTGGATAAGCATTCAGATACGGTAAACGTATGAATAGAAGTATGTATTCTTACATCATAAAGCGCTTAGCTTTTCTTCTTCCACTCGCATTAGGTGTGACTGTCGTAGTCTTCCTTCTTCTCAATTTAGTTCATGGGGGTCCTGTTGGTGCTTTAATTGGTGAGAAACCAACCAATACCGAAACAGTAAATAACTTACGAGAGAAATTCCACCTTAATAGTCCTATTTATATGCAATATTATTATTGGATTAGCGGTGTAGCCCACGGAGATTTAGGTACATCTATATTCAGTAGCATGCCAGTATCGAGTGAGTTGAAGTCTCGGATTCCATTGACATTATCAATAACGATTCCAGCTTTTCTAATTTCTGTTGGATTCGGTATTTTGGCCGGAACCTTAGCAGCCTTACATAGAGGTCGTAAGATTGATCGACTCACGGTTGGGGCAACCACATTGATGAGTAGTTCTCCAGCTTTCGTAGTTGCAATTCTCGCCCTTTACGTGCTTGCCTTAAAGCTTCAACTTTTTCCAATATTTGGAACAGGGCGTGGTGGTTTTAAGGATTACTTCTGGCATCTGATTTTGCCGATTTCAGTTGTTTCAATTGGGCCTCTCGCCTTTATTACTAAATTAACTCGCGCAGCCATGCTGCAAGAAATCAAAAGTGATCACTACATGTTCGCGCTAGCCAGGGGTTTGTCTAAAGTACGAATTGTTATTCGCTACGCGCTCCGCAATGCATTGATTCCGATAGTAACTGCTTCAGGTCTTGTCTTTGTAGGGTTATTAACTGGCACGGTCTTTGTGGAGTCAGTATTTGGATTACCAGGGCTTGGAGGCTTACTTGTCTCATCAATCAAAAATAGTGATATTCCACTTATCCAAGGAATCGTTCTGGTGGTCGCAGTTTGGATTATATTCGCAAACTTTATTATCGATTTGCTGTACGTAGCGATAGATCCACGAATTACTTTTGAAAAGGGATCTGACTAATTATGACATTAACGTTGCGATCACGAGTAAGTAAGTTAAGAGATGTACCGGGCTCAGTTCTTGTAGCATCATTAATAATCATCATTATCTGCTTTGCAGCGGTTGCGGCACAATTTATATCTCCATTTAATCCAATGGAGCAAGATCTTTTGGCAGTCTCTCTCAAACCAACATCCTCACATTGGTTGGGTTCGGATGAACTTGGCCGCGATGTATTCTCCCGACTAATTGCTGGATCTCGAGGTGCCATTATTGGTCCATTTCTTATTGCATTTAGCGGCCTCGTTGTTTCGGCAATTCTTGGAATATTTGCTGGCTATAGAGGTGGTTCAATAGATAATCTGATAATGCGTGGCGTAGATTTCATTGTCGCGCTTCCTGGACTCTTATTGACGATAGTTGTTGTATCTGTAACTCACGGGGGTTATTGGATGGCCCTCTTAGTACTAGGTGTACTTAATGTGCAAGGAGATATTCGAATTGTTCGTGGAGTATCTTTGGAGCAGCGAAAATTGCCTTATATTGAAGCGCTGCGAGTAGTAGGAGTTCCGCGCTGGCGAATAATGTACAAACATATCGTCCCCAATATTTATCCAATACTTATTGCGAACTTTGCAACTGACTTTGCAGGAGCCTTGGTGGCCTTATCCGGATTATCGTTCCTGGGGTTAGGTTCGCAGCCTGGTACCCCAGATTGGGGAAGAATGTTGTCAGACGGCCAACCTTCATTATTTACGAATTATTGGGCGGCCTTAAGTCCTGGGATTACGATTGTGCTGCTTGCAGTTTCAGTAAACTTAATTGGCGATTGGGTTTATGACTTTTATTCCAAGAAAAGCTTACAGAGATGATGGCTGACGTTTTGAATTTAGAGCTAAATAGTTCAGAGCCCCTACTAAAGGTTTCCGGACTAACAGTTAGACATCTTGGCGCGGAACATGAGAGAACTATTTTTTCCAATGTTGATTTAAGCGTGGCCAGGGGTGAAACCATCGGGATCGTAGGCGAATCAGGTAGCGGAAAGTCAATGCTTACCAAAGCCATTATGCGGATGCTGCCTCCTTATATGGCCCATGAAGGTCGAATCGAACTTGACGGGCAGGAGATTACGAATCTATCGCTCAGAAAAGTTCATCAATTGCGAGGCGATCAGATGACGTTGCTGTTTCAAGATCCATTCACGATGCTGAACCCGGTTTTATCTGCCGGAGAACATATTTTAGAAGCGTTGCGCGCCAATAAAAAGTTTAGAAAGGAGATTTCCAAACAAGAATCAAAAAAAATAGTCCTGGAAAGACTTTCCGAAGTTGGAATTCATGATGCTGCAGTCGCTGGCCGCTTTCCTTTTCAACTTTCTGGTGGAATGCGACAAAGAATTGCCCTTGCAACTGCATTAGCAAGAAACCCCAAGCTCTTAATTGCAGACGAGCCTTCTACGGCTCTTGACAATACTACTCAAGCTGAAATTCTCGCACTTTTGAAAAATGTTCAACAGTCTCGTCAAATGGGTTTGATTTTAGTTACCCATGATCTTCGAGTAGCGTTTTCGGTTTGTGACAGAATTTATGTTTTATATGCTGGCTCGATTCTTGAAGTTGGCCCTTCTGTGGAATTGGAAAAGGCGCCTTTGCACCCCTATACACATGGATTACTACTCTCGGAACCGCCGATTGATCGACGAATTGAAGTTCTAACTTCCATTCCCGGTTCAGTACCTTCATTTGATAACGTTTTAGGCAAATGTGCTTTTGCCCCGCGTTGTAATTGGCAAACTCAAGTTTGCTTGGATAGTACGCCGCAATTAAGAAATGTTGGCGAACGGCATGTGAGTTCTTGTCTGCGGTTACAAGAAATTAAAAGCGAATTAATAGTTGACAGAACAGGCCGAAAGACGGCGGATTCGCCATTCGTGAATTTATCAACTCAGTCAGCACTTCCCTCAATAACTCCAGTGCTGAGAATCCAGAGTCTCAAAAAGACTTTTATCAATAGCCAGAACCGCAAGGTGGAAGCGGTCCAAAACGTAAGTCTGGAAATTGCCCCTGGCGAATGCGTCGCATTAGTAGGTGAATCTGGATCCGGAAAAACTACCCTTGGCAGATGCATAGTAGGGCTGGAGGTTCCGACATCTGGCTCGATTGAATTAGATGGGTTGGAGGCAACTAACTACAACTCAATCAGTCGCGAATCCCGTGCCGCTCTAAGAAAGAAAGCGCAAATCGTTTTTCAGGATCCATATTCTTCCTTAGATCCCAGGCAAACAGTGGCAGATTGCTTAAGCGAGGTAATGCAGGTCAATGGAGAAGGCAAAGATAGCCGTAACAGCAGAATTGATGCTTTGTTAAAGCATGTTGGCTTACCCGAGAGCTATAGAGTGCGATTACCGGAATCTTTATCTGGCGGGGAACGGCAAAGAGTCGCTATTGCACGAGCATTAGCAGTTGAACCGAAGTTAATTATATGTGATGAAGCTGTTTCCGCTCTAGATGTTTCAGTTCAAGCGCAAATTCTTTCTTTGCTTCGTAAGATTCAAAAGGAAATGGGGATTAGTTTGCTTTTCATCACACATGATCTTGCCGTAGTACGTCAAATTGCAGATAGGGCTTACGTGATGAAAAATGGCTTAGTTGTCGAATCCGGTTTGGTAGACGATGTACTTTCTCGACCACAGAATGAATTCACTCAGAAATTATTGTCATCTGTACCATCTTCTGCATCACAGTTAGCAGAAAAAGATCAAACTCTACTTCTCAAAAAAGATAAGGACAAATGATTTATGGCCACTAAAAATGATTTGAATCATCAGGGACTGCCAGGCCTTTACCAAGAATCTTTTAGCAAAGAGATATTGAGTGCGCGAAGGGCTATCGTATCGTCGCAACTAGAAAATTCCGGCATGGCAATAATCCAAGGAGCTCCGAGACCAAGTGGCTCTGTATTATTTCGACAAACCAATGATATGTACTATTTGAGTGGGGTCGAAGTTCCCCATGCTTATCTAACAATCAGCGGACAAAATAATTTTAGCATTTTGTATTTACCTCATCTGAACCCTGGCGCGGAGCGTGATGAAGGGAAAAGTTTAAATGCAAGTGAAAATATTATGGTGACTGAATTAGTGGGGGTCGACTCTGTTCGGCCTTTAGAAGCCTTGCCACATGATTTGTCCTTATTTGTTCTAAAGACTAACAAGCCGAAGTTTTACACTCCAATGCGTGGCCCCGAATTAGGTTCGGAGAGTCGAGATGGAATTCTAAAAGCAATTGCGTATTCTCTTGCCGATCCATGGAGAAAGTCTGTTAGCACACCTTCATTTTTTATCAATAAGTTGAAAGGAGCATTCCCCGAGGCGGTTTTCGCAGATCTCTCTCCAATGTTAGATGCAATGCGTGAGCAAAAAGATACTCGCGAGATCGAGGTACTACGAATAGCTGGAGAGCTTTGTGCGCAAGGAATTACTGAAGCAATGCGGTCAACTATTCCAGGCATTTTTGAGTATCAATTGGCGGCGGTTGCGAGTTTCTTGTTTAATCAAGGAGGAGCGCGCGGTGAAGGCTATCGGGCGATAGTAGCTACTGGAAAGAATGCTTGGCATGGTCACTACGGAAAACTAAACAGTGAATTGACTGATGGCGAACTAGTTCTTATGGATTTTGCTCCAGATTTTGCATACTATACGAGTGACATTGGTCGAATGTGGCCCGTAAATGGAAAATTTTCATCAGAACAACGAACTCTCTATAGTTTTATCGTTAAGTATCATCGATCACTCTTAGAACAAACCCGTCCTGGCAGAGTGCCGAACCAAATTATGGATGATGTTGCAGCGCGAATGTCAAAGGTTATAGACGAGACGAAATTTGCAAATGACAGTCAAAAACAAGCAGCATCTAAGGCATTAGATTTCCGAGGACACTTCTCACATCCAGTGGGGATGAGTGTCCATGACATAGGTGAGTATAGAAATAGACCGTTAAGTGAAGGAACTGTTTTTTCAGTGGATCCAATGATGTGGATTGAGGATGAAAAGTCCTACATCCGATGTGAAGATACGGTTGTTATTACAAAAGATGGATACGAGAATTTGACTTCTAGCGCGCCACTTGATTGCGATGAAATAGAAGATGTCATGAAAGAACCAGGAATTTTACAAAAATTGCATGAATCGACAAAGCAGGAGGCAACTAATGAAAAATGAATCTATTTTTTACAAGCAACCGGCGAATGATTGGCTTTCCGCTTTACCAATAGGCAACGGGCGCCTTGGGGCAATGATCCACGGCCGAGTTTATAAGGAGCAGATTCAGCTGAATGAAGAATCTATTTGGACAAAAAGGTCCGCTTCACGAATCAATCACGACTCGAAAAAATACTTGAATGAGGTGAGGCAGCATTTAATGGAAGGTCGCCCGCGTGAAGCGCAATTTCTAGCTGAACTTGCTTCTTTTGGAACTCCACATTGGCAAAGTGCCTATCAGACTCTAGGTCAATTGACCCTTCTTTCTAATGGTCAGCATGATGCAGTCGCTAAGGATTACTTACGCACTCTGGATTTGATTACTGGAATCGTAAGCGTGGAATATAGAATTGGTGAGACAAATTTCAAACGCGAAATGTTTGCAAGCGCTGTTGATAATGTGATTGTAGTTCGGATTGAAAAAGACGGACCTCTAACGCTTAAGCTTGGACTTGAGTTAACGCGTCGCTACGACGGCCAAGCAATGCCGATCGGCCCGAAACAATTACTTATGGTGGGTCGAGCGGGGGCTTACGGAGTAAGTTTTCATGCACGCGTGGATGCTAATTCAGAGGGCGGAACGGTGTCTGCTCTGGGTGACCATCTATTAATCGAAGAAGGAAATGCCGCAACAATTCTAATTTCTGCGACCACTGATTTCGACAAATCAGATGAAGCCAGTGTTTCCGAGGAAATTATAAGAAAAGCCACATCATTGGGTTACCAAGATCTCCGCCAGCGTCATATTGAAGAACACGCACCTTCCATGAAACGAATGACAATATCTTTAGGGACTGAAACCCACGGTAAAACTGAATTGCCTACAGACCAACGACTGAAGGATTTGGGAGTGGGAGAAAATGATGAAAAACTGATAGCTACTTATGTAAGTTTTGGGCGTTACCTGCTATATGGAAGCAGCAGACCAGGCACTCAACCTGCAAATTTGCAAGGAATCTGGAATGAGAGTTTTACGCCGGCCTGGGATAGCAAATTTACGACCAACATCAATCTTGAAATGAACTATTGGCCGGCAGAAGTTGCAAACTTATCTGAATGTCATGATGCCTTGTTTGATTTAATTGACAGAGCTCGGACGACCGGGAGCGAAACAGCTCGAGTTCACTATGGTGCTCGTGGATTTGTTGTGCACCAAAACCTCGATATCTGGGCTGACTCAGCGCCACTTGATAATGTTTATTGTGGATTATGGCCAACTGGTGGAGTTTGGTTGGTCTGGCATTATTGGCAACGATTTGAATATGACCTAAACATCGATTTCTTACGTGATCGCGCCTACCCGGCGATGCAAGAAGCAGCAGAATTCTTATTGTCAATGGCAGTAGAGGATGATTTGGGGCGATTTTTAATTGGGCCTTCGCTTTCACCGGAAAATGCCTACTCAGACCATGAAGGTATTCGAATTGCTCTTACAATGAGCCCTTCGCTCGATAGCCAGCTTGCTCATTGGTTGTTTACAAAATGCATTGCCGCATCAGAAATTTTAGGAATCGATAACGCGTTTATCGATTCAGTACGCGAGGCCTTACCTAAATTGCCGAAACCTGGATTAGGGCGTCACGGTCAACTCTTGGAATGGATGGAAGATTATGAAGAGATTGAACCAGGGCATAGACACTTTTCTCATCTTTTTGG
Source organism: Actinomycetota bacterium (assembly GCA_009698615.1). Lineage (GTDB taxonomy): Bacteria > Actinomycetota > Actinomycetes > Nanopelagicales > Nanopelagicaceae > QYPT01. The sequence goes on along the minus strand of WLPU01000007.1, from coordinate 3,086 downwards.
GGTTTATCCAGATAATCAAATTCTCGGCAATTCCTCTCTTACTGCTGGCGCGCGAATTTCACTTCAAAGACGACTTGATGCCGGCGCAGGCGCAAGCAGTTGGAGTTTGGCGTGGGCTGCTTGTTTATGGGCGCGATTTGGCGAAGGAGATCTGGCGAGGGAAATGATTATGCGCGTCCTCCGAGAAAGGACTTCCCCAAACCTATTTGGAACGCATCCCCCCCAAGGAACAAATCCTCTTACTACATTCCAGATTGACGGTAACTTGGGAGTTGTTGCTGCAGTCGCGGAGATGCTCGTTCAGTCTCATAATGGCTTCATAAAATTATTGCCAGCACTTCCGACCGCATGGGCGCAAGGAATGATAAGCGGGCTTCGAGTTCGCGGTGGATTTGAGGTCGAAATTGTCTGGAGTAATTGGCAGCTCGACAAAGCGATCGTCCTGTCTCGCGCTGGTGCGGTCTGTTCCATTTTTTCCAAACATGAATTAGGGGTTACAAGTGAAGATGGTCAAACTGTAGTCACGGAATGCATATCTAATGTCGTTACATTTAAAACCTCAATTGGGCAAAAATACATTATCAGGAGATTGAATATGGATGAATTGACTAAAGCAACCTAGTGCGACTGTATTACTAAGGATTGATTGTTTAAGTACTTTCATGGCTGGCATGTAAGCTGCAGATTTTACTAGCCAAGACCAGTAATTGCCCTTGCTCCAATGAATCAGAAAGCGGAAACTTGGAAGTGAAGGCCCTTGTCGCTAGGAGTTATCAGATCTTGGGTACATAACTTCTTCCAAAATAAGAATTACTGCTGCCGCTAGAGGCACCGCCAGTAGCGCTCCGACTAATCCCAGTAATGAAGAACCTAGTAACGCAGCAATGATGGTTACCGCACCTGGTACCGCCAAAGACTTACGCATGATTCTTGGAGTAATGACGTAGTTCTCAATCTGAACGTAAATAACATATGCGGCGAAGGCAATGAGGCCAGTTGAAACAGATTGAGTCAAGGCAACAATCGTAACTACAGAGCATCCTATGAAGTGGCCGATCAATGGAATCAATCCGCAGACAAGGATGAGCATTGCAAGTGCGAATGGAGAAGGAAGGCCAATTACCACAGAAAGAATGAGAACAAAGATGCTTGCCAAAATTGAAACTGTAATTTGGCTTCCAACAAAGGCGCCAATGCGGGCGATGATTGCATTCGCAAGGCGAGATACGCGATCACGACGTGTGGCAGGGACTAAGCGCAATCCGAGCTCGGTCATCGTGGGAAGTGAAAATAGAAAATAGAGTGTGAGGACTAAGACCGTTAAAGATGCAAAAGTTCCCGAAAGAACGGTCTTGCCTACGCCGACAACCCCTCCAAATGCTGAAAATATCAGTGTGCCATCTTTGGTAACTGCTTTGAGTTTTTCTTGCAAAGTGTCAACAATTCCGTAGTGATCATTGAGAGATGCAATGGTGGAGTTATTCTTAAGTTCGTTCAGAAGTGTCGGAGCGCGATTGATTAAATCTGCTCCTTGTGACACCACTGGTGGGATGACAAGCCAAGCAAAAAGCCCAACAAAAATAATGACTAATGCAAACATTGTTGTCACGGCTTTAGTGCGTGTGAGTCCACGACTACGCAGAGCCTCGACAGCAGGGTTAAGTCCCATTGCTAAAAAGAGGGCAATAATGATCAGCACAAAGGTTTGGCTTGCAGCCGCAAGTGATCGCATAAGCAAGATCGCTAGGAGTCCGCCGATGGTTGCTAGAAAACCAAAGTAAAACGGGTGCGATTGATTAATAGGAGCCCCTGGTGTGCCAAAATCATCTGGCGTTACGACCTTCTTTGTGCGAACTTTCTTGATGCGATCTGAAATTGCCATGAAATCATTGTAATCGGTGTCGACAATCACCTTCTAGAGGCGCATTACGTAATCTCCTGTTCATATCAATAGGGAAGAATGTCCATATGACACTTCGGATTACGGGCCTCGGAGAGGAGATCGGTGCAGTGGCCGGATTGCCCTGGGAGAAACCGTTGGAGCAATGGCCCGAAGATCCAACGCTTGCTGAAAAACGAGGCATCTCTCGCCACGTCGTCAGACTTGTGCGAGCGACCGAAGCGATGGATAGCGAAATTTATGCTGTAAAGGAAACTGTTCCAGAATTTGCAAGCCGTGAATACAAACTACTTCGCCAACTTTCGCAACTTGGGGCCCCAGCAGTTGAACCCATTGCTGTTGTTGATGGGAGAACTGACATCAATGGTGAAGAACTGCCATCAGCCTTGGCAACAAGATTTCTTCCCTATTCATTGCCTTATAGAGTTTTACTTTCTGGGGATGTTACCGCTCACGATGTAATCACTATGGCAAATGCACTGGCACTCCTACTTGTGCGCATGCACTTACTTGGATTCTGGTGGGGCGATTGTTCGCTATCCAATACGCTTTTTCGACGTGATGCCGAAGGTTTTGCTGCATATCTAGTCGATGCTGAAACGGGAGAATTTCAAAAATCCCTGAGTGATGGTCAACGCGAACATGATCTTGAGATTGCACATTTCAATGTTGCTGCAGAACTTGAAGATCTAGCTATCTCCGGAGTTCTCTTTGCTGGTATGGATCCAATCCGCGCAAGTGATGGAGTCATTAAGCGATATCGCAGATTGTGGGCAGCGCTCAAAGAACCTCAATTATTGGATCCAAAAGATCGCCATGCGGTAGAGCGCGCTATGCGAGCCTTACAAGATTTAGGCTTTGCAGTAGAAGAAGTTTCTGTTTCTATGGATGGCGATCGGCAAGCCTTGAAGTTCCAACCAAAATTAGTTGCCGCCGGGTATCACACTCAACGTTTGTATGACTTGACCGGACTTTCCACTGAAGAATTACAAGCCAAACGCTTGCTTGCTTCCTTTGATCGTTATCGTGCAAGAGAAGAAAATCCTGCAATTTCAATAGAAACAAGTGCTAGAAAATGGCTCAGTGACGTCTTCCATCGCATTAACGGATTAGTTCCGGAAGAACTGCATGGTCGTATAGAGCCAGCTCAACTCTTTCATGAGACTTTGGAGCACCGCTGGTATTT
>WLPU01000006.1 GCA_009698615.1 Actinomycetota bacterium | reverse complement strand
TCTGTTGCCGGACTTCTTGGAGTTGCTCTTCCGCTCACAACCAGCGGGGGATCATCATCTGGTGCACTCACCTATGCAGTAAGTAACGGCACAGCCACAAGTTGCTCCATCACATCAGGTGTCCTCAGTACTGGCACCGCTGGCACATGTCGTATCACAGTAACTAAGGCAGGAGATAGTGATACCTATAACAATGTCGTAACTAGTGCAACTACAGTAACAATTCAGACGAATGCTTCCTCGATTGCTGTTACGGTTGTATCGACTGCCGTTTATCAAACAGAAACGACGATTACAGTTGCAGTCGGTACGAAAGGAATTGTCGAGTTCTTACAAAATGGTCGCACAATCAAAGAATGTTCATTCAAAGTTGCGGTCACATCTAGGGCCGCCACATGCGAATGGAAGCCTTCTACTTTAGGTGAAACTAAGGTGTGGGCAGTTTTAACCCCCACGAATCAAGCCCTAGTTCCAGTGACTTCTCCCATGAAAGTTGTTACCGTGACAGCGCGCCCTTAGAGTGAGAGTGATTCTAAATTAGGCTAGGTTTTTCAAAAGAGGATGAAATATCATCCAGTGAGGGAATGATCCAATGATTCGAGGAGAATTTTGTAACTACTTCGGGAGTCAGCAAAACCCGCGATTTGGTCTTCTCCACTATTTGGACCTGAAGTTTGAGCCTTCGGATTAAACACAATTGACACGTCATTATTTGAATCACTCATTGCCCAGAAGGTTGCGGGGCTCGAGAGATTCCAAGCAGATAAACCAGTATCTGGATCAATATTAGGAAGGTCTTGTATTTGATCTAGCCCGTGGATCGCAGCGACATTGATTAATCCGGAAGCCGAATCAGATCCAACTAAAGTGAATTCGTCTGTCAGGACTCCGTCTAGCGATACCGAATTATCGGCACCGGTGAATTCATGGAAATAGATCCGAACAGATGTGATCGCTCTTCCATCAGCATCAGTAGACAAAGTCAGTGGGTCCCCCTGGAGATCCCTTACGGACAATCTGAAGTCCTTACCAGCGCATAGTTTTGAAATTCCACTGAGTTCAATTGAATTGAAAGTAAATTTACTCCCGGTCTCTTTGTTTGCGAAGCTTTGATATGGAGTAACGGTGATTCCATCGGGGTCACACGCTGCAACAACGATCATGCCTGTGCCTAATTCGGCTCTACCCCGCTCGGCGTCGTTAAGACTAATGAGCGCTCCGACAGCCAGGCCTAGTGATGCAATTGCAGAGATGAGGCCGATCGCGAGCAAGCCTTTAGGAAACTTCTTTTTTTGCGTTACCTCTGGCTCGATTTCTATCAGACTCATAGAGCGTTACAGACCGATGGCGTCGAATAACATCCCGATGAATGGAAACACCATAACAAGGGAACCACGAACATTTTTCATGGGGATTCGTTCAAAGGCGCCATCCGTTTGGATGTCAACTGAATCGGCACTCACATTGTTGACTATTGCCAACATTGGATTCTTTGTCTGGACCGAACCCATTACAACTACTTTTTCGCCAACGCTCAATTTCGAATGGTGCCAATAAACTGCCAGACTCGATTCCGCTGATCCGAGTGCATTTTTTAGGCCAGATTTTGGATGCTCAATTCGAAGCCCTAGGGCAAACAAAACTACGAGGAGGATGACAGTGAAGACGATGCCACGCTTAGTGTTGTCTTTCAAGCCTGCACCCCTTCTCGCGCCCGTATATGCGAGCGTTTCCACATCAAAATAGTACCTTCACGCGACCAAAAAATGACGCGTTGAGCATGAATTTCTCAGATTATCTCTTTCGGGAATTGTTTTTTGAGCGTTGCGAGACTGAATCGAGCGAGACTTTCTCAGTCGTCTTTGCTGTTTGTGAAACCTTGGCTGCGCTAGGAGTATTTCGAACCTTCGTGGTGATGGAGGCAAGCCAGTCATCTATTTCTTGATCTTGTACAGGAGTTGGCTTAGAGAGCGTGCTCGCCTTCCTATTTTTGAAACTCATTATTTTCTTACCGTTATTCAATGCGGCCTGGCCAATGATTTTGAGCCAGGCCACAGAGGTTGAAATGATGATCGATATCTTCTTTGCCAAAGGCATTACAGAAGAATTTGCCTCTGGCGTGGAGCCGCTCGATTGCGTCGATGGGAAATTGGTTGGCCCCTCGACTTTAGGTTCGATGATCAGGGTCTTGGCACTTTGCCGGCCATTTCTAGATTTTGGCTTAGTCTTAATATTGAAAAGCCACATAAAAATAGCGACGGGATATGCCCATATTTTTGCAACCAGCCCATCAGGCGTCGCCTTTGAGCTACCGGAAATCTGAGCTTCACCAGCGTCGTCGTCAATTTCAGCACTAGACATTCCAAACATCATGCGATTGGTTCGTGAATCTGGCCGACCCACCCCGCGCCACGTGGCAACTTCGATGACAGTGCCTTGATTCATTTTCCCAATTACAAGTTTCTGTCCATCAGGCAGGTCAATCACTAGCGCGGAATCCGAAACTGGCAAAGGAACTCTCGAAAGCACAGGCTTATTGGGAGTTGGCTCTTTCTTTTGTGCCATGTGTGCCCCCATCTCTTTCTGGATTGCTCATGAGAGTTGGAATCCAATAATGGAATCCAAAATCGTTAAATCCATAGTGCTGAGGTCCGGATCACAGACCAAAGGCACGACAAGACCAACTTCTCCGTACTTCAAATTATACCCAGTTCGTGCTACATAAAGGTCTCCACCAGCGGCATCTGGTAGCGCAGTAACCGTACAAAGGAAGGCTTGCGTAGTCCCGCCCATGGTGGTGGTCGATAAAGTGACGTCTAGTCTGTGTGTTTTGCACTCAGAACTCAGACCCGAAATCCGAATTCCATCGAGGATAAAGTGGTGTAACCCTGTATCGAAGTGGCTCAGCATTCCAAGGTCTATCGCATCATCGCAACTGATGATTTCAGCACTCCCACTGCCATGAATTACAGAGCCTGATCCCGCACCTGAACCGTTACAAGCAAAACTTTGATCACCCTTTGGCGATATGAATTTCGTGCCACCTTGAGGGCAGTGTGTGTCACCAACTACTAATTGCACCATGGCAATTGGCTGTGCGTCTAAACCATTGGCACCGGCGGGACCATTGGCACCGGCGGGACCATTGGCACCGGCGGGACCATTGGCACCGGCGGGACCATTGGCACCGGCGGGACCATTGGCACCAGCAGGACCCATAGGCCCACCTGGTCCAATGGGTCCAGGTGCACCTGGTATTCCATCTTTACCGGCGAGCCCATTTAAACCTACGAATCCATTTCTTCCTGCAACTCCCGCTGGACCAGGAGTTCCTTGAGGTCCAATCACCACCGCCAGTACTTGATTGAGATTAGATTTTCCTTGGACTTCAGTCCCAAAGAGCAAAGTGTCAAATGAATTCGTTGTGGTCGAGCTCGCACCTGCATAGTCCGTTACTCCTCGCGAGAAAAGAAGTATAAGTAAGAAGAGTGCGAGTTTCTTCATGCAATATGTTGTTCTGCTTGGTGCGATGCTTCACGAAAGCTACTCACAATTACATGAAGCAATGGCAAGAGGAATCCCATAGTCATTAATATCTCAGATTTAACACTAATTTGGTAGGGCAATGAGCTGACATAGGTAAAGAGCCAGAGACTTCCCAGAGTCACTACCCCCGATTCTATGTATACGTTGCGTTCCCATTTTGCTAAGAGTGGAATTCGAGGAAAATCTAATTTCACCATTAAAGATGCGAATAGGAATGTAATCAAAGTAGAGGAAAGAATGGCAATCCCCCAACTCAGAGCCCAGATATATGCGGTGAAAAGAGTGGATGTTCCGATGGCAATAATCCAGGCAGGCGAGATCAAAGTGATGACCTGAAACCTCTCCAGGACAAGCAAATTGGAATTCGGACCTTGAGAGATGTGAGAATCAAGTTGCTGATGAACTAAGGCTTTGATTCCGAATATAACTCCAATGGCGATAGAGAGATTAACGGGATGCTGCCTACGTGCGTGAAGTGCCAGACTATCCGCGAGGATTTGAGTGGTGAAGAAAAAGATTCCCACGACCGTTGAAGTAGTTAAGAGTAAAAAAAAGTCTCGAAATCCTTTGTAGGTTTTTGCACGGAGTCCAGGAAAGTCCTTTTGACCCGTGAAGTAAAGAAACCTGCCCCCCATGCCCGGGAAGATCCACCCCAGTGCTAAAACTCCTAAAATGATGACAGCACGAAGACTCATTGCTTGCCCGATAATGATTTGACCAATCGCGAAACCGCTTGCTGCAAATATTCCGCTGTAGGAATCCACGATGCCCACAATAGAAATGAGGACCATGGCATAGAGGGGAATATTCACAGCTGGGCCATGGGAGGAAAGTCCACCTTGGATACCGATAAGTATTGCAAAGATAGGAAGGAGTGCCCAGGCCACTGGAGAGAGTTTGTGCAGGAAAGTATCGTCATGAAGAATAAGAAAGCGAAAAATCGATGGGCGCAAAGTTCTTTTAGCCCCGTTTCGCAATAGATAGGGGCGATAGGCGATTCGTGGGAGCGACTTGTTTAAGAGCAAAGTCTCACTCTCTATAAGTGTTTTTTGCTTCAAAAAACTCAAATTTCTATATTTGGCGCTTCTTGCAGTTGATAAAGTCGTGAAGAGGAAAATTAGGGTGAGTAAAATTAGCGCAAGGTCCCTAGGTATCTGCGCAATTGAGTAATTTATCTGTTCAACAACTTTTACTTGAGCAACTTGCCAACCATTAGGACTGCCATCGCCGAAGACATATACCGAGTACTCTGCCAGTGGCAGATCATCGGGTAGGCGTGCTGAATAAACTAAGAATCCCTTGCTGTTTCGTGAGCTTGGTTGAAAGGCAACGGGCGTCGACCCCATGCGAACTAATTTAATTTGCCATCCTGCTTGTGGGGTTGCACCTCCTAGGACGATATTTTGTTCTTTACCGCGCTCCCACACCAGCAGCGGCATATCCACCGCATGAGCAATTGGAAGTGAGGTCGTGATGAAAAAAAGAGAAAGGAGTGCTCCGAGTATTCTCTTATTCATTTTTCAAAGCATCAAGGATTAACCAGAGCCCGAATATGAGAGGGACTGTGATCAATAGGGCGCGAGGCGTGAGGAAGCGACCAATCATGGGAATGATGAAAATAACTACACCAGTAATATCTGGGATTTTTGGACGCTGTGTATCCGGGCTTGGATTGTGATCTCCCTTAACGATAAATCCTGCCTGTGCATCCCCGCCAATAATTCGGTGAGAGAAAACTCCCACTGCTGTGCCATCAAAGCGACGCCCTACGTAGGCAACGATGCTGCCAACTTTTGGCGCCACAGTGGTGGGCGGGGTAGTCAAGATAATGTCTCCTGGATTAATTGTTGGCACCATAGAACCGGTAAGGACAACGCGGGCTTTGACGGTCCCGGAAAAAGAGAAAACTGCAAAGGTGAGCAGAATGAAAGCCATCACGTAGCCAGACCACCTGAAGACTGCTGCTACTCGGGGATACCAGGCTCGAGTACCTACGACTACTCGTTCTTGAGGAGCTTGCACAAAGAGACTTGACTTTGTTTCTATGATTTTCTCGCCCGCGACAAGGAAAGTATGTTCGCCAGAGGTATCTGAGACTGTGATGAGGACATTTGATTCTGGTACAGATCCGGTATCTTGAATCCACATCTGCGTATTTCCTAGTAAGTGTGGCTCAAGAGAGTTGATTTCAGAATTGATCGGCAATCTGGTGGGTTGGGTGCTATCTGACATCGCCGACCTCGCCATCGTATTGGAGCGCTGCTGCCGAGCGCAGCGCTTTTGAAATCCTACAATCGTGAGGTAGAAATAAGAACGACCCGCTCTAGTTTCCCAGAGCGGGTCGTTCTTACTATCTTTTTAACTTCTTAGATATTTATTATGCTCCAGTTTCCTGCGTATATCCGCTTGGGACGGCCGATCCGGATTCAAGGGTGATCTTGCTGACTGCCGAGGCCGAGACACCGTAGATGGCAGCAGTGCTGGAGCCGGAGGTAGATCCGCCCAACGTTAGAACGATTGTTGTTGTAGCACCCGAACCGGATTCGACGCAAGTAGCACCGCCAACGTCAGGCTTGGTTGCAGTAAGATAACCTGTGGCACTCACTGAACAAGATCCACCATTGCTTCCGACTGTAATTGCGATGCCAGAGTTATAGCCCTTAAAGCCGGCGCCCAAATTTCCGCCAGAGACTCCAACTCCGCTGTAGTACCAGCCCAAGTAGAGAGGGTTAGTCACAAGTCCGCCAACGGCGTAGGCCATTCCGCCTGTGCTATTGGTATATGCCTTAAGAATTAGAACTCGAGTACCGCAGCCCGTACCGTCACTGGTGTTTACAGCCGTTGAGTCGAGGTTAGTAATACTGATACTGCGAAGCTGGAAATCTCCAGTTGTTGCTGACGTTGAGTCGTTAACGAAAGTTGATGATGGCGTGATCGTGATCGCACTATCGCATGCTGTTGTTGCAGCCATGCCTTGTCCGAATTCAACGGTTGTTCCGCTGTTAAGAGTGACGCTGGCTGCCAATGTTGAGCCAAGTCCCATGACTCCGGCTAGGAGTCCAATTCCAAGAACTACCTTGAACTTCTTCTTGGAGGATTTTTCAGATGGTTCAAATGAACCACCGAGGTTTAGAATCTCCATCTGCGCTTCCTCCTAAAAGGGAAAGTATTTGCTTGGAATCACGATCTGTGAATCCCTTATTGAGGGTTAGTCAAGCACTGGCTGGGAGGGGCACGCAAGTGGCAACCCCTCGAAAACCACCCAAAAACCTCACCTTTGCGCGTAATCGTTCGGGTTTTACCAGCCTTGTGAGGGGTTTTCTGCCTTTGGGACCCTCTGAAGGCTCATCGCCGCGATCCAAGCCAGGACAGGCGCCTAGCTGACAAGGAAAGCATTCAAGGGCGCTGGATGCTTTTTCGATCGCTTTCGGATTAACTAAACTTGTAAATTAATAAAGCAGAGCAACAAGATTTGGGTGTCAAAGAGCGTACCCTTTTAAGGTAAGCGAAATTCTTATTGCTCTGTAATGAGAATTAACGAGTTGGGTTGTTGACGGTCTCTACTGTGGTTCTGCCGATCAGCTGGCCATCCAGATTTACTAGCGTGGCGGTGGGATCTACGTAAAAAGTCACATCTGCGCTAGTGGGGGATAGATCTGAGCCGTCATAGATTGACGTGCCCGAAACATTGAGTGAGACGACCGCTGCCATGCCACTGGAGACCGTGGCCCCATCGCCGGTCAGGTAGGTCAAAGCCAGGGCCCCAGCATCACTAGTGCTAACAGGGGCATCTACGTTGGGAAGGGAAATTTGCAAGACATGAATATCGGCTGTTGGCCCGATTGCTAGTTCAGCACCCGCAGTGTTGATGAGGCGGACTCTAAGTTTTTTACCCTTGCACGCCACCAAATCTAGATTGGAAATCGTCACACCACGCACTCGGAAAAATCCAGCGGAGGTATCACCGGCAACTGGAAGTGAATGCCATTCTTCGCTGATAGCAGCAAAGACAGTGGGATCACATGCGATGGCCTGCTGAGAGCCTTGGCCAAACTCGAGGGCGCCACTACCGACCGTTACGCTGGCTGCAAAAGTTGAAAGCAGAAATGGCACGATGCAGGCTAGAGCCACTCCGAAGATCACCTTATTTTTGTGGCGTTGGCTTCCCCCTCCAAATCCAGCATCGACTCGTCCGCTAAGAGGCGATTGCAGACCGAGTGGCACTGGCGCAACTCCATTCTTAGGCACGATAAAAGCCCGTCTGGACTGCTTGAAACTTTACCTTCGAGGAGCGTGCAAACACGTGATTGACGCAACCCGTCGTGGCGTGAATATCTCAACTTTTACTCCACGGTTGAGCGAGAAATCAGTGGCTAGGGGCGAAGTTTTACGCCGTTTTTGATCAGCGCCATTCCCAATCCAAGGGGACGTAAGTAGATCGCTCTGGTATTTGCGCCAGAGCCTTGGCTACAAAACTCTGGATCAAGGGAGGGCATGTTCATCGCGACAAAGTTGTACACGGCGTAAAAGCCACCAACAGGGCCCCGGATTCCCGTCAGGCGGGTGCCGTTATTGCTATTGAGCAGCGCTGAAACCTGTTCGGTAGTACCAGAGAGAATTACCGATGAAGTCATATCGCCTTCTACAAGTTTCACACCGTTAAATACTGAGTCAATTGCATTCTTTGAGTAAATATCGAAAGTAAAATTTGCACCCCGTAAACAAGCGAGCATGTATCGAGGCCCAGAGAGAACGATTGAAGGAATGTTTTTGGAATAAGCGCGAGGATCTACTAGCAATAGATTAGGAAGATTGACACGCATGGATTGATCTTCCAATGGCGCAGGCGGCGTTGGCGTGGGACTAGGTGAATCACTAGGAGAGGGAGATTCTTCGCTGGCGGTGGGTGTCGCCTCTGTAGTGGGAGAGTCAGTTGGAGCGGGAGCAGGTGATGGGGCGGGTGAGTCAGAGGCAGAGCCAGTAGGAGCTGGGGCCGTTGAGTCTGATGGAATTGGAGAATCAGTTGCTTCGGGTGAAGGTGAATCTGCGGGGATTGGTGAATTTGATTCCGACGGTCCAGGCGACTCAGTGGCAGGGGGCGCGGAGTTCTCATCTGCAATCACGGGTGCCACCGTTGAAACGACTACGGCGACGAGTGCAAGTGCGAAAAACCGCGATGAGAGAATTTTGAAACTGTTGCCTTGAGTGAGAAAAGTAGGTCGACCTCTGTCTGGTGAAAGCATGCGAGCGGCAGAGGCAAGAAAGGATTCTCGCTGGATTTTCACGCTAACAGCATACCGAGATGCGCTTGGATAATGACGGACTCGGTATGAACCGAACATGCGGGCTTTGAGCTTTCCCGCCTTGACCTTAAACTTTAATGTTATTGGAATCGGAGCGCCATGTCCCCAGAGTTTCGAAAGCGCGTCCTCGTTGCCGAAGATGAAGAGTTCACACTCAATCTTCTCCGCGAGATTCTTAGCGATGCCAAATTTGAAGTGGTTGCAGTCTCCTCTGTGACTGATGCGATTGCGGCGGTTGAAAGTTTTGACCCACATGCGGTGATCACCGATCTCAACTTTGGCGTCAACGCCCCTAGTGGAGCGGACTTGCTCAATTTTCTTGAAGAGGAGCGTCCTTGGATTGGCAAGGTCGTCCTAACTTCACATGCATCCCCGACTTTGGCGCTGCCCAAGGGAGTTTCCTTGCCAGAAAATGTGATCTACCTGGTGAAGTCCGAGCTAGCTTCAATCTCCAAGCTGAGCGAGGCAGTCCAAGCTTCGATCGCCAGCATCAACATCAACCCCGTTCGACCAGTTCTTGAAAATGATCGCATCATCATCAGTGAGACTCAGGGAGAGATCTTGAGGTTGATTGCCGAAGGGTTTACAAATTCGGCTATTGCTGCGCGCCGCGGCACATCACTTCGAGCCACAGAAACTCTTGTGCAGCGCACCTTTGCGACCCTAGGAATCAAAAACGACGAAGAATTCAATCCACGCATTTTGGCTGTGCGGTTATGGCAAAGCGACAAAGTGGTGATTCGATGAAAGAGAAATTCGAATTATTTAAGCAATCAGTGACTGGGCGATGGTGCGTATCGGTAATTTCTGCCGCGCCATTGATTCCCCTGGGTTTTGCTTTTGCTCTTGAGCGAGAATCTGTCCTTGCACCAGGGCGGACAGGTCAACAGATTATGATCTGCGTGGCAGGAGATCTTGTTGGCTATTTCTATCTATTTGTAATGCAGATGGTATTTTTGCGCACACGTTATCAAAAAGCTCAGAATTTTTGGCTTTGTGTATTTATATGGTCGAGTACGGGTCTGGTTAGAGGACTTTTAGCCGACTTTTACGCACATTCGGTTCTTAATCTGCCTTCACACCTTGCACCGCGAATGATTAATTCAGCGGCATTTACTGGATGCTCACTACTACTGGCTGCCTTTTATTTCGGGACCATCTCTCAACGTCGAGTGAAAAATCATGCCCTTAATTCTCTCAATGGGCTGCTTGAGATTGACTCCAGCCAGATCGAGGAATCGCACATTCAGGCCAGAAAACAGGCAATTTCAGGTTTTCAAAGCGCCTTGGAGCCACGCATTAAGCAACTCCAGACACTTGCATCTGGCATTGAAAAACTTGGAACGACTCAGGAATTGAATGATGCGATTGCTCGCTTGAAGGTTCAGACCCAACAATTGGACTGGCAGCTTAAATCCGAAGTGTCGAAAATGGAGAAAAATTCTTTCACCACGATGCAAGCGCGGGAAAATGTTCTTACAAGGAGCCCATATATGAAGGGTGCTTTTCCTTCTATCTTGTCGGTGCGGACCTCATTTGTGGTTCTACTCCTTGGCGGAGTTGTCGGTCAGGCTTTTCGAAATAGTCTCGCTGGAATTCTTGTGGCGATTATTTCTAGTCTTCTGATTATTACATTCTTAGCCGCTTCTCGAGAGGTACTTCGCCGTTTCAAGAGTCCGATTGATAGTTGGATCTTTCCATTTGTATATCTAGGTGTATTTGGGATTCAATATTTCTATTCATCATTCACCGCTCATCCACAATTTCATTTGCACGCCCCTTATAACCCTTGGTATTCCGGAGTAAAAACCATCGTCGGTGTCTATATTGCCTCCCTAATTTCTACTTTGCTTGCACAGCAGGAGGACGTTTTTATTCGATTGGCAAAGAAGAATCAGACGCGCCTAATTCACGATAAGGCCAACGAAGTGGCAGCCCAGGACATGACCCGAGTTGTTGTGGCTACTAATTTTGGAGAAATCCAAGGCAAAGTTTCCGGAGTGATTTTTGCTTTAAACCTTTTGACCAATAGCGCAGAAGGCGGGGGATTCAAACCCGAATTAACTGGCTATATTGCGAACGCAAACGCACTCTTGACCGACGCAATATCAGATATTCGCCATCTCGGGGTTAAGGAATACTCCAACTAAGTAAGGTATTCTGGGCGTAATGAAACTTCGCCAAGGGATTATGGCTAGTTTACGTAGCGATTTGTCCTCAATCTCAGCACTTATACCTGAACGATTAGTCTCATGGGAGATTTATTGGGGACTAGCCCCTGTCTCGGTTATCACCGCAGTATTTTTCATACAGCCTGCGTACGAAACTACACAAGTCACCCTCACGTGGGTTGCAATAGGCCTACTTTCTCACTTAAGTATGGCCCCATTTGTTCTTTATGTGTCGGGCAAATACAGCAAACCGGTTCATATCATTTTCATTCTCACCATGGGTCTAGTGAGAGGTGGGACTATTGCCTTAATCTCACCAATGTTGTTAGTCGATGATCCACTTTCGTTGGTCAACAGAGCTATAGGTTCAGCGATATCGGTCCTCTATTGGTTTGGCATTGGATCGATTTTGACATCCGTGTGGGCGGGTTTCGAAAGAAATCTTCGGGTAATACTTGCCGAGGCAATGAATTCCAGCGAATCTCGTCTTGAAATGGCGTCGGTGGATCAGAATAAGGCAGATGCGAATGACGCAATTCGTGGACTCATATCCAACTTGAATAAATATATCGGTACAGCAACTCAAAAAGAGGGTTACACCTACAGCCTTCAAGAACAAGCAAGGGCCATCGATGAGTTAGTTAACAATCACATTCGACCCCATAGCGCCCAACGGTGGCGTGAAAGTGAACTCATTTGGCCTCGCATCAGAATTCAAAATGTGATGTATCGCGCTCTGGGTAAAACAGTTATGCCTATACTTCCTGTCCTGGTCCTTCTCTTCCCATTATCACTTGTGGGCGGGATATCACGAGTAGGTTTGCTGCGAGGAGGCGTAACACAAGTTCTTAGCACGATTCTGACTTTCGTAACATTTGAAGTTTCGTGTGCAATCGCCACCAAGCAAAATCTCAGTGCTGGACGCCTGAATTTGGTGCTTGCCCCGATGTTGATTTTCATTAACGCCTTAGCTTTGATTCCTGTTGGCTTGTTTTGGCAAGGGCGAAATCAATTTTCATTTTTTAATATTTTTGGCACGCAGGTCGCTGCCTCTGTAACCTTCTTGATAGTTTCTGGGGTAATTTCAATCATCTTTGTTGTCCAGAAGACAAAGGCTGATGGTTTAGCCCTACTTCGCGAATCTATTTCTGTCAGAGCTTTAACCACCATGGTAGATCAAGGCATCGCCGCCTCAACAAAGTCTGACTATGCCCAGTATCTTCATGCAGAAGTTCAGTCTCAGCTATTGGCGTGCAAGTTACTTTTACTCAGAGCGGCAGAATCTGACTTTGAAGATTTCTCACCGGAAGTAACCCAGAAGGTTTTGCGACGTCTGCAGCTGCTCGACCAGCCGTATGAAACTCGACCAACGCGCATTCCTTCTGAACGATTATTGCAAATGGCCAATACGTGGCAGGGTCTTGCCCGAGTGAAGTTAGAGCTTGCCACCGAACTTGAATCGATCTCGAGTAATGGTGAAGTCATCTCCCAACTCATTGAAGAATCAATTGTCAATGCAATTCGACATGGCAAGGCCAAGAATGTAAAAGTGACAGCGCGAGTGGAAGGCGATAAGTGCTTTATCGTCGTTCAAGATGACGGCACATTGAAATCCAGCAAGCACAAAGGGCTAGGCTCAACGCTCTTCGAAATTTTCGCGCCAGATTGGACTCTGACCACCAATGAAATTGGCACCCTTGCCACGTTGAGTGCTAAATACAACTAGTTAAATAAAGACCGGCCCCGAAACGAGTTCTACCAAATGCGAACGCGCTGATCTGGCGCCAACCAGATGGCATCAGCGGCTGTAACCCCAAAGGCCTCGTAGAACTCATTGAGGTTGGCAATGACTTGGTTGCAACGAAATTCTGCAGGCGAATGCGGATCCGTGGCCAGACGGCGTTTGGTCTCCTCAGGTCGCACCTTGCTGCGCCACACTTGCGCCCACCCGAGAAAGAGGCGCTGATAGCCGCTAAAGCCATCTAAATCAGGGGCTTTCGAGCCACCCAAGGAGATCTCATAAGCCTTATGAGCGATGGTCAAGCCACCCAAATCACCAATATTTTCACCAATCGTGAGTGCACCGTTGACATGTGAATCAGGAGTTTCCTCCGGCACGAGCGCTTCATATTGATCGATAAGTTTTTTGGAGCGCTTTTCAAATTCGATGCGATCGCTATCGCTCCACCAGTCATTTAAGTTGCCATCGCCATCGTATTTTGCCCCCTGATCATCAAAGCCGTGACCGATTTCGTGACCGATGACAGCCCCGATTCCGCCGTAGTTAGCAGCGTCATCCGAATCCAGATCAAAAAATGGTGGCTGCAAGATCGCTGCAGGAAAGACAATCTCATTCATGCCAGGGTTGTAATAAGCATTGACCGTTTGAGGGGTCATGTACCACTCGGAGCGATCGACAGGCTTGCCGATTTTGTTAAATTCATAGGCACGGGCAAAGGCACTGACGGCGGTCAAATTCGCGATGAGATCGCCAGGCGTTATTTGCAGTGTGGAATAGTCTTTCCATTTATCTGGGTAACCAATTTTTGGAGTGAACTTATCAAGCTTTTCCAGAGCCTTCACTTTCGTTTCGGCGCTCATCCAGTCCAGTGCTGAAATATCTACTCGATATGCCTCGATCAAATTAGCGACCAATTGTTCCATCCGCTTTTTCGCTTGCGGAGGAAAATGCTTCTCGACATAGAGTTGGCCGACAGCTTCACCAAGTGCCCCCTCGACAAGGCCCACGCCTCGTTTCCATCGTTCTTTGAGTTCAGGAACCCCTGAGAGCGTGGTGCCATAAAAGTCGAAATTCTCATTGACTAGCGCTGAGTTGAGGTAGGAGGCCGCCCCGGAGAGAACTTGCCATAGGAGCCAGGAGCGCCATTTTTCTAGATCAAATTTCTTGATCATCTCGCCCAGGCCGGTAAAAAAACTTGGTTGGCGAACGACGATACTGGCCAAGATGTGTTCTGGGACGTTGGCGCCCTTATTCCAGGCAGCCCAATCAAATCCGGTCGAGAGTTCTTCTAATTGAGCAAAGCTAAATTTGTTATAGGTCAGCGTCGCATCGCGATCGCGCACTTGATCCCAGTGGTGGCTTGCCAGTTGTGATTCTAATTCCAAGATTCGCTGGGCATGATCGCCTCCATTAGGCAACGATGCCAGGGCAAACATTTTCTCCACGTGCGCTACAAATGCATTGCGGATGGGTGCGTACTCATCTTCTCTGTAGTAAGCCTCATCGGGCAGGCTGAGTCCTGATTGCCCCAAATACATAATGTTCTCGTCAGATTTTTTATTATCAGTTGTGATAAATCCGTAGAACAATCCGGCTAGGCCCTCTTCTTCTAGCTGACCAAGGAGTGTGAGAAATTCTGAGGCGTTAGTAATGGCTCCAACCTTGGCCAAGTCGGCGGTGATGGGAGAGATGCCGAGTTGCTCTGCCGCCTTTTCATCCATAAACGAGCGATAAAGATCTCCAATTTTTTGGGCGACCGATCCAGGTGCGCTAATAGCACTCGCCGTGGTTTCGATGATCTCGCGAACTTTCTTTTCTGATTCATCACGCAACCAATAGAAGGCGCCATCGGCGGCTCGATCAGCGGGGATCTGCGCGGTGGTGAGCCATGTGCCATTCATGTGGCGAAAGAGGTCATCTTGAGGACGCACTGCTGGGTCAATGTTGCTTGTATCGATTCCGCTTTTCACTCAAAGACTCCACTCACTTGTATTGAATTAGGCTCACTTTAGAAGGGTAGAACTAGTTGAACTTTCAACTGCTTGCTACACTGGTGCAATGGCGCGCCAGAATCTCCCCGAAAATCCTAAACAAAACCCTACACATAATGGGGCGCAGTGGCTCAATCCCAGCGAGATGAAAGCTTGGCGCCAGTACATCGTGGCCAGTCGGCGCCTGCTAGAAGCCCTCGATAGCGATCTAGATAATCACGATCTATCGATGTCAGATTATGAAATCTTGGCTCAACTCAGCGATGCCCCTGATCGGCGAATGCGCATGAGCGAACTTGCAGATATTGCAATGCTCTCGCGCTCGCGCCTATCACATCGCATGAAGGTGATGGAAAAGGCGGGGTGGGTCAAACGCGAGGCATGCCCAATAGATAAGAGAGGGTATTTCGCGGTCATGACGCCGAAAGGATGGAAGGCAATCGTGGCGGCGGCGCCAGATCATGTGGCCAGTGTCCGGATGAGATTTGTCGATCACTTAACCAAGGCCGATCAAGGGGCGCTCGCAACAATTTTTGAAAAGGTCGCAACTTCGCTTCGCCAGAACCAACCCAAGGACTAATCACTCACCCTCATTACCGGCATATCTCAATGGCCCCCTTACTCGATCGCGCAAAGTGGGTTGGCTGAGGGGTGAGAGCTCAACAATATTTGGAGAAATAAAAAAGACCCACCACTTTCGTGGCGGGTCTTTTTTAATGATGTTACTTAGCGGCTGCCTTCTTGCGACGACGACGCTTTTTTGGAGCAGCTGCTGAAGCGGCTGCCTTCTTCTTGCGACGCTTTGGAGCTGCTTTCTTAGCAGCTGCCTTCTTGCGACGCTTCTTTGGTGCTGCCTTCTTAGCAGCAGCTTTCTTACGGCGCTTTGGTGCTGCCTTCTTAGCAGCGGCCTTCTTGCGACGCTTCTTTGGTGCTGCCTTCTTAGCAGCGGCCTTCTTGCGACGCTTCTTTGGTGCAGCTGCTTTCGCAGCAGCTTTCTTACGGCGCTTTGGTGCTGCCTTCTTAGCAGCGGCCTTCTTGCGGCGCTTTGGAGCAGATTTCTTAGCTGCAGCCACGTACTTCTCCAATCGGAATGGTTCGATCCGTCACCGAACCTGTTCAAGGAGAAGCGTGTCAGTAAATCGAGGAAAACACCAGCATTGTGTGACAAATATTTGGGTGCGTGTCGCGAAATCGTTTTTCATTATTTTTGTGCTGTCAAGAGTTTTTAATAAAAAATAATCCAATTTTCTTACTCGAAATTGCGAGATTCACGATTTTTTCGCTCTTGAATCGCAAATTCGTTGGTTTGGAGGTCATATTTCCGAAATTTGGGCAAGAAACCGGCCAGTAAAACGACCATAAAGACGCAAATTAATCCGCCGGAAGTTACCGAAAATGACAATGAAGTAGCAGATGCAATCGATGCCGCGCGAAGTTGGCCTGCAAGGGGTCCTACTGAATACGAAAGCAATTCGATCCCTGCCAATCGGCCCCGGAGTTGATCTGGGATTGTTTGATTCCAAATGGCGGATCGAAAGAGTGCACTGACCATGTCAGAAGCCCCGGCAATTGCCAGAAAGAGTAAAACCAATGGCAAGGAGTGGACGATTCCGGCACAGGCAATTGCCCCACCCCACCCGATTGCTGCAATTGTGATGGCTCGTCCATGGAATCGGTAACTTTTTATCCAGCCACTTGTCAAAGTTATGACAAGTGCTCCAACAGTTGCTGCGGCATAGAAAAATCCCAGAGCCCAAGGGGCTCCAAGTGCGTCAGCCCAAAACGGAAAGAGTGCATTGGGCATTGCAAAAAACATTGCAGCTAAATCTATGACGTATGTGCCGAGTAAATCTTGTCGACTCATCGCATATCGCAAACCTTCAAATAACGCTGCTAGAGATGGCTTTTCGGCTAGCTCGTGCGGAGGCACCGAACCTACTTGCCACAAAAGAATCAACGATAAAACAAATGACAATACATCGGCACCGTAACCAACTGACACTGACGAGGATGCGATGATCACTCCTCCAATTGCAGGTCCAACGATGACGGCAAATTGCCGGCGAAGGCTCATCAGCGCACTGGCCGAGGGCAAGTCGGAATGCCCAACTAATCGGGGCAACATCGCATCAGCGCTCGGGCGTTGCAAACCATCACATGCAGCAAAGAGCCCTGCCACGATGTAGATGAGCAGAAGGCTAGGGTGAGTACGCATTGAATTTGCCAGAAGAGTTGAGGTTAAAACTAGAGCGGCTGCCTCAGTTGCCCAGACCACCTTCTTTCGATCGACAGCATCTGCAAGTACGCCGCCATAGAGACCAAAGAAGATCAGAGGAAGTAGCTCAACGGCTCCACTAATACCCACAGCGAGATAGGAATGTGTCAGTTCTTTGATCTGAAATGGAATCGCCACATAGGTAATGAGCGAACCGAGGTTGGAAATGAGCCCAGAGGTCCACAAGAATCGGAAATCTCGGTATTTTTTCATCGGACCGAGGTCGATTGTCATGCGCGCCATTAGTGAAAGGTGTTCTCCGGCCCAGGAAAGGTTTGAGTAGCGACATCTTTGGCCCATTGCGCGGTTGCATCAAGCATCTCTTGGCGCATGTTGCGATACGCCTTTGCCAACTTGGGCGGATTCTTCGTTATTCCCATCAAATCTGTCCAGACCAAGACCTGGGCATCGCATTGATTTCCCGCGCCGATTCCGATGGTGGGAATAGTCAAAGCGGCAGTGATCTGCTGGGCCAATTTCGCTGGGACCAATTCGAGAACAATTGCAAAAGCCCCTGCCTCTTGCAGCGCTAGGGCTGCTGTCACAATTACATCGCCATCTTCTTGCCTGCCTTGAACTCTGTAGCCACCGAGTTGATGGAGCGATTGCGGAGTCAGGCCAAGGTGTCCCATCACGGGAATTCCGGCAGCAACCAGAGCGCGTACTTGTTCTAGATGGGCGCCTTCAAGTTTGACCCCATGGGCTCCTGATTCTTTAAAGAATCGAACCGATGTTGCCAATGCTTGTTGGGCAGATGATTCATAAGAACCAAATGGTAAGTCGGCAATAACAAGGGCGCGTGATGAGCCGCGAACAACTGCGCGCACTAAGGGCAACATTTCATCAACGGTCACGGGGATCGTGTTTTCTTCGCCGAGAAAATTATTTCCGGCGCTGTCGCCCACGAGCAAAACTGGAATCCCTGCTTCATCAAAGATTTCTGCAGTCATCTGCTCGTAGGAAGTGAGCATTGGCCATTTCTCACCGCGCATTTTGGCTGCTGCCAAATCGCGAATAGTCACGCGCTTATGGGTGGCTCCACCGTATAAAGATTGGTCGGACATGAAAATCCTCCTCGCCTCAAGGCCTGCCAATCAGGTCCCTGGGAGCCACGAGTTTAGCGCGCCCGTTAGACTTCTACCTATGCCAGATCTTGGATCAGGTCAGCTTCGATTAGCACTTGCACAGATCAATCCAACAGTGGGCGATCTGGCAAAGAACGCTGAACTCATTGCATCGGCGGTGGCCACCGCTCACACGGCCAATGCCCACATTGTTGTATTTCCCGAAATGGTGGTTACGGGATATCCGGTGGAGGATTTGGCGCTTCGTCGATCTTTTCGAAGCGCGAGCAAGGCTGCTATTTCGCGCATTGCCACTCGTGCAAAAAGCGATGGTCATGGTGACCTCGTTCTGGTTGTCGGTTATCTGGATGAAGTTGCGGGCTCGGTGGGCCGACTGGGGCAACCCGAAGGCGCCCCACAAAATGCGATCGCCATTATTCACAATGGAGAAATAAAGGCCCGATACATCAAGCATCACTTGCCCAACTACGGCGTCTTTGATGAGTTTAGAAATTTTGTTGCGGGGGATTCATCTCTGGTTGCTCGAATCCACGGGGTAGATGTGGGCTTTGCAATTTGTGAAGATATTTGGCAAGAGGGTGGAAGTGTTTCTCATTTAGTAGAGCGCACTCCAGGTTTGGTATTGGTTCCCAACGGCAGCCCTTATGAGCGAAATAAGGATGATGTGCGTCTGGCACTTGTGCAACGCAGGGCAAAAGAAATCGGCGCCCCGCTGGCCTATGTCAATATGACGGGCGGACAAGATGATTTGGTATTTGATGGCGACACCATTGTGGTCGATGCCAAAGGTGGAGTTATTTCGCGGGCCGCCCAATTTGATGATGAAATTGTGATCGTTGATGTGAAGGCAATAACACATTCTTCGACCCCAGATATTGTGATCAGCCAAAACCCGATTCCTACATACCCTGCTGTGGCATCTAGTATCGCCCCTCGACTGGAGGATATAGCAGAGGTGTGGAAGGCGCTGGTTGTAGGCCTTCGCGATTATGCGGCAAAGAATAATTTTACCTCTGTCGCACTTGGAGTCTCTGGTGGAATTGATTCTGCACTTGTTGCGGTCATCGCCGCAGATGCTCTGGGTGCCACGAACGTCCACGGCGTTGCGCTACCGAGTAAGTATTCATCTGATCATTCATTGACAGATGCCAAGGCCCTTTGTGCCAATGTAGGAATAAACTATCGAGTCATTGAGATTGAACCGATGGTGGCTACCTTTATTTCATCAGTAAAACTCAGCGGGCTAGCCGAAGAAAATGTTCAGGCGCGAGTACGGGGTACTACTTTGATGGGACTTTCGAATCAGGAGGGACATCTAGTTTTAGCAACAGGAAATAAGAGCGAGTTAGCAGTCGGGTATTCCACTCTCTACGGCGATGCCGTGGGCGGCTTTGCCCCAATTAAAGATATTTACAAAACCGATGTCTGGGCACTTGCTCGTTGGAGAAATGAGCAAGCCCTGGCCAATGGGCAGGTGATACCTATTCCTGTGAGCTCGATTGAAAAAGAACCTAGTGCAGAGTTGCGACCTGGCCAAAAAGATTCTGATTCGTTACCGGAGTACCAATTGCTCGACCAAATACTCCTTCGCTATGTCGATCAAGATCAAGGAAGTGCAGCTCTGATCGAGCAAGGGTTTGATCGCCCATTAGTAGAGCGAGTTATTGCAATGGTAGATAAGGCTGAATACAAGCGTCGCCAATATCCGCCTGGCACCAAAGTCTCATCTCGCGCCTTTGGCAAAGATCGGCGCTTGCCTATTACTTCTCGTTGGAATGAATCCAACGGTAAATAACCCAAGCAGGATTGGCTATCTGCGAGGAATTCGCAAGTAGCGCTTTAGAAATTACCCGCTAAAATTTACTCATGTTGGAAATCAATGATTGGTATTTCACACGTCGACGTGTGATTGATTTCGGCCGCGCTTGCACCTGCGCATGCAGTGACTAAAACTGCTTCACAAAAGTTTTAGTTTCTAACCCATCCGCAGAATCAATAACCGAAATACCAAGGAGCAGTCATGAAGGTTTATAACAACATCACAGAAGTTGTAGGAAATACACCGCTTGTTCGCCTCAATCGCATCATGGATGGCGCTAGTGCCAATGTTTATGCAAAGTTGGAGTTCTACAACCCCACCAGCACTATCAAGGACCGAATTGGCGTGGCAATGGTGGATGCTGCAGAGAAAAGCGGCGAGCTCAAACCCGGTGGCACAATTGTTGAGGCAACATCAGGTAATACGGGCATTGCACTTGCCATGGTGGGAGCTGCTCGCGGATATAAAGTTATTTTGACGATGCCTGATTCCATGTCGAAAGAACGCCGAATGCTCCTGCGTGCCTTTGGAGCAGAGCTTGTCTTAACCCCCGCTGCCGAAGGTATGCGCGGGGCGGTAGCAAAAGCTGAAGAAATTGGTACAAGTGATGGAGCAGTATTGGTGCGCCAATTTGAAAATGGCGCAAACCCCGAAATTCACCGCCAGACAACGGCTGAGGAAATTTGGCGAGATACCGAGGGCACAGTTGCTGCCGTTGTTGCTGGCATCGGTACAGGTGGAACTATCACTGGCGTTGGGCAAGTATTAAAAGAGCGCAATCCCAAGGTGAAGATATTTGCAGTCGAGCCAGCGGCATCGCCATTGCTTACTGGCGGAACTCCGGCTGGACATCCATTGCAAGGAATTGGCGCTAACTTCATCCCAAACATTTTGGATACGAAGGTTTATGACGAGGTATTCGATGTTGCCAATGATGACGCCATTGCATACGCCCGTCGCGCTGGTGCAGAAGAAGGAATCCTCGCGGGCATTTCGTCAGGTGCTGCACTCTGGGCAGCATCCCAAGTAGCAAAGCGTCCCGAGTTTGCAGGCAAGAATATTGTCGTCATCATTCCCTCTTTTGGTGAGCGTTATCTTTCAACAATCTTGTATAAGGACTTGGTGGAATAAATGTCACTGCGTATTTTCGAAGATCTCACTAACGCTCTCACTCGCGATCCTGCTGCGAGAAATCGTCTAGAGATTTTGCTTGCCTATCCTGGGCCACATGCTGTGTGGGGACATCGAATGGCGCACTGGCTCTGGAACCATAAGTTCAAATTAGTTGCGCGTATCTGGTCAAATTTAACGCGAACTGCAACAGGAATTGAGATTCACCCTGGAGCAACCATTGGTCGTAGATTCTTTATCGATCACGGCATGGGAGTAGTGATTGGCGAGACATCGGTCATCGGTGATGATGTCATGATGTATCACGATGTCACACTTGGTGCCCGCTCCTATAAGAAAGGCAAGCGCCATCCCACAGTGGGAAATGGCGTTGTGATTGGAGCAGGTGCTCGCATCATCGGCGATGTCACCATCGGAAACAATGCGGTGATCGGCGCCAATACATTGATTACCCAGGATGTCGCTGAGCGTGCAAACCTTGATCTGTCGGAGTTTTTTACGATCTAAGGGCAGTTAACACGGCCGTAACGCGGCCTTGGCACGATGTACCCATGAGCACATCTGCAGATTCCCAACTGCGCAAACAACAAGAGTTCGTTCTTCGCACTCTTGAGGAGCGCAATATTCGTTTTGTGCGTTTATGGTTTACCGACGTACTTGGTTTTCTCAAGTCAGTAGCGATCGCACCCGCAGAGTTAGCAAATGCCTTTGAAGAAGGAATTGGTTTTGATGGTTCTGCTATTGAAGGATTTGCTCGAGTGAGCGAATCTGACATGTTGGTAAAGCCAGATCCAGCTACTTTTTCTATCTTGCCCTGGCGCACTGAATCTCCAGGGTCTGCCCGCATGTACTGCGACATTGTGATGCCTGACGGGAATCCATCTCCTGCTGACCCACGCCATGTATTGCGTCGTACTTTAGAAAAAGCAACTGCGATGGGATATACCTGTTACACGCATCCAGAGATCGAATTCTTTTTATTTAAAGATCGGCCAGAACCAGGTAAAAGTCCGGTCCCTGTTGATTCGGGTGGATATTTCGATCACACTCCAGCGGTTGTAGGCCACGATTTTCGTCGCCAGGCAATCACCATGCTGGAGGCTATGGGAATTAGCGTTGAATTTAGCCATCATGAAGGAGCACCTGGTCAACAAGAGATCGATCTTCGATATGCCGATGCCCTGAGCACTGCAGATAACATCATGACTTTCCGCCATGTTGTGAAAGAAGTCGCTCTGGAACAAGATTTCCACGCATCTTTTATTCCTAAACCTTTTACTGACCACCCTGGCTCTGGAATGCATACCCACGTTTCATTATTTGAAGGTGAAAGAAATGCTTTCTACGATGCCACCGCCCAGTACAACCTGTCTAAGGTCGGTCGCTCTTTTATTGCCGGACTTCTGCGCCATGCTCCAGAAATAACTGCCATCACAAATCAGTGGGTCAATTCTTATAAGCGTCTGCATGGCGGAGGAGAGGCACCAGCTTTTGCTAATTGGGGTCATAACAACCGCAGCGCTTTAGTGCGGGTGCCGATGTATAAACCAAATAAGGAAAACTCCACCCGTATTGAATTTCGTTCTCCGGATTCCGCTTGCAATCCATATTTGGCCTATGCCGTGATGTTGGCGGCAGGACTTAAGGGTGTGGCGCAAAAGTACGAGCTTTCGGATTCTCCAGAGGTGATTGGTCTACCTAACAACCTCAATGAGGCCATCTTGGCGATGGAAAAAAGTGAGCTAGTGCGCGAGACCTTGGGAGAACACGTTTTCGAGTATGTCTTGCGAAATAAGCGCGCCGAGTGGGATGACTATCGCCGCCAAGTCAGTGCCTATGAATTGGATCGCTACCTACCTATCCTTTAGTCTTACCCAGGTTTTCTATCGAGAGGCGTAAAAATGGCTACTGAACTTCGTTGGGGATTGTTATCTGCTGGAAAAATTGCACTGACAATTGCCAGAGATTTTCAGATTGCAGGGATGAAGATTCAGGCAGTAGGTGCACGAGATTTAGCTAGCGCCAACGCATTTGCCGACAAGTTCAATATCCCAAATCGCCACGATGGCTACGCAGCGCTAGTGGCAGACCCAGAAGTAGACATCGTCTATGTTTCCACGCCGCAGTCGATGCATATGCGCGATGCTTTGCTTGCTATTGAAGCTGGTAAGCATGTACTTCTTGAAAAACCCTTCACTATTAATGCAAAGCAAGCCAGTGCCATTGCCGAGGCAGCAAAGCGCAAAGGCGTTTTTGTTATGGAAGCGATGTGGACCCGATTCCTTCCTACGATGGATGCTGTTTTTGAAGTGATCAAATCAGGCAAGATTGGTGTCCCACATTATGTGCACGCCGACCACAGCCAATTCCTCCCTATTACAAAGGTGCCACGTCTATGGGAACCATCTCTGGGTGGTGGAGCGCTACTTGATCTTGGTATTTACCCAATTTCATTTGCTGTACGAGTCCTTGGAATTCCAGATGTCATCAATGCGCGCGGGCTTGTCAATGATCGCGGTCTTGATGAGATCACTTCAATGCTCTTCGAATACAAAAATGGCAGCCATGCAGTCTTGCAAACTTGTATGACGATGGCCGGAACTGTAATTGGCTCGATAGTTGGCACGCTCGGTCGCATAGAGCTGGATAAGAATTTTTATGAACAGACCTCTTTTACTGTCTTTGATAATGATGGCAAAGTTGTCCAACGCTATGAAGAGAAAGTCCAAGGGCGCGGAATGCAATATCAAGGCTTACACGTTGAAAAGTGCGTGAGAGAAGGCCTGCTCTCTAGTCCCGTGATGCCGCTCAACGAATCTGTGGAGATAATGAAAGTGATGGATGCAATTCGCGCTCAAACCGGGGTTGTTTTCCCCGGCGAGTAGCGGTTACCCTTGCACTATGAAGTTAGGCAGCCTCCTCCTTCGCTGCCGTGGCGGGGCCCTCTAACCGGTCCCCTCGTCGCGGGGTTTTGGCATACCGGTAAAACCCTTAAACCCCGCGAATTAAAAGGAGCAGTAAGAAATGAATTTCCCACAGCAAACTCCGAGTTCAATGGCTTTTGATCGCTATGCCTCGTTTATCCCTGTGCATCTTCCTGATAGAACGTGGCCCGATAAGAAGATGACACATGCACCGCAGTGGTGCTCTGTCGATCTTCGCGATGGAAACCAAGCACTAATTGATCCTATGGACACTCAACGCAAATTGGCGATGTTTAAGTTGCTCGTTTCTATGGGTTACAAGGAAATCGAAGTGGGCTTTCCAAGTGCGAGTCAGACAGATTTCGATTTCGTTCGAAAGATTATTGAAGAAGACTTAATTCCGGATGATGTCATCATTCAAGTTCTGACTCAGGCACGCGACCCATTGATTCGGCGAACTTATGAATCCATTAAGGGCGCCAAACAAGTGGTTGTACACCTCTACAACTCGACCTCTACTTTGCAACGACGAGTTGTTTTTGGGCAAGATAAAGATGGGATCAAAAAGATTGCAACAGATGGAGCAAAGTTGTGTCTGGAACTTATAGACAGCGTCCCTGAAACAAAGATCTCTTTCGAGTATTCACCTGAGTCTTACACCGGTACTGAATTAGAATACGCGCTCGAAGTTTGTAATGCTGTCAACGATATTTGGAAACCAACTCCAACCTGGAAAACTATTATGAATTTGCCCGCCACGGTAGAAATGGCAACGCCAAATATTTATGCCGACTCTATTGAGTGGATGTGCCGTAACCTCAACAACCGAGAGAGCGTTATCGTTAGCTTGCATCCACATAATGATCGTGGCACTGGTGTCGCAGCAGCCGAGCTTGGATATTTGGCAGGAGCCGATCGCATTGAAGGAACGCTTTTTGGGAATGGAGAGCGCACCGGAAATGTTTGTCTCGTAACTCTAGGTTTGAACTTAGTGAGCCACGGTATTGATCCGAAGATTGATTTTTCAAATATCGACGAGATTCGTAGAACTGTTGAATATGCCAACCAATTACGTGTGCCAGAGCGCCATCCCTACGGTGGAGACTTGGTTTTCACAGCATTTTCTGGCTCACACCAAGATGCCATTAAAAAAGGTTTGGACCATATGGAAAAAGACGCTAGCGCGGCAGGCGTCCACGTAGATAAATTCACGTGGGCTGTGCCGTATTTGCCGATCGACCCTAAAGATATTGGTCGCTCTTACGAAGCTGTTATCCGAGTCAATAGTCAATCGGGTAAGGGTGGCGTTGCCTACATGATGAAGAACGAGCATCACCTTGATCTTCCACGCCGCTTGCAAATTGAATTCAGTAAAGTTGTGCAAGCCAAAACCGATTCTGAAGGCGGAGAAGTTTTACCCGATGCAATGTGGAACATATTCGAAGACGAATATCTGCCAACTCAATCCGCACCGTGGGGTCGCTTTCGCCTCAAAGGACTTTCACAGACATCTGTTTTGGATGAGGATGTTCACTTGAGCGTTTCGGTGCTTGATCGTGGAACCCTGCACGAATTAAAGGGACAAGGCAATGGTCCTATCGCAGCATTTTGCGCCATCATTCAAGAGCACGGGGTTGACGTTCGAGTACTGGATTATTACGAGCACGCACTTGCGGCAGGTGGAGATGCCAGTGCTGCTGCATATCTTGAGTGTTCCATAGATGGACACACATTCTGGGGCGTCGGAATTGACCCCAACACAACAACGGCTTCACTCAAAGCAGTTGTGTCGGCGATTAATCGCGCTATTCGCTAGTACTGCCATTACGGTTGGGCCATGAGCCTTTATCGTGATGAAGCAATTGTGCTTCGCACGCAAAAATTGGGCGAGGCAGACCGTATCGTCACGATGCTCACCCGCGATCACGGGCGAATCCGTGGCGTCGCCAAAGGTGTTCGCCGAACTAAATCTAAATTTGGTGCACGGCTAGAACCTGGAAGCCATGTGGATATTCAGCTCTACGTCGGGAAAACTTTTGACACTGTGACGCAGGTTGAAGCAATCATGAACTACGGCGAAAACATTTCTCATGATTATCAACGCTGGACTATCGCATCTGCGATTTTGGAAACCGCAGAGCGTTTCACATCACAAGAACATGAACCAGCCCTTCAAGAATTCTTGCTTGTTGTCGGGGGCCTCAAGGCGTTGGCTGAAAATCGTTACGATTCATCACTCATCCTGGATGCATTCTTATTGCGCTCTTTGGCTATTGGAGGCTATGAACCATCTATGACAACGTGTTCTCGCTGCGAAAAACCTGGCCCTCATAGATATTTTTCGCTCGTGGGTGGTGGAAGCGTATGTATCGATTGCCGCCCATCGGCTTCGGCAACACCTGCTCCCGAAACATTGAACTTGATGTCGGCGCTATTGAAAATGGATTGGGAAGTTGCCAATTCGAGCGAAGGAAAGCATCAACGTGAGGCGAGTGGGCTCATCGCTGCCTACCTACAGTGGCATTTAGAGCGCGGACTTCGTAGCCTTCCTCTTGTGGAGCGGCGATGAAATCGATGAAGATGCCCAAGATTGCGGCAGAAAAAATTCCTGCGCACGTTGCCATTGTGATGGATGGCAATGGACGTTGGGCAAAAGAACGTGGATTGCCCCGAACTGCCGGCCATGAAGCAGGCGAGGCTGCACTATTTGATGTCATCGAAGGTGCTATTCAAATTGGCGTGAAAGAAATAAGTGCCTACGCATTTTCTACTGAAAATTGGCGAAGGTCACCTGATGAAGTGAAATTCTTGATGGGTTTTAATCGTGACGTGATTCGCCGCCGCAGAGACGAGATGCACGCGATGGGCGTGCGTGTCCGTTGGGTAGGCAGACCTAAGCGACTGTGGAGTAGCGTCATCAATGAACTCGAAGAAGCTGAAACCCTTACGGCTAAAAATAAAGTTCTCACACTCAACATGTGCGTCAACTACGGAGGCCGATCTGAGATTGTGGATGCGGCAACTGCATTGGCAAAAGATGTGAAGCGCGGAAAGGTGAGCGCTGAGAAGGTTACAGAAAAAATATTTGCTAAATATCTCGATCAGCCGCAGATGCGCGATGTGGACTTATTTCTGCGCTCATCCGGGGAGCTTCGCACCAGTAATTTTCTTCCGTGGCAGAGTGTTTATGCAGAATTTGTTTTTATGGATGTTTTGTGGCCAGATGTTGATCGAACAACGCTCTGGAAAGCTATCGAAGAATATTCACACCGCGATCGCCGATTTGGCAAGGCTTAGCAGTCAGCGCAGGTACCAAATAGTTCAGCGGTGTGGCCGACATCGCGAAAACCTTGCTCTTGAGCCACGCTCTTAGCCCACTTCTCAATCGCACCACCTTCGATCTCCACCGTGATGCCGCAGTTTTTGCAGACTAAGTGATGATGATGGGTATCTCCGCAGAGGCGATAAATGGCTTCTCCATCTTCGCGCCGCAGTACATCGACGATCTTTTCGCCCAACAAGCTTTGCAATGAGCGATAAACAGTCGTTAGTCCAATGCGTTCACCTTCACGTTGCATGAGTTTATGAACTTCTTGGGCGCTAGCAAAACCGCCAACGCGCTCTAGAGTGCTCAGGACTCTTGGATTAGATCTGCTCATATATTGGCAACTATCAGCCACATTGCAAGCACACCGACAATGGTTGCCATTAGCGTTAACCGCGATGGATGGCGCGAATGGGCTTCAGGCAAAATGTGTGAGGTAGCAAGATAGATGAGGAAGCCAGAAAAAGTTGCTAGATAAATACCCACAATTGGATTGCTAATAACAATGTACGTTCCAATTGCCGCACCACCGATGCGCATCGCAGCGTCGAGTCCTAACAATGCTGTGCCACTTTTGGTCCAATGACCGCTCTTAATTAAAAGTGAAACAGTATTGAGGCCATCGCTAAATGCGTGAGAAAGTATTGCGACAAAGACTGCGAATCCCAGCGCATGGCTTACCTTAAAAGCTAGCCCTAGTGCAACGCCGTCGAGAAAAACATGGCCTCCCATGGCGATGGCGCCCAGGGTTCCGGCAACATTTACGTGATGGTCGTGGTCGTGGCCGAAATCAGATTCTGCTGGTTCGTGCGAACCAAAAATCTGTTCTGCAACGTGCAAAGATAAAAACCCAAGAACAAATGCGATCGATACAACGCGAACACTTGCGAAAGTATTGGTATTGAGTGCAAAAACTTCTGGAAGGAGATCGAATCCCACCAATCCCAGTAATAGTCCGGCTGATAAACCAAGAACTAGGTGGAGCCGGTCACGTGAACGAATTGCTAAGTAGCCACCGGCAGTTGTTGCAATAGCGGTGATGGCGGCTAGAGCGATCGCGATGTTCATTTCCGCACTCTATCTACTTTGAAAATGATTGTCATTATCATTATGGCCCAGCGCGCACTAGGCTCACCTCATGCTTGCAATCGCCCGTTTCACTATTTCTTTAGCAACAGCTGATCAATTTGCTGGGCAGATCGAGCAAGCCCATGGCGCCTTGGCCGATTGTGAGGGCTATATAGATGGAGAAGTTGGACGCAATCTCGACGACCCCACACTTTGGGTATTGATGACCAAATGGCGCAATGTTGGTTCTTATCGCCGAGCGCTGAGTTCAACCAGGGTCAAGATGGAGGCAATCCCAGTTTTGGCGCAAGCAATTGATGAGCCAGGTGCTTATGAAAGCGACAGTAACGAGTAAAGACAAGGGTAAAGTTAGCAATGGTTGCAACACAGGTTGCCTACCGCCGACAGCCAGCCGGATGGAGAATTAAGTGGCCACTGATCGCCTAGAAAATATTGTCAGCTTGGCTAAACGCCGTGGCTTTGTCTATCCCTCCAGTGATATTTATGGCGGCCTTCGTGCTTCATGGGATTACGGTCCATTGGGTGTTGAGCTAAAAAATAATGTGAAGCGCCAATGGTGGAAGTCCATGGTTACTGGGCGCGATGACATTGTCGGCATCGATTCATGTGTCATTTTGGCGCGGGAAGTATGGGAAGCATCAGGGCACGTTGCCACTTTTTCTGACCCGTTAACCGAGTGCACCGCTTGTCATAAGCGCTATCGCGCAGATCATTTAGAAGAAGCGTTTGAAACTAAGAATAAGCGCAAGCCAGAATCTTTATCTGAAGTCAATTGCCCCGCATGTGGCAACAAAGGTCAATTCACCACCCCAAAACAATTCTCTGGTTTACTCAAGACATACCTAGGACCAGTGGAAGATGAATCTGGACTTGCATATTTGCGACCAGAAACTGCTCAAGGGATTTTTATTAACTTTGACAACGTAGCGACTACTTCACGTAAAAAACCACCATTTGGTATCGGTCAGATTGGTAAATCATTCCGAAATGAAATTACCCCTGGAAACTTTATTTTCCGCACTCGCGAGTTCGAGCAGATGGAGATGGAGTTTTTCGTTGTCCCTGGGACAGATGAAGACTGGCACCAATACTGGATCGATACGCGCCTTGCTTGGTATAAAGACCTAGGCATCAATCCTGAGCGTCTTCGCATTTTCGATCACCCCAAAGAAAAACTTTCTCACTATTCAAAGCGCACCGCAGATATCGAATATAAATTTGAGTTTGCTGGCACCGAGTGGGGAGAGCTCGAAGGCATCGCTAACCGCACAGATTTCGATCTCAAGGCGCACTCTGCTGCATCGGGAAAAGATTTATCCTGGTTTGATCAAGAAAAGAATGAACGTTGGACACCATATGTCATTGAGCCAGCAGCCGGTGTTGATCGCTGCACGCTTACATTTTTGATGGATGCATTTAGCGAAGATGAAGCCCCTAATTCGAAGGGGGAGATGGAAAAGCGCGCAGTGCTCAAGTTGGATCATCGCCTTGCTCCAGTAAAAGCAGCAGTTCTGCCTCTATCACGCAATGCTGATTTATCTCCTAAAGCACGCGATCTTGCGATCCAACTGCGCAAGAATTGGAATATCGATTTCGATGATGCTGGTGCGATTGGCCGTCGCTACCGTCGCCAAGATGAAATTGGTACGCCTTTTTGCATCACAGTTGATTTTGACACCTTAGAAGATCACGCAGTAACGATTCGCGATCGTGACACCATGCAACAAGAGCGCATTGCACTTGATCAGGTTGAAGGCTGGCTCGCACCGCGCCTTCTGGGCTCATAAACGCCCTCACTCTGCCGCTAGCAAGCGGCGACCATTTCATTGATCCGCCAGTTGTTTTGGCACCAATGGCCGGAATAACTAATGCCCCATTTCGCTTGCTCTGCCGCGAACAAGGTGCCGGACTCTTTGTTTCGGAAATGGTAACTGCAAGAGCGCTAATAGAGCGTCGTCCAGAGACCCTTCGGATGTTGATGCCCGGTAAAGGTGAGTGGCCTCGATCGGTACAGCTTTACAGCGTTGATGCCGCTGCGATGAAAGCTGCAGTTACGATGATTGGAAAAGAAAACCTAGCGGATCATATTGATATGAATTTTGGCTGCCCAGTTCCGAAAGTGACTCGAAAAGGCGGGGGAGCAGCTTTGCCTTTTAAGCGCAAACTCTTCTCTTCAATTGTCGCAGCAGCAATTGAGGCAGCAAAACCTTTTCGGATGCCAGTTACCGTTAAAATGCGAATCGGGATTGATAGCGACCACGAAACTTATTTGGAAGCAGCGATGTCTGCAGCAAATCTTGGTGCTTCATGGGTGGCTCTACATGCACGCACTGCTGCGCAGATGTATGAGGGTAAATCTGATTGGAATGCAATAACGCGTTTAGTAGATCACCTCAAGCCAACTGGAGTTCCGGTATTAGGAAATGGCGATATCTGGAGTGGTAACGATGGAGTTCGCATGGTTGCAGAAACGGGCTGTGCAGGAGTTGTCGTTGGAAGAGGGTGCCTTGGGCGCCCTTGGTTATTTACTGATTTAGTTGCGGCTTTTGCTGGCGATACTTCTCGCCATCTTCCAACGCTCTTTGAGGTGCGAGAAATCATGTACCGCCACGGTGAATTAATGGTGGAGTATTTTGAATCCGAAGAACGGGGATGTCGAGATCTTCGCAAACACATGGCTTGGTATCTCAAGGGATTTCGTGTTCCGAGTGAATTGCGAAGGCAGTTCGGGATGGTCTCATCGCTGAAGGAATTTAGGGGATTTCTCAATCAGTTATCAGATCAGCCTTATCCGATCGCCGTTGGTGATACTCCCCGCGGACGCACGAGCCACGGTCGACCAGTAACGCTTCCAGATGGTTGGCTTCGAGATCCAGATGAAATGGCTACCATCGAACTAGAAGACGCATTCTCAGGCGGATAACATGTTTTTATTAAAAGCAATTCGAAAAATTATTAGCTCCATTGTTCTCATCGTGGTAGTCATTTCACTTTTTCTATTGGGTTCGACATGGAAAGCAGGAAATAGCCCAAACAGAGCAACTGCCGGTGTCATTGTTGTCCTGGGAGCTGCTCAGTTCGATGGTCGACCCAGCGAAGTGCTGGAGGCCCGGCTGGTTGAAGCGAAAAGGATTTTTACAATCGGACTTGCACCAATGATATTTACTGTTGGCGGCGGCGCTCCTGGAGATCGCACTACAGAGGCTGCAGCCAGTAAGAAGTGGTTGATTGCCCACGGGATTGCAGCGGCAAAGATTATTGCGATTTCCCAAGGTCGCGACACTCTTGTCAGTACACAAAGTTATGTTGCACAGATGCGAAAACGAAGTATGAAAACAGTGATCATCGTTACCGATCCATACCATTGCCTTCGTGCTACAACTATGGCTAAAGATCTTGGAACTATTGCCTTTTGCTCACCCGTAACTACGGGACCAAACTCGAATGCTCACCCAAGCCTTCATTACTTAGTTCGCGAGACAGGCGCCTACCTTGCCTACATCACCCTTGGTCGCCGTGGCATCCATGTCAGCGATCATCTCAACCAGTAATAGGGTTAGCGACGTGAGTAATTACAGCCAGAGCGATCTCGAACGATTCGTGTTTGAGCCAGCAAAACGCGCGGGGCGCACGGAATTCATGCGAGATCGAGCGCGAGTTATTCATTCTGCATCACTACGTCGACTCGGTGCTAAAACTCAAGTTGCAGTCCCGTGGGAAAATGATTTTCAACGCACTCGCTTAGCTCATTCTCTAGAAGTTGCGCAGATTGGTCGCGAGCTTGGAGATTCGCTCGGGGCAGATCCAGATCTTCTTGATACATCGTGTTTGGCTCACGATCTTGGCCATCCTCCCTTTGGTCACAATGGTGAGGATGCTCTTGCATCTATTTCTGGAGATGCCGGGGGATTTGAAGGTAATGCTCAGAGTTTTAGGCTGCTGACTCGTCTTGAGGCCAAAACTATATCTTTGGAAGGAAAATCTGTAGGGCTAAACCTTTCGCGCGCTTCATTGGATGCGGTAACAAAGTATCCGTGGTCCAATTCAATTAATCCACGAAAATACGGCGTCTATGCCGATGACCTCGAAATTTTTACTTGGATGCGCACTGGTGCACCAGATGGGCGTCGTTGTATTGAAGCCCAAATCATGGATTGGTCTGATGATGTTTCGTACTCAGTCCACGATTTAGAAGATGGTCTTGTCGCTGATCAAATCGATGTCAATAACTTTTCGAGGGATTTGCCAGTCTTACATTCAGTCATGATTAATGATTATGGAATGACGGTGAGCGAACTTGAAGCACAGGATGCGCTCAAGCGTTTACAGCAATTGTCTTGTTGGCCTCAACATTACGACGGAACCCATAGCGCCCTTGCCCGCTTGAAAGATCTGACAAGTCAATTGATTGGCCGCTTTGTGTTATCAGCTGAAGTTGAAACTCGCAGAGTTCATGGTGACCAGCCACTTGTTCGATACAGCGCAAACCTTGAGGTACCCAGAGACCAAAAAGTCGAAGTAGGGCTTCTGAAATCTATTGCGGGCCACTATTTAATCAACGCACCGGATGCACAAGAGCGTTATGCAAAACAGCGTGTGATCATCATTGACCTTGTAGAAATGATTCTTGCAAGGGCTCCTAAGAATTTGGATTCCATTTTTCTCGAGGACTGGAACTACGCCACCACCAATGCAGAACGTCTGCGTGTTGTGATCGACCAAGTTGCGAGCTTGACTGACCCTGGCGCCTACGCGCTTCATGAGCGTCTGACCGCACAGATACACTCGGGCGTATGAGCGGGCGCATTAAGGATGAGGACGTTGCATACATTCGAGAGCGCGCTCCTATCGATGAAATTGTGGGCGACTATGTTCAACTCAAGAACGCAGGTGGGGGACAGAAAAAAGGTTTATGCCCATTTCATGATGAAAAATCTCCATCATTCCACGTAACACCGAGCAAGGGATATTTTCATTGCTTTGGCTGCCAAACAGGCGGGGATGTAATTTCATTTGTCATGAAGATGGACCACTTATCTTTTACTGAAACTGTAGAACGGCTTGCCGATCGCATTGGATATACGTTGCGTTACGAGGAAGGCGGTAGTGGCGGCACGGCAACACCGCCGGGTCAACGCTCCCGACTGATCGCAGCAAATGCTGCTGCTGCAACCTTTTATCAGAGCCAGCTCAACGAATCAGCTGGTGCTCAATTTGGTAGAGATCTACTGTCTAAACGTGGGTTCGATAAAGCTGCCTGCCATGTTTTTGGTGTGGGGTACGCGCCAGATGACTGGGATGCACTCACGAAACATTTGCGTGCACAGGGCTTTAGCATTGAAGAATTAGAAATCGCAGGACTTTCAAAAATGGGCCAACGTGGTCCCATTGATCGTTTCCGTAATCGCCTCACCTGGCCTATTAGAGATATTTCTGGAGATGTTGTGGGATTCGGTGCGCGTAAATTAGCAAGTGATGAAGTTGATAACGGACCTAAATACTTGAATACCCCAGAGACACCGATTTATAAGAAAAGCCAAGTTCTCTATGGTTTAGATCTTGCAAAGAAAGACATTGCAAAGAAGCGCCAAGCGGTAATCGTTGAGGGCTACACAGATGTCATGGCTGCGCATCTGGCTGGAATTCCGACGGCAGTTGCAACATGCGGTACTGCCTTCGGCGCAGATCACATTCGGATTCTGCGACGGCTCCTCATGGATGATGACTCTTTTCGCGGAGAAGTTATATTCACTTTTGATGGAGATGCAGCAGGGCAGAAGGCAGCACTTCGTGCTTTCACGGATGATCAGAAATTTGTCACTCAAACTTTTGTTGCCGTAGAGCCCGACGGCCTTGACCCATGCGACCTGCGCCAGCAAAAAGGCGACCTCGCACTTCGCGACCTGATTGCCAGACGCGTGCCTTTATTTGAATTCGCAATTCGGACAGAACTTAATCTCCACAATTTAGATTCAGCGGAGGGGCGCGTAAACGCACTGAATGCAGCGGCTCCACTCGTTTCACAAATTCGAGATAAGTCCTTGCGTCCCGAGTACACACGGTTGCTAGCAGGATGGTTGGGCGTTGAAGTCGAAATTGTTTCTGCAGTAGTTGGTCGAGGGGTCCGCACGGTTGCTGCAACAGAATTCACCCAACCCGCTGGCGATGTTCAATGGCGACCAAACCCCAATGAACCACGCCTAGCTCTTGAAAGAGAGGTACTTAAAGCGCGTCTACAAATGCCAGAACTCGCACAAGGTTGGATTGAAATTGAAAGTGAGGCATTTACCCATCCTGCGTACAAGCAGTTGCGCGAAGTCATAGATGCACATGGTGATTCGACTCTTCGGATGGACCAGATAGAAGATGTACATATGGCTTCCTTGATTGCCGAATTATCTGCAGAGCCAATTCGTGAAGATGGTGAAATATCGGCGCGATATGTCGAAAGTATTATCGCCCGATTGCGAGAAGTGACCATGAGCCGTGCGATCGCAGAATTAAAATCAACGCTTCAGCGACTCAATCCCATCACAAATGATGCGGAATACATCGCCCTTTTTACCGATTTAGTGACCTTAGAAAGTGCCCGCCGAACGCTTCACGATCTGGCGATAGGCGAGATCTAAAGCCTGAGTGCAAGAGCTATACCGAGATTGCGCTAGAGTTTGCGCCTGCCTCACTGCAGTAGTCCCTGATAGCTCAATTGGCAGAGCAGCCGGCTGTTAACCGGCAGGTTCTTGGTTCGAGTCCAAGTCAGGGAGCAATTCTCAGGTTCGTACTTTAGAATTTTACCTATGTCAAAAATGCGCACAACAATTCGTTCAATTGTTTCTTCGTGGAAAAATCAGTCCCCGGCCGTTCGAGTTATTCGTTTTTGGCTGGGAATCACATGGATTTATGGCGGATGGGATAAGGCGACCGATCCTGATTTCTTAGGGAAAATTGGCGCTACCTCAATCAGCAAGCAACTTACTGGGTACTCAACCTCATCACCATTAGGGTTTCTCTTTCGCCACATGATTGAACGCTCAACCGCCGTTGGGATTATTGTGATGATCGCTGAATTTGCGATTGGTTTTGCGACTCTATTCTGGGTCGCTCCGACTTTCATTGCCTTCGTTGGTTTCACGATGTCTTTGGGCTTATGGATTACTGCAACATGGCATGTAAAGCCATACTTCTTAGGCAGCGATACCGCCTATGCAGTGCTCTGGCTTTCATACTTCTTAACTTTGCTTGGTAAACGCAGAAGCGTTGATGTTTCCTTCGATCGGCGCGGAGCAATTCGTATCGGCACTCTTGCCGTAGCTGGGGCGTTGGCTTCTGTGCTTGGGCGTGGCTTGCAGAAGAAAAAGGTGAGCGCTACGGCATCAGGTGGCAATCAGATTGTGAAGTTGGTTGATTTGCCTGTGGGTAAGACCTTTGAATTTACTTCCAGCGATGGTGGCCCAGCGATTGTTTTCCGTACCAAAAATGGAGTTTTTGCTTATTCTGAAATTTGTACACATCAAGGATGCACGGTGTCATATTCAGCCTCTGATAAAGCCTTGGTCTGTCCATGCCACGGCGCAGCATACGATCCATTTAACGCTGCAGCTGTTTTAGGCGGACCATCCAACACGCCACTGTCCACGGTCAAAGTGGCAATTAACGGGGATTGGGTAGTTCAGGCCTAAGTTTTCACTCGAATTTAGGAAATTTCTGAGGAGTTGCTCAGATTACAGATGGATGCTCCACTTCTAACGTGTTCTATTTGAAGGGTGTTGAGATTAATGACGATGACAATGAGATCGACAACAGCAAAACTTGCCGTTGGTTTTATTCTTGGAGCATCAGTGGTGGGCGGTATTGCCACCGCCCTCTCCCCGACAACTGGAGCGGTTAAAGCCTGCGTCGATAATCGCACTCAAGCGATGTATCTCTCATCCGATGGTACGTGTGCCAAAACGCGCACCCTCATTGATCTTGGCTCCGGAACTATGAGCGTTAAATCCATCGCTGCGGCGGTCACTCCGAGTGTGGTTTCTATTAATGTAGTTGCATCCACCGGAAGTGGAACTGGATCTGGTTCAATCATTCGCACAAATGCGACTTCAAGTTATATCTTGACTAATAATCACGTAGTTGAATCCGTAGCAACCAGCGGAACAATTACGGTCGAGTTTGCAAATGGTGAGACCACACCTGCCACAATTGTTGGCCGCGATTCCGTTTATGATTTGGCTGTTGTACAAATACAAAAAGGAAACTTACCGGTCATCGCATTTGGTGATTCATCAAAGATAAGCATTGGCGATCCAGTTGTTGCAATTGGCTCACCTCTTGGGCTGGCAAGTACTGTTACAAGTGGAATTATTTCTGCGCTCAATCGTCCCGTCACAACTGGCAATGCAGGCTCGGAGTCCTACATTGACGCAATTCAAACTGATGCTGCAATTAACCCAGGAAATTCCGGCGGAGCGTTACTTGATTCACAAGGTCGCATCATCGGAGTCAATTCCGCGATCGCAACTCTGACTTCGGGGGGCGCTAGCGGAAGTATTGGACTTGGATTTTCTATTCCTATAAATCAAGCCAAAAGAATTGCAACTGACATTATCGATACTCCAACACATACATCGACAAGACCTGTACTTGGTGTCTTTTTCGATACCGCTTACACCGGGACCGGTGCGATGATTGCACGATTGAGCCCAGGTGAAGGTGCAGATAAAGCTGGGATTCCAGCCGGATCTGTCATCCGCTCCATAGACGGATTTAAAATCCCAGATCAAATTTCGGCGATCGTGCGAATTCGATCCTACGTTCCAGGTGCGATCGTTACGGTTGTCGTTGATCTTCCATCTGGAACTTCAAAATCATTCAAAGTAACTCTCGGTTCAGCCCCTACGTCTTAAGGGAAAGTTCACGCGGTCAGGGTAAGGTGAGGTATGGCGCTTTTTAGATTGCAAATCTCACTTCCTGACCGACCTGGCTCACTCGGAGCGGTCGCTTCGGCAATTGGATTTGCTGGTGGCGATATTAGAGGGTTAGTTGTAATGAAAAGTGAAGATGGACGCGGCTTTGATGATGTGACCGTGGCCATTCCTGGAAATGACCCTACCGACTTGTTAACAATTCTGGGGGATATTGGTGGAGTAGAGGTTCTTAAAGTTATCCCTGTCGTATAACTCTTGCCCCAGTGCTGGGCAGGGAAGTAAAAAATCGTGGCTTTTTATAGTTCTTATTTGCAAACCCTTGAGCGATAGCTTCGGAAATAGTTTTTGAATGATCAGCTTTCACTATGGCAATTGCGCTTCCCCCAAATCCACCACCAATCATTCGCGCACCGAGTGCGCCCAAGCTTTGCGCTGTTTCAACGCTAAGGTCTAACTCTGGACAAGAAACGGTGTAGTCATCGCGCAAAGATGTATGAGTTTGGTTAATCAGCTCGCCGAATGTATCGAAATCGTTGCGCTCTAGCGCATCTACGCCAGCACGCACTCTCTCCATTTCGCTGACTCCATGTCGAGCTCGCAGGAATTGTGTTGGTGTGATTTCACTTTTGCGTGACTGGAGTTCGGACATGGTGAGATCGCGCAGCGCTTTAACGCCCATAATTGCAGAGACTTTCTCGCAATCGCCTCGCCGTTCGGCATAGCCTCCATCTACCAGGGCATGGTGGACTTGAGTATCAATAATTAAAAGTTCTAGGCCGTGGCTGGCTACATCAAATGGGATGTGTCGAGTAGATAAATCGCGACAGTCCAGGAGAAGCGCAGAACCTTCACGAGCCATCAGTGAGACTGATTGATCCATGATTCCGCATGGCATTCCAACGTAAGCATTTTCTGCACGTTGTGCAATGCGTGCCAGTTGCTCGATGGAGTGCCCACAATCAAAAAGGTCATTAATTGCAACAGCAATGCTGCATTCAAGCGCTGCAGAGGATGAAAGCCCTGCGCCCACTGGTACATGTCCGTCTATAAGAAGATCAACGCCTTGAGTTATTTCCATCGCCCAGAGCACACCAAGGAGGTAGCGCTCCCACTTACCTTTTTTCATTGGCGCAAACTCATCCAAGGTGCTTGTGAAAATCTCGCACCGCCTTTGAATTGAAGCAACGCGAATAATGCGATCGCTGCGCTTGCTGATCGCTGCAGTTGTGCGATCTGCAATCGCAAAAGGCAAAACAAACCCATCACTGAAATCTACGTGTTCGCCAATAAGGTTGACGCGACCCGGTGCTGCTGCGATGACTTCAGGTGCAGCGCCAAAAAGTTCGTGGAATTTGGCGCTGATTGTCATGAGAGCTGAAAACTTGCTGCTGTGTCAGTCACCATCGCCAAGAGATCCCGAGTCGGCGTCCAACCTAAATAAGTTGATGCCTTCTTAATATCTGCAAGAAGGACCGCGGGATCACCACTACGACGAGATGAATCCTGAGCAGGGATCTGATGACCCAAGGCCGAGCTTGCAGCTGATAAGACTTCTCTGACTGAATATCCGCGTCCACTTCCGAGGTTTATTACTTCGTGACTACCCAACTGAATCTTTTGCAGTGCGCTGATGTGGGCATCAATCAAATCCACCACATGGACATAATCGCGAATGCAGGTCCCATCTACAGTGGACCAATCTGTCCCAAAAATCTTTACTGGCTTATCAGGGGTACTGCGTAGAACGTTGGGGATGAGATGCGTCTCGGTATCGTGCCGTTCGGGTAACCAGCCTCGTTGCGATTTATGGGCACCCGCAACGTTGAAATATCTCAAGCTAATCGCACCAAGTCCATGCAATTGCCCCTCTTGGGTAAGAATGTTATCGACTGCGAGTTTTGTCTCACCGTAGGGATTAGTAGGCGAAGTCGCAGCGCTTTCAAGAATGGGAGTTGTGACTGGCTCACCATAGGTGGCAGCCGAGGATGAAAAAACAATCCTTTGAATTGCGGCAGTGCGCATCTCCTCTAACAAAATTCGTGTGCCATGGACGTTTACTTCATGGTAAAGATCTGGCTTGACTACTGATTCGCCTACCAACGACTTTCCGGCAAAATGCAAAACTGCCGATGCTCCGGTCAGCGCCTCACGCACAGTGTGAGCATCTAGGAGCGAACCTTCGATAAATCGTGCTTGCGATGGAACTGAATCAGCATGCCCTGTACTGCAGTCATCTAAGACGGTAACGTCGAATCCTTGGGTGAGAAGTATGTCTACTGCAGTCGCGCCGATGTAGCCTGCGCCACCTGTTACAAGAATTCGCATTATTTTCCTAGGACTACGTTTCGAAGCTGCTGGGCAGATTGCTCGGGATACATGTCCATGATGAATGCACCCATTGCAGATTCAGAACCGGCAAGGTATTTCAATTTTCCAGGGGCACGTCGGACACTGGTAATTTGCCAATGAAGTCGCAGCAGATCACGATCTTCACGAATAGGTGCTTGGTGCCATGCAGCGATATACGCCATAGGAATAGCGAAAACGCCATCCAAACGTTTGAGGACTTCTAGAGCAATTTCTGGAAACGCATCGCATGCTTCTAAGGAAAGCTCGCTGAGATCGGCAACTGCTGTACGCGGTGCCACATGGATCTCGAAGGGGTAGCGAGAGGCAAATGGCACAAATGCAATCCAATGTTGATTTTGGGCAACTATGCGAACTTTTTCGTTGATCTCACGGGCGACAACATCATCATAAAGTACTCGACCAGTTAACTCTTTATGGTTGCGTGCAGCTTCCAGCATTCGTGCAACGCGAGGAGGTAGAAACGAATAGGCATAAATTTGTCCATGGGGATGAGCCAGGGTGACACCAATTTCTTCACCGCGATTTTCAAAGGGAAAAATATGTTCGATGTATGGCAATTGTGACAATTCACTCGTTCGATCGCGCCAAGCTTCCAAAACAGTGCGTACTTGTGCAGGGGAGAGATCTGCAAAAGATTTACCATGTTCTTGCGTGAAGCACACGACTTCACATTTTCCAGCTGCGGTGGCGGTTGCTGTTGAAGGACCTAGGAGTTTGGGCAAAACCCAGTCTTGATCAGGCGGTCGCAACGAAGGGGAGCGGTTATCGAAAACTACAACGTTATATGTCCTCTCAGGAACTTCGGTAAGTAAATCTCCTACCGTGGGACACAATGGACATAATTCCTTGGGCGGCAAGAAGATTCGAGATTGGCGGTGAGGGGCCATAGCAACCCATTCATTGAGCAATGAATCTAGACGGAGCTCACCGATCTCCGGCTGATCTTCCTGTGGTCGCTGATCTTGTGCAGTACGAGGAATAACTTCTGTGTCGTAGTAGCGAATCGTCCGACCATCTGACATGAGACGATCGTTTCGAGTAACTCCAGCTTGAAGAGTCTTTCTTGCAGGTCCATGCGACATAGTGTGCTTACTCTACCCAGCCGAGTGTGCGATCTACTGCTTTCCTCCATTGCGAAAAGCCGAGTTCACGCGATTGCGCAGATGTTGCTGGCGTCCATTGGCGAGAGACCTGCCACATTTTTCGTAGTTCATCAGTAGATGACCAAAATCCGACTGCTAATCCAGCCGCGTAGGCAGCACCTAGGGCGGTAGTTTCAACGAAGTGTGGACGAGTAATTGTTATTCCCATAATGTCAGATTGAATTTGCATGCAGAGTTCGTTGCCAGTAATTGCTCCATCGACTCGCATTTCTTTCGGTGAGATCAAACTTTCACCTAACATCGCATCGATGATTTCCTTGGTTTGATAACAAATCGCCTCAAGTGCTGCACGTGCAAGATGTGCCTTGGTAGTTGCACGGGTAAGACCGACGATCGCCCCGCGTGCATCACTCCTCCAGTGAGGCGCAAATAAGCCAGAAAATGCTGGAACGAAATAAACTCCGCCAGTATCACTCACGTTCGATGCCAG
This sequence comes from Actinomycetota bacterium, assembly GCA_009698615.1. GTDB lineage: Bacteria > Actinomycetota > Actinomycetes > Nanopelagicales > Nanopelagicaceae > QYPT01. The sequence goes on along the minus strand of WLPU01000006.1, from coordinate 42,673 downwards.
TGCTTCAATTTCGCTAGCTGCGGAGATGATGCCCAATTGGTCACGGAGCCATTGGATCGCAGAACCCGTTACAGCTACAGAACCTTCGAGTGCGTATTTCACGGGCTGGTCTCCAAATTTATATAAGACGGTTGTAAGCAAGCCAGTTCGGGATCGCACAATGTCGTTTCCGGTATTAAGTAATGCAAAGTTGCCAGTTCCGTAGGTGGTTTTAAATTCACCTCGCTCAAAGCAAGTTTGCCCCACCATCGCAGCTTGCTGATCTCCTAACAGTGCGCAAACGCGAACAGCGCCTAAAAATGGACCATGCAAGAAAGTGGTTGCATAAACTTCCGATGATGATCGAATCTCTGGAAGCATGAATCGTGGAATCTCAAAGAGTGTGAGGAGTTCTTCATCCCACTCAAGAGTCTCCAGATTCATCAAAAGCGTTCTGCTCGCATTAGACACGTCAGTGAAGTGCTTGCCAGTGAGATTCCACAACAGCCACGAATCAATGGTTCCAAAACGGGCGCTGCCAGCGGCTATTGCCTTCTGAACGTCAGTGCTATTTTTTATTAGCCAGTTCATCTTGCTGGCCGAGAAGTAGGGAGCAACACGAAGACCCGTGTGATCTTCAACAATCTTGACTGAATCCGGTGAAAGGCTGGATAGGTATCCAGCCGTTCTGACATCTTGCCATACGATTGCATTAGCCAGGGGCTTACCAGTGCTGATATCCCAAGCGACAACTGTTTCCCTTTGGTTTGTGATTCCGATTGCTAAAAGATCTGACCCCGAAATACCCGCGTCTTCAAGTGCTTGGGTAATTACTTCTTGCGTTCGCTCCCAAATCTCTTGAGGATCATGCTCGACCCAACCAGGAGAGGGAAGGATTTGGCGGTGTTCACGTTGATGTTGCCCAACCAGGTTTCCAGAGTGATCAAAAATCATAAAGCGAGTACTACTTGTACCTTGGTCTAGAGCCCCTATGTATGACACGGTTAACTCCTTCCCCCAACACCATTGTAGTAGCGGAGTAATAGCTGGTTGCGCGTGAGGAGAAGTCTCGGCGTTAGTTGATTATTTGATTTTTACAAGTATCCACCGCTGGCGCTGGAGTTACCGAAGGTTTGGAAGTTGGAGTAGCGGTAGGTGTTGGTGTTGCTCCTTGAGTTACTGTTATAACCACTGGAATTGAGGTTGGCGCGTGAGTTCCGGAAATATCGATGAAGTTAACTTTGCCAGGCCAACTGCCGGCAGGAATCCCGCGAACTGTGAGCACCCAATTGCCGCTAGATGCACGTACTGCAGTTTGCACTGGAGTTAATGGCAGTTGTGATTCTTTGTCTGCAACATATTTCACTGTGCCAGTTACAACCGGATTACCGGTAGGGCGAGTAACGCTCACATTAAAAATGACAGGCTTCAGCGTTGTCGTTGCCACCATTGAATTAATTACGATTGCACTTGCTTCTTGCGTGGGCATCTGATCGGCAATCTCAGGAGTCCAAGTGCCCTTAACTAAATCGAGGAACATGTTTGGTGTGCCTCGGAAAACATTGAGATCGAGTCGAGAACCTGGCACGCCATACTTTTTAGCGATGCCGCACGATGAGTATTGCCACATCATCCACAGGGAAGAACAATTGGCAGTTGTCCATGAATGTACAAAGCAACCACCATTTTTCTGACCAGGTTGAGCCAACGGGTCAGCGGGGTTGATGGCGTAGTGAGCGAGCCACAGTGGATACTTTAAGAGTTCTGCACTTCGAATCATCGAGCTTTCAAGAAATCTGGGATACGAATACAAGATTGGGAGTCGTCCCGTTTTTTCTGCAACTGCTGCAAGCCAAGTCGTTGCCCATAAGGTGACCGCATTACGTGAAGCGCTCTTACTACAGCCACCATTTGAAGAGGGTCGAACACAATTATTCTCTAGGTCCAGGGCGTAGGAGAGGTCCCGATTGGTATATCCGCCCAAGCTAGCTAATCTCCAAATTACTTTTTGCGCCTGTGCCTGTGCATCTTTCACTATCACGGCGGCATCAGTGGAATCTGGCAAAGTGGCGTAATGATAAAACCCAGTGTAAATACCAGCAGCTTGCGCAGCATTGTGATCTGCAATCACGTAGGTAAGTGCCTGTGCATCTGAGAGATCTCTCGTATCGGATGCTTTGATCATTACAAAGCGCACTCCCGCGGAGTACATCTTTGTGAAATCTATTGCCGCACCGTTGGGATGTTGCCAACGACTGATATCTACTCCATGTATTCGACCGCCAGGCCCAGAGAGCTCGATGAGCGTCGCGGGATCAGCGCTGCTAATTTCCGGAGATTGCTGCACAGTAATGGTGCTTGGCGTTGAATAGATGGTTGCGCTTCCATTGCGCATTCTCGCGCGGTACTTCACAGTTGAATCTAGGGCAGTGGCGATACTTTCTATCCGCCAAGTTCCGCTGGAGGCAGTTTTTGCAGTCAATGAAGTGTTCTGCCACTTGCCGTCCAACTCCACCTGTATCGATATTTTTACCAGGCCTTTGGCAGGCTTAATTTGCCCATAGAGAGAAACTATTGGTTCGCCGGTGCTCGGTGTTTGTTTGACAGAGAGCGTGATAGATGTGGCTGCAGCTTGCGCAGGGAGAAAATCTACGCAGGTCAGCGCGAGGGATGCAATAGAAATTAGAAGGAGAATTCTTTTCATGAATCTTGCGCAATCGTTAGTTTGGTCCCCAGTACTTCGAAGATTGCTTCCTCAAGGAGCGCAGTGTGCTTTTGTCGAGAGGCAGTGAATTGATGGCTCGTCGCAAACTTTTGTGAATCAGAATAATCCAAGGAGAGCGTATTTCGATCGATGCTGACAAGCCGGGCATCAAAAAATGCCAGCCAAGCAATGTGATCTTTCCGCTCGAGTCGATCAAGAATAGAAACCCATTGACTGCGAATGGCCACAATATCCATGGTGGTGAAGATACCTGATGAGATTGAGAAAGAAGTTGCTAAGAGCTAGTGACGGGGCGCGCCTATCCATTTAAAGTATTGCCCAGCGATTAAAACGCGCAAGTTATGTTTGCGGTCGGGAGTAATTCCCAGATGTTGAGCAATTCGGGCCACGATCTGCTCTACAGATTTTTCACTGACAAATCGCGTCCGACCAATTTCACCATTGCTCAGGCCTAAAGATAAAAGTCTGAGAGTTTCGATTTGAATATCAGTCAGGTCATGCAAAATAGAGATAAAAGAATTCTCGTGCAACGACGAGTGCTCGTTCATCCAAGCCATTTTCTCTTTTGCCTTGATTGCCTTAATCGAATCTGGAATGGCATCGCGAATGATGTCAATGTCTCCTACTGAGCGCTTGAGCACAATCTGGGTTCCCATCGGAATGTCTTTTTCTTCGAGGCCAAGGAGGCGAAGGTCTGGGCACGCGGTAGTCAAAACTAATCCGACGAGTGGGTTAACTTTGCGAAGCTTGATCGCGAATGGAACTCCGCCATGAGTATTAAATTGAACATCAATGACCACGACATCGGGCTTAAGAGTTTTGAATAAATTTTCGGCGAGCAAATAGTTATTTGCTTCACCAACTACGTTGACACCGTGCAATCGCATTGCAGAAGCCAGGGTTGCAAGTTCAAATGCGTCATCGTTGATGAGCAGAACTCTTGAGTTAGGCACATTCCACATGATAGAGAATTAGTATAGAATAGAACTAATGAATAACCTAGGGATACCCCATATTTAAATTTAGAGCTTACAAAATTTCTGAAATTGCTTTCGAAATAAAACGCACAACATCCATTGCGACAATTGGTCCTGACTTAGTTGCGATAGCTGCTGCTCGCGAATGTATGTACGCACCTGTAGCTGCAATAGCCACTAATTTTTCTGAATTCTTTTCTATCTCAACAGTTTGTGTTGCGACAAGTGCTCCGATGATTCCAGATAGAACATCTCCGGTTCCTGCTGTTGCTAACCACGAAGTTGAAGCAGGAAGTTGAATCTGGCGCTCTTTAGATGAGACAACACTGACGTTGCCTTTCAATAGGACTGTAACACCGAACTCCTCAGCAGCATAGGAAGCCCATTTCTTTGGAGCGCCTTCGATTGCGCTTGCAGTGACGCTGATTCCACGCTCAGAGAGCAATCGTTGTAATTCGCGGTAATGAGGAGTGATGAGCGTAGGGCCATTGATTTTCCTAGCGCGAATGATTGCACCCGCATCGAGTATGACTGGCAAGCCTTCTCCGATGGCACTACGTAATTTGCGAGATCGAAAATATCCAAGATCATTGCTATCAATACCTGATCCCAAAAGCCATGCATTGACCTGGCCTTGCGCAGTAACAACTTCTGGGCGCGAGGCAAGGACAAGATCTTTCACACTACTTGGACCGCAATAGCGCACCATGCCAATCCCAGTGCGCATCGCTGCTTGGCATGTGAGGACGGCTGCTCCTGGATATTTTTCTGATCCCGCTATTATTCCTAGAACTCCACGTGAGTATTTATCGTCATCAACGGAGGGCATGACGATGGATTGGCGTGCATCTCTGGCGGTCCAGATCTTCCATTTTTCGGTGGCCATGATCGTCTTGAAAGTCTATCTTTTCCTTTTTGGCATGACCAGAGTTAGGATGCCCGAATGAGCAAAGCACTGGCAGTCATTGAGTCCTCGGAGAGTTCACATCATTTAGTGATTGCTGGCGAGGCTGGCTATTTTTCGATTCCCGGCATAACAACATTGACCGACGCGCTTCATCTTTCAGTTTCTCAGCTTCAAGGACTTATTGATGGAAAACAAGGTCCAAGCGTTCAAGGAAAACTTGTCGCACCAGTTGCTCCCGAAACTGAAGTGTGGGGTGCGGGCGTTACTTACTTGCGATCTCGAGATGCCCGCAAAGAAGAAAGCGGAGTTCCAGATGTGTATCAGCGAGTGTATGAAGCAGATCGCCCAGAATTATTTTTTAAGGGCACTGCGGGACGAACACTCGGCACAGGAGTAGACATTGGAATACGTGAAGATTCTCATGCTTCAGTTCCAGAACCAGAAGTTGCAATTGTGATCAATCGATTCCAAGAAGTAGTGGGCTTAACTATTTGCAATGATGTGACAGCTCGCACCATCGAAGGCGAAAATCCACTCTACTTATCGCAAGCAAAAATCTATGTTGGCTCCGCCTCCCTTGGGCCCACAATTACTCCAATTTGGGAGATAGATGATCTTCAGGCCCTTGCAATCAAGGCAAAGATTGAGCGGGGTACTCAAATCATTTGGCAGGCAGAGACTTCTTTGGCTGCCCTGCATCGCACATTTGCCGACTTGGTTTCTTATCTATTTAGGTGTCAAATCTTTCCAGATGGAGTCATCCTCTCGACTGGGACGGGAATTGTTCCGCCATTGGATATTTCCCTCGAGGCAAATGATGTAGTTTCGATTACCGTCGATAAGGTTGGCACGCTCTCCAATAGAGTCAGCGTTATTGCCTTAGATATACATACCCGAACCTTAGGAACCGGAGCGAAGTAATGACCGAGGTTGTATGGACTCAGTGGGATGATTTAAAAGTTCCTGCCGGATTAACCAAGCTTTCACCCGCCAATACTCCCATTGAGAGTGCGGACCTTTCATCGATAACTTTCTATGTACCTTCTTATATGGGAGGTCGCCCCGCCCTTGAGCACAGTCGGGCGATGCCAAATCTTAGGTACCTGCATATGCCCAATGCTGGTTATGACGATGCAATGGAATTTTTGCGACCTGGAATGACTCTGTGCAATGGTCGTGGAATCCACGATGCCTCAACGGCTGAGTTAGCTGTGGGCTTAACGATTGCATCATTGCGGGGATTTCCAACCTTTGTGCGCTCGCAAGATAAGGGCGAATGGACCCATGCGCGTTATGAATCCATCAACGACAAGCGCATCGGGGTAGTTGGCTTTGGCTCCATTGGGCAAACGGTGGCTCGCAATCTTTCTGGCTTTGATGTTGAAGTAATTGGATTTTCTAAATCTGGCCGCGATGGTTCGATCACAATGGACAAGTTCGATTCTTACCTTCCAACACTGGATGTCGTTATTTTAATTTTGCCGCTCAATGATGAAAGTCGTAATCTCTTTGATGCAAAGCGTTTGGCACTCATGAAAGACGGCGCCCTTTTAGTAAACGTTGCCCGCGGCCCAATCGTGAATACAGATGCCCTTGTTGCCGAATTGAATTCTGGACGGATTATGGCCGCCCTTGATGTGACAGATCCTGAACCCCTGCCAGCTGGGCATCCATTGTGGAGCGCAAAAGGGGTCTTGATCGCCCCTCATGTTGGCGGAAATACATCAGCATTTGAGCCCCGAGCGCGAAAATTGATCCAATCTCAACTAGAACTCTTAGCATCCGGAAAAACGCTAAAGAATATTATCGTGGACGGATCTCAAGGGAAGTAAATAGAAGGCCACCAGAAAACACTAGGAAATCAGACGACCAGAAAGTAGGATCCCAACATGAGCGAAGATAAGAACAAGGGTAAGCGTCGTAGTTCTGAGTGGTTTGCAGACACGGGCAAAAATGGATTTATTCACCGTTCGTGGATGCGCAATCAAGGTTTTGCTCCCGATCTCTTTGATGGTCGGCCAGTTATTGGTATTGGTTCTACTTGGTCTGAGTTCACGCCATGCAATGCACACCTCAATAAAGTTGCAGAATCAATAAAGCGTGGAGTCTGGGAAGCGGGCGGGTTCCCACTGGCATTCCCTGCCATGTCACTGGGCGAACCAATCATGCGCCCAACAACAATGCTGTATCGCAACTTGCTGGCCATGGAAGTTGAAGAATCAATTCGCGCAAATCCTATGGATGGTGTGATTTTGTTGGCAGGTTGCGATAAGACAACGCCAGGTATGTTGATGGGTGCCGCGAGTGTTGATATTCCAACGCTCATGATGACTGGTGGACCAATGCTCAACGGAAAATTCCGTGGTAAAGATATTGGTTCCGGAACAGATGTGTGGAAGTTTGCAGATGAAGTTCGTGCTGGCACGATGACAGAGGAAGAATTTACTGAAGCCGAAACTTGCATGGCAAGAAGTGCTGGACACTGTATGACCATGGGTACGGCATCAACCATGGCATCTGTGACAGAGGCACTTGGTATGCAATTGCCTGGAAGTGCGGCAATCCCTGCAGTTGATTCTCGTCGCTATGCAATGGCTCAAATAGCTGGACGTCGGATTGTCGAGATGGTGAAGGAAGATCTAAAACTTTCCAAAATTCTTAACCGTCATGCATTTGAAAATGCGATCAGAGTGAACGCGGCAGTGGGTGGATCCACCAACGCCGTAGTCCACTTATTAGCACTGGCAGGCCGTGTAGGCGTAAAACTTGACCTAGCTGATTTCGATTCCCTGGCACGTGACGTACCAGTAGTTGTTAATTTGATGCCATCGGGCAAGTACTTGATGGAGGATTTCTTCTACGCTGGTGGAATTCCAGTTGTGATGGCAGAACTCGGTAATTTGATCCATCGCGACCACATCACCGTTACTGGAAAAACTGTGGCTGAGAATATTGCTAAGGCGAAAAATTGGAATGAAGATGTCATCACCACTGTTGCCGAACCGTTTCAAAGTGCTGGATCCGGAACTGTTGTCTTACGTGGATCTCTAGCTCCAGATGGAGCCGTCTTGAAGATTTCGGCAGCTTCACCACACCTTCTTAAGCATCGTGGGAAAGCGCTCGTATTTAGCACCGTTGAGGAATACAACATTGCAGCCGATGACATGAATATGAAAGTCGAAAAAGATGACATTATCGTGTTGCAACATTCTGGCCCTAAGGGGTATCCAGGGTTTCCTGAAGTCGGCAACGTATCTATGCCAACTAAATTGTTAGCACAAGGCGTATTTGACATGATTCGTATTTCAGATGCTCGCATGAGTGGTACGGCATTCGGAACTGTTGTCTTGCACGTGGCCCCCGAATCTGCAATCGGTGGCCCACTGGCACTTGTTGAGACGGGTGACGAGATTGAACTCGACGTTGAAAATCGCCGCCTCGACCTACTTGTTTCACCAGAAGTCTTAGCGCAGCGCAAAGCAAAGTGGAAGGCGCCAACTGGCGGACCAACCCGTGGATGGGCCAAGATTTATGTGGATCACGTGATGCAAGCTAACAACGGTGCTGATCTTGATTTCTTGGTAGGCGGCTCAGGCAGTGCAGTTCCTCGCCACTCCCACTAGATGAGAGAAGTTCTTTTTCTCCATGCAGATGACAACATCGCAGTGTGTTTGGGCGATGTAGTTGTGGGACACGTTATTTCACAAGATGACCACGAAATTATTGCCGTTGGTGCAATCCCTCGCGGACATAAAATCGCGACGCGCTTTATAGAAAAAGGTGCCGGCATTATTAAATATGGCGAACGGATGGGTCATGCCACGACGGATATTGCCAAAGGCGCTCACGTTCACACACATAATGTTTTAGGCGATCGGCTCTCGACGGAACAGGCATGAAAGCAGGCATTCGAAGCCATCAATTGATATTGCCATCCGTCGTTTGCTCGACTCATGTCTCTCGTCGCATTGCACAAGAAGTTGGAGGAGTCACCTTTGCTCACCAGCATGGTTGCGCAATTATCGGGGTCGATGTAGCTGGGATTGATAATTTCTTTATTGACTTGGCATCTCATCCCAATGTTGCCTCAGTGTTAGTGGTCGCGCTTGGGTGTGAAACCATCCAAGGAAACGAACTCGCTGAAAAGATTGTTACTAGAAATCCAGCAACAAAATACCTTGTGATTCAAGAAAGCGCAGGCGTCGATGATGCGGTTTCGAAAGGAGTGGTCGCGGCAAATTCACTTGCAAGTAGGTTCCCAGAGCCTCGCCATGCTGAGGATCCAATTGTTGTGGGAATTTCCAGTCAAGGTAATGCAGGTGAACTTGTAGCTTTTTTGCAAGCCGAAGGCCTCCATACTGTCGAATCTTCAGAAGGTTTCTCGGCTCTGATGTCAGCGAAGGTTCACCTCATAGTTTCATTTACAGATTCCATGCAACCACCCACTGGCTTTCCACTGATTCCCGTCATCAACATCGCCAGTGACAGCGAACTTCACTTAGCATTTTCGCAAGAGTTTGACCTATCACATGACGCATCACATCAAGAGATAGCAGCAAAGATCTCCACAGTTGCTCGCGGTGAGCAAACCAAAAGTGAGGCGAATTCCTCTGGCGAGATTGTTGCCCCTCGACTGGTTCGAAGCGTCTAATGAAAGAACTGAGGGCATTTGCTCGCGCGGATGGGCGATGGGGGTTTCGAAATCATGTTTTGCTCCTGCCCCTCCACCAAGTCCTCAGCAATGTTTCACGTGAAGTCGAGGATCTTGTCACTGGCGCAGTTGCGGTAAGTCATGACTGGGCTGGAGAAGTGGATTCAGATTTTGAACGTATCTCTAAAGTTTTATCTGGAATAGGAAATAACCCTAATAATTTTGCAACAATTGTGTTGATGATTGGCACGCAGATTGAAAATGAGATTGTTGAGAGGTCTCGCACGCAAGGTTCGGTGCCACTACATGTGCTTTCCCTGAAGCACGAAGGTTCCATGAGCAATTTACGAAGCCGAGCTATCGAAATTGCCACCAAGCTTGTTGGACAGTCAGTGAAAGAGAAACGCGATATTGCGCCGATGAGTGCGATTGTTTTAGGTCTTGAATGTGGGGGATCTGATGCATATTCAGGCATCACCGCCAATCCAGCGCTGGGTATTGCCAGTGATCAACTGGTAGCCCAGGGAGCAACATCAATTTTGGCGGAAACCATGGAGATATTAGGCTCTGAACATTTATTGGCAGCTCGAGCAATTAATCCCACTGTTGCACAGCAAATCATTGATGTGGTTGCACGCTATGAGAAGTCAATCTCTTACGAAGGTATTGACATTCGTGGAGCGCAACCTTCTCGAGGCAATATTGAGGGCGGACTTTCTACGTTAGAGGAAAAATCCTTAGGCGCGGCTAAAAAAGCCGGCAGCGCGCAATTTACTGGAGTTCTTGAATTTGCTGATGTTGCTCCCACTCCGGGCCTTTACTTTATGGATACGCCCGGGCACGACATAGAACAACTTTCGGGATTTGCAGCAGCCGGTGTAAACATCACAGTTTTTACAACAGGGCGCGGAACACCAACGGGATCTGCAGTTATTCCCACAATTAAAGTCGCGACCAATAGCGAAATGGGAAATGTATTAACCGATCTCATTGATCTCAACGCCGGAACAATTGCTGATGGGCTCCAAACGTTAGAGGAAGTGGGGGCTTTGATTTATGATGAAATCATTAGAGTGGCAAATGGCGAGCTAACAAAAGCCGAGATCAATGGGCAGCACGAATTCAATCTCTCGCGTTTATACGGATCCACGCTCTAGTTCTATTAAGACTTCTTTGATCGGCGTCGAGCGTAGTTTTTCAAGCCATGCAGCAATCATTGGGAAAAGCGCCGGATTAACTTTCGTTGCAAGTTGAGCAAATCCCAACGTCTGGCTGACCGCACTCATTGGCTCGCTCAGTCGAGCAAGGGGTTGCAATTGGTCAGCTAATGGATCATTTACTTGATCCTTGGTTGCAAGAAAGTGCACCCAGGCAGCAATCGCCATGGAAATCCGCTGAGTGGGAAGTCCTAGTTGCAACAAGTCGTTTGCTGGAGAAAAAAGCCTTTGTGGCAATTTTTGTGATCCATCCATAGCAATTTGCTCAGCTCGGTGCAGAAGAGTCGGATTGCTTACACGTTTTCGCACAGTGCGGGCGTATTCCTTGAGGGCAATATCGTGCGGGGGCTTGAACGAAAGTCCAAGTTCTTCTTCTTGCAAACGACTAACGAAGGGCGCAATCGCTGAATCGATGATTGCCTCATGGACATACTCGATGCCGCACAGTTGGCTGATGTAGGCAAGAGTTGAATGATTTCCATTAAATAATCTGATCTTAGTTAATTCATATGGTGCCACGCGGGGGACAAATCTAATTCCGGCAGGGGTCAGATCTTGAGAGAGTGCATCATCTTCAATCACCCATTCGTTGTAAGGCTCAGTTGAAATAAGCGAGTCATCCCTATAGCCATAACGTTGCTCAAAGTCATCAATAGATTTGGAAGTGATGGCAGGAACGATGCGGTCGACCATAGAGTTTGGAAAACGAATCTGAGTATTTACCCACTCAAAGAAGCCACTGCTCTTTTCAGTTATTACATCCAGAATTATTTTGCGAGTGAAAGCGCCGTTACTAGGGAGATTGTCACAAGAGATCACGGCGATCCCTGGTAGTCCCGATTCATAACGAGCCCGCAAGATAGTAACTAGGCGCTGCGGAAGTTGAGAAGCATCATCGCTGCGATAGGCCTTCTCGCTCACGGTGAGGGTAATCATTTTCAAATCAGGGGATCGCGCGATTTCTAATATCCGTTCGAGATCTCGCGGAAAATATCGTGCTTCACGCAGCGCACCGATTATCGTTGGCGTGTTTGCTTGCCCGTCCTGGGCGTTCACCGTGTAAAGACAATCCTGGGCGTTCATTGAATCTGCAACCGTGCTACTCCTTTGCGACACCCCACAAATTCCGTAATTGAGATTGCCGCTGCGCAAAAGGCGGTCAAAGAAAACCGCTTGGTGAGCACGATGAAATGCTCCTAATCCCATGTGTAACACGCCAATTTTTACCTGATCCATGGAGTACTGAGGAGGGTTTACAGCGCTGTAGTTCAAATAGTTTGCGCGAGCGAGTTTTGACATTAGAGGTTGAAGAAATCTTTGGAGAGTTTGTATGCAATATCTCCTGCAACTTCGAGGGCTTCTTCCTTAGTGAGACGATGGCGCGAAACTTCGCGAGATAGATATCCAGCATCAAACCTACGTGCGACATCGTGGCGAACGGGAATAGAACAAAAAGCACGTGTGTCGTCGATGAAACCGACAGTATTGTAGAAACCCGCTGTTTCGGTAATTGCATCTCGCCAGCGCTCCATCCCGTTGAGGCTGTCGTGGAACCACCACGGTGGACCAAGTCTGATTGACGGGTAAGCACCTGCAAGAGGTGCCAATTCGCGAGAGTAAACGCTTTCATCGAGTGTAAAAATAACCATTCTGAAATTTGGATGAAAACCAACTTCCTCCAACAGCGCTCGGAGTTCGCGTACATATGTTGTGGTGACAGGAATATCAAATCCCTTATCTTTACCGTAGAGGCTTGCGATACCTGAGGAATAATCTCGTAAAGAACCCGGATGCAGTTGCATCACCAAACCATCATCGGAAGCCATGCGTGCGTGTTCCAAGAGCATGACAGCACGAAATGTCGCACTTGCCTCCGGCGCTATTTGCCCGCTAAGAAGTTGTTTAAAGAGTTTTTCCTTATCATTTTTCGCCAAATTGAGAGTTTGCGGATTGAGCACTCCGTGATCAGTTGCGGTAGCGCCGTGATCTTTAAAATACTTTCGCCGAATCCGCAGAGCTTCTAGGAACCCTGCGAAACTATCGCAAGATTCACCGGTCGCAGCTGCGAGGGAATCGATGGAATTACGCCAATCTGCTCTCTCAGGATCGCTCACATCATCTGGTCTGAATGTAGGAATCACTCGACCACCAAGATCTAACGTCGCCAATTGTGCATGTGTATCAAGTGGCTGGGATGTGGCATCAGTGGTTGCAAGTACCTCAATATCAAATCTCTTAAAGAGTGCTTGGGGCGTGAAATCAGGCTCAGTTAAACGTTCATTAATGCGCTGATAAATGTGCTCTGCACTTTCTGGAGTAAGGAGTTCGTAAATATCAAAAAGAGAGGAGAAGATTTCATGCATCCAGATCCGAGAAGGAGTAGATCGAAAGAGCTTCCAGTTTTCAGCAAAAAGTTTCCAGGCCTCTAATGGATCGCCCTGAAGTTGTTCCAGGCCAATTCCTTGGCTCATCAGCATGCGCGTGAGGTAATGATCTGGAGTGATCAATAGTTCTACCGGGTTCGTAAACGGTTTATTTTCGAGAAGTAGCAGCGGGTCTACATGCCCATGTGGTGAAATAATTGGGTATGCACGCATGGTGTCATAAAGCTCGCGAGCAAGTGGAAGAGATTGAGGATCGGTGCCGAGATATCGATCCTTATGCATGAGTGCTCATCCACTTAAACGCATCCTCTTGCATTTGCTCCGTAAAGGAATGTTTAACAGGGTATGAATCTCCACGATAATTTGCGTGGTTCGCAAGTAGGTGATCGTGCGCTTTGTTCATCCCTGCTTGCGTGAAGAGTTGATCATTTCCGCAATATTGTATGTAGAGCGGCTTGGGTGCTCCGATCATTGCAACCCCTGGCCAATCGGTTTGCGATGCAATTCCGTGCGGGAAAAACATCCATGAATGCGGTGCTACATGAGAGGCCACCATTGAATCAAAAGTGGCCATTGCGCCAATCGAAACCGTCGCTTGCAATGATGCAGAAGTTGCATGTAAATAAATGGCTCGGCAACCGCCTCCCGAAAGTCCAATCGCACTAATCGAGGCAGACATTTCTGGCAGGCTTTGTGCCACGGCTAGCGCAACTCTGTCATCAAAGTTAAGTAGACCAGCAAGGGTGGCGCCAAAGAGACTGAGATATTTAGAAAGAGCCATGGATTCGTGCATGACGGCTAATCTTTCGTAATCCATTCCTTCAAGAATTTCACTCAGCCGATCCGGCATGTTTTCCATAGGAAAGCGGCGAGATCCCCACATGAAGCAATCAAAGGCAAGGACTGCAAAACCTTTTTTCGCTAATTCATTTGCTGGAGCGCGATTTCCGTAGTGGTCACGCCTGAGCCATTGCAGGTGATCAGGCATAGGTGTCGCACCTTCAACAACTTTTTCCTTTCCAAATTCTTTTACGTCATCGTGGCTGTGCAGGAATAGCACACCAGGCAGTGGGGTTGCAACGCCTTCGGGTATCAAGAGCAGTGCTTCGGTGCGTGGTCCCCATCCAGTTGACCAACTAATTTCAGAAATTGTTACTCCGTCATAGTTCCAACTTTTCCCACGTGAAATTTCGAAGTCGCTTGGAAATTGCGGAAGGCTCCCAAAAAGTCTAATGAGTCCTGCGCCATCAATTTGTGGAAGTGGAGGCGGAGCAAAATTAAGGACTGATGGCAGATCTTTAAATGGACCTAAATCCATCAAAGCACTCCGTACTTTGCAAAAGCGGCGCTTGGGCTCATACCTTCCTTAACAGCCTTCCTGAATAAATTTTCACCGGCATCTTTTTCTTCAACGCGAGTGACGACATCACTGATTGCCTTGACCGGTACAACCACTACTCCGTCGATGTCAGCGACAATGAGGTCTCCGGGATTAATAGTGACACCGTCAATGACGCCAGGAACATTGTGAGCAATTACTTCGTATCTACTATTTATATCTAACGGACTTGTTCCCGTACTAAATACTTTAAATCCCATAGCGCGCGTACGAGTGATATCGCGCACTGGGCCATCGGTCAGCGTTCCAGCAACACCCTTAAATGCACAGGCAGTGGAAAGGAGTTCGCCCCACAATGAGCCAACACCGTGGCGTTTGGTAGGGGAGATGTACACCTGGTCTTTTCCAACAGCATCCAGTGCTGCTAATAGACCGATATATGGAACTTCGGGTGCCACTTCAACCACTTGGAGTTCAACTGGAAACGCGTACCCCATCATGAGGCCATCACCAGAGACCATCTCTATATCTGCGCCTAATACTTGATTTCTATATCCCAAGTGGTCAAGGCAATCTGAGGCTAGGGCGGAGGAGAAGATTTCTCGAAGGTGCGGCAGGTCAAGATTCATAGGCTCACGCTAGGGGCATGAGCCACCATTCTCAAAGCCCAATATGGGCCCAATATGGGCCCCAATATGGCCCAAAATCGACCATAAATCGTGCCAGATGCATATCGAATGTAACGGAGATCGTTATGCGCGTTGAGCGTGCCATTTGTTGACACCGCATAGGGCTCAGACGAGGATTCCCTCCGTGTAGTACCGCTACACCACATTACCCTCGCAGAGAAACGGACTACGAATGCGTTTAAACAAACTACGCATGGCCGCTGTGGTTACCGCTGTTGCAGTTGTTGCAACAGTGATGCCAGCAAGCCAAGCAGCAACAAATAAGCAACTAGAAATCTTCACATGGTGGGCATCAGGCGGAGAAGCTGCAGGTCTTAAGGGCATGACAGATGTTTTCGTAAAAGCCAACCCAAATACACCATTCGTCAACGCAACAGTTGCTGGTGCAGCTGGCGTTAACGCAAAGGGTGTTCTTGTTTCACGTATGGCCGCAGGTAACCCACCTGATACTTTCCAGGCACATGCTGGTCAAGAACTTTCTGGCTACGTCAAGGCTGGCCAAGTAGAAGACCTTACATTCCTTTACAAGTCAGAGGGCTGGAACAAGATTTTCCCAGCTGGTCTTGTTAAGCAACTTACAACTGGCGGAAAGATTTATTCTGTTCCAGTAAACATCCACCGTGCAAACGTTCTCTGGTGGAATCCAGCTGCAGCCAAGAAGGCTGGAATTACAGCTGCTCCAAAGACTCTTGATGAAATGCTTGTCGATATGGCAAAGTTCAAGGCTGTCGGTATCGACGGTATTGCACTAGCTGGTAACGGCGACTGGGCAATTGCTCACCTATTCGATGTTGTTCTTCTTGGATCCATGGGATCTGCTAAGTACAACGGTCTATGGACCGGAAAGACATCATGGCGCGGACCAGATGTTAAGAAGGCCGTTGACTACATGGCAAAGATTCTTGCTTACGGTAACTCAAGCAAGTCACTTGACTGGCCAGATGCTGGCAAGCTTGTAACTGGCGGAAAAGCTGGATTCTTTATCATGGGTGACTGGGCTTCATCTCAGTGGCAATCAGACGGTCTCAAGCTAGAGACTGACTACACATGGGCACCAGCTCCAAATAACGTTGATGCTGGCCCTGTTTACATGTGGCTATCTGACTCGTTCACACTTCCAAAGGGTGCAGTTAACCGCGATGCAGGTATTGCCTGGTTGAAGGTCTGTGGATCTTTGGCTGGACAAGACTCATTCAACCCATTGAAGGGTTCAATTGCAGTTCGCACTGACTCTGATGCAAAGAAGTACGACTCATACCTCCAGGCCGCAATGAAGGAATGGAAGACTGACGTACTTGTTGGATCAACAGTTCACGGCGTTAACTACAACAACGCTGGAATGGCTGCATATGACTCTGCTGTCGGTAAGTTCTACACCGGCGGAGCTAAGGACAAGACAGGTCTCATCGCGAGCCTCGTTGCTGCCCTAGCTGCAAGCAAGGCATAAGTAACCCTGATCAACTTGTAATAAATTGCACTAAGAGTTCTGGCGGAGTCGAAAGACTCCGCCAGAACTTGCACTTTGAAGATTCAGATAATACGAATACAGTTCGTGACTAATCCGAACTTAATTTTAGAAATTTTGAAGGGTGTGCACCGTAGTGGCGTTGATGAAGCGAAAGCATGTACATAACCCTTGGGGGGGATTCTTTTTTGTACTGCCCTCGATTTTGGCGATAGCAGTTTTCGTTTACGGAATGATTGGTTGGACTCTTAAACTTTCCTTTAGCCATCGCACAAATGCGTGGTCTAAAGACAATAGCTTTGCTGGCCTTTCGAATTACACGGGTTTGCTTGAAGACCCAGAGTTCACGCACGCCTTTGGCAACCTCATGAAATTTACCGTTGTATTCATGATCGGAACTCTGATTTCGGGATTGATCATGTCCCTCTTGCTGGAAAAGGGAATCAAGGGCGAAGGCTTGTTCCGGTCTATTTATCTCTATCCCATGGCGATCTCGTTTATTGCAATGGGTACCTCATGGCGATGGTTGATGGATTCGGCACATGACGACAAGGCAACTGGCCTGAATATGGTTTTGCGAGCAGCTCACTTGGGCATCTTGCAAAACGACTGGTATTCATCAGAGAAGGGATCGATGTATGCGATGGCACTGCCAGCAATTTGGCAGATGTCTGGCTATGTTATGGCGCTCTTTCTCGCAGGTTTTCGTGGCATTCCTGACGACCTACGCGAGGCTGCACGAGTGGATGGCGCGAGTGAGACAAAGATTTACCGCCATATTCTTTTCCCACAGCTCAAGCCAACTTTTTTGACCGTGCTTATTATTCTGGGGCATATCTCAATGAAAGTCTTTGATCTTATTTACGGTATTGCTTCTAAGAGTTATGTTACAAAGGTACTTGCGATCTATTTGTGGCAGGTTATTTTCGATTTCCAGAATTTCGCCAAAGGCTCAGCTATCGCGATGGTCATCTTGGTGATTATTGCGGTCGTCGTTATTCCTTATCTTCGATATGTTAATAAGTCAGAGGAGATGAAGTAATGACAACCGATCTCGTCGACCGCATCACCCAGCATAAGAATGTTTCCAATAGCCGCAAACTCACCGGCAAAGGTCAGTTTGCTCTGGTCTTTCGCTATATCTCGCTTTCAATTCTCTTTGTTATTGCGATCTTGCCTATCTACATCATGGTGGTTAACTCCGTAAAGGGAATCACTGGGGTGAGCCAGAGTGCGGCATTTACGATACCCACTCATCTGAACTTTGCGGCGTGGGGTCCTACCTGGGCAATTCTCAAGGTGCCTATGGGGCGTACTTTATTTTTCGTCGTCCAATCCTCGATTATCTCGGCGATTATCGGTTCGATCAACGGTTACGTTTTTGCTAAATGGCGCTTCAAAGGCTCATCTGCGATCTTCACTGCATTCCTATTCGGAATGTTTATTCCATATCAGGCGATCATGATTCCTTTGACTCAATTCAATCACTGGGCTGGAATCGGCGGCACGATTTACGTACTGGTAGTTGCTCACGTTATTTATGGTATTCCGATCTGTACCTTAATCTTCCGAAACTATTACGCTGCGATCCCTAATGAATTAATCGAGGCTGGTCGAGTCGATGGTGCTGGCATGGTTCGCATTTTCCGTACTATTTTCTTACCACTTTCAATTCCAGGCTTTGTCGTAGTGTTGATTTGGCAATTCACCTCCGCATGGAACGATTTCCTTTTTGCAATCTTCCTCACGGGTGGAGCGCCAAAGTTGGCTGTAGCCACAACTGCGCTGAACTTCATTACCGGATCAGGTAATCAGGTCTATTACGGAAACAATATGACGGCATCTCTGATCGTTTCGATCCCAACACTTTTGGTATATATGTTCTTAGGCCGCTATTTCTTGCGGGGATTGCTAGGCGGCGCACTCAAAGGTTAGGCTCACACTCATGAAAGCTTTAGTCTTTGACGAGCGGCGCAATGTTTTAGGTGAAGGTCCAACTGCTTCGGGCCCTACAAACGAAACCATTAAGTGGGTTGATCTCTACGGCAAAAAGGTGCGTGGACGTCACCTAACAAGTGGGGCAGTATCTGAATATGAAACTACCGAAGATGTTGGTTTTGCAATTCCTCGAACATCCGGCGGAGAAATAATTGGGACAGCAAATGGCCCCCAACTTCGTGATCCGGATGGCACCCTACATTCACTTCCAACGCGGATTGATGTAGATGGTTACACCTCTAAACAAATTGTCCGTTGGAATGATGCAAAAGTTTCCCCGCAGGGCGATCTTTTTCTGGGCTCCATGGCCTATGACTTTAAGACTAATGCTGGCGCGTTTTATCAGATGCGGGCAGATGGAAAGCACATGCGCCGACTCTTTGGAGACGTCACTATCAGCAATGGATTGGATTGGACTGTCGATGGGAAAACTATGTTTTATATCGACACACCATTGCGTCGTGTAGACATTTTCGATGTAGAAGAGCGTGAGATCAGAAACCGTCGCACGTTAGTGGAGTTTCCAGAAAGCATGGGAATGCCAGATGGAATGTCGGCAGATGCTGACGGCAATTTATGGGTGGCATTTTGGATGGGCCATGCTGTGCGTTGCTTTGATGGAAAAACTGGCGCCTTGCTCGAGCAAATATCCTGTCCCGCGCCACGAATTACTTCCTGTGTATTTGGTGGAGAAAACCTTGATCAACTTATTATTACCAGCGCAAGTGAAGATACGGACTTGAAAGAATATCCAGAGGCAGGTTTTGTTTATATAGCAACCCCAGGCGTGCGCGGCCAAAAGACTAACCTTTTTGGTGCTTAATGCCTGATCTCTACACCTTTGGCGAGGCGATGGCACTTTTCCTTGCCGGCGATACCGACAATGTTGTCGACGCTAAATCCTTTAGTCGAAGTACAGCCGGGGCTGAAGGGAATGTTGCCGTAGCGGTTTCACGATTGGGGCTGAAGGCTCACTTCTATACACATTTTGGGCAAGATGAATTGGGTACAGCGTTACTCAATGATTTTCTTGCAGAGGGAGTCGATGTCTCAGCGGTCAAGCGAGTTCCAGAATTTACTGGAACGATGATTCGTAATCCTGGGTCAACACGCCCCGTAGAGGCGACCTACCTTCGAAAAGGGGCAGCAGCATCAACAATTTCACCATCTGACATTGACCTTGAAGTATTAAAGAATTCGAAGTGGTTGCACACCACTGGCATTACCTGCGCAATTTCTACGACAGCATCTGCAGCTGTGAAGTTTGCACTGGATAAATCCCGTGAACTTGGGGTACCCCGAAGTTTTGATCTCAATATCCGCCGCAAGTTATGGACAGAGCGACAAGCCCGACTTGTTTTGGAGCCTCTTGCGCAAGATATTGATTTACTCATTGGAGGCGAAGATGAATATGCTGCAGTTTTCGGTGAGAGTGATCCAGGAAAGGCAATTGCCCTGGCTCACTCACGCGGGTGCATAAATGTCATAATGACAAAAGGAGACCAACCAATTCGTTACTCGATTAACGGTCAGCACGGAGAGATTTCTCCACCGAAAGTAAATGCCGTTGATCCTGTGGGATCAGGAGATGCTTTCACCGGTGGTGTGATCGCGGGACTACTTGGTGGCCTTGGAACATTGGATGCAATCAAGCAAGGCGCAATTTCTGGGGCACGAGTTGCTAGCCAATTTGGTGACTGGGCCGGATTACCCACTGGTCGAAATGGTCTAACCGATCCTGCAATAATTGCCGAACTAACAAAGGGAGCGTAATGAACGTCATTGATAGATTAATCAGCAGTGGCGCCGTCGCGATTGTTCGAGGCCCGGATCAAAAAACAGGGCAACAAATTGCAGATGCAATAGTGAGTGCAGGGCTTTCTTGTATTGAAGTAACAATGACAAACCCAGGTGCATTCGAAATCATCACCTCGTTAGCAAAGCGCGATGGCGTATGCGTAGGAGTTGGCACAATATTGGATCCGGCTGATGTTCTTCGCGCCAAGAATGCAGGGGCTTCATTTATTGTCTCGCCTAATACCGACCCCGAAGTAATTTCAGCGACAAAATCTGCCGGCTTACTTTCAATCCCGGGAATTGCATCTGCCACTGATGTCGCTGTTGCACTCAAGGCTGGCGCTGATGTTCTTAAACTATTCCCCGCCTCCACGTATGGCCCTGGCCACCTGAAAGCCTTGCGAGATCCTTTTCCGGGAAATATCTGGTGCCCTACTGGTGGCATGACGACGACATCAGTGGCCGAATGGTTTGCCGCTGGCGCATCACTAGTGGGACTTGGTGGGCCACTAACTAAAGGTGGCATCGGTGAAATTGGAAACAATGTTCAAGGTTTTCTCAACGCCATTAGCGCTGCAAAGCAGATAAGGTAATAAATATGAAACTCGCACATCAGCATGTATTCGTCACGGGCGGTTCAAAAGGGATAGGTGAAGCGATTGTCCGTGACTGCTTGGCTCAAGGCGCGAAGGTTTCATTTGTGGATATTGATGTACTAAACGGTGAGGCACTTGTTGCAGAACTGCGCAAGGCAGGCCATAGCGTCGCATTTGCTAAGGCAGATGTTGCAAATTTCCCCGAGCTAGAAGCCGCGTACAAATCTCTCGTCGCTCAATTTGGTGATGTCACTGGAGTCGTTAACAACGCTGGAGTTAATTCTTACGCCGACCCAGTTGAGATGACAGATGAACAGTGGGATGCCTTCTTTGCTATTGATCTGAAAGCTATTTGGTTGACCGCCAAGTTGGCACTTCCTGGAATGCGCAAAGCGCACAAAGGAGCAATTGTAAATATCGGCTCCATTCATGGTCGCCTTACATTTCCAAATTTCTTTCCATACGGCGCTGCAAAATCAGCGGTCATGGGTTTAACCCGTAACTTGGGAGTCGATGAAGGCCATCATGAGATTCGCACAAACACTGTTGCACCTGGCTATGTGCTAACCCCCCTGACTCAAGGTTGGCTGGATGCAGAACCTGGGCGACTAGAGAGATCACTTGCAATTCAGCCGATGGGCCGCATGGGTCGTCCTGATGAAATAGCAAAAGTTGTAACCTTTTTACTTTCCGATGACTCCTCCTTCGTTAACGGCTCTGACTGGGCTGTTGATGGCGGACTTAGTGCAAGGTCAGCGTGATTTCATGAGACTTAAAGGCGAACATTTACTTGTTACTGGTGGAGCTCAAGGAATCGGCGAAGCAATAGTGATAGAAGCCGCTCATGAAGGTGCCAAGGTTTCATTTGTAGATATCGACGATGTAAATAGCCAGGCACTCGTGGCCCAATTAACTACAAAAGGTTTTCAAGTTCAGTATCAGCATGGAGATGTCTCCAAGTTTGAAACGTTCAAGGCCTCTTTCGACAAGTTGACTGCGGCTTTCGGTCCCGTGACGGTTGCAGTATCTAACGCTGGTAGAAATTCATATGCAGATCCCGTGGAATATGCCGATGAAGAGTGGGAATCCTTCTTTGCCCTAGATCTCAAATCAAGTTGGTATGTAGCAAAACTTTGCTTGCCCGAAATGCGCAAAGCCAAGAAAGGATCAATTGTTAATATTTCCTCGATCCATGGCCGCATGACTTCTCCAAACTTTTTCCCATACTCGGCAGCCAAAGGTGGAATCGTAGGGTTGAGTCGCAACTTGGCGCTGGATGAGGCAAAGCATGGCATTCGCGTGAATTCTGTTTCGCCCGGCTATACCCTCACTCCGCTACTGAAGTCCTACTTTGAACTTTTCCCTGCTGCTAAGGCAAATGCCATTGAAGTTCAACCGATGAAGCGAGTGGGACAACCACATGAAATTGCGAAAGTTGTCTTATTTATCCTTTCCGAGGATGCATCATTCATCAATGGGGCTGATTTGATGGTCGATGGTGGGCTGCACGCTCGTTACGCCTCTTGATGTGCCCCAAGCCTTCGCAAGAGCAATAATGCAATCGCCAGGGCTGGCAGCAGGGCTAAATATCCTGCAATGAATCCGGCATTATCAAATATCAATGCTAAGAAGAATGGCGTAACACCGTAGGAAAGTGCAGAACCCATCATGTAGTGAGAGATTCTCTCGGCAGAATCTCGATACCCATCCGAGATTTGAACTATTGCAAGACTGAAAAGTGGCCCAGTGCCACATGCAGCAATAATCAAGCCGATCATTGTCAAAGAGGGGCTATTTGTGGCACAGATAATTGGGACTCCTACGAATGGAAACCCAACGGAGATGATTGAAAGTGCTCTCGGGGATGCATTAAAGACACCGAGAATGATTCGAGTGAGAGCGCATGAAAGTCCCATGAGTCCAGCACCTAGGGCGCCTAGGGCGACTCCGGCTCCACGGCTAATCAATAGATCAATCGCCCAGAATCCAACTCCCATTTCAACAAAAAAGAGCAAGCCCGCAATTACATAAACTTGAGCCTTTTCAATTCCTGCAAAGCTTCTCGTGCCAGCATGCATCTTTGAACTAGGGGCATCTAAAAACTCTACATTCCTAATCACCAATAGTGTCAGCGGACCCAATATGAATATTCCTAAAAAAATTGGCAATCGCCAGTTATGCCCGGAATGAAGTGCCGCACTCATCAGGAGGATTGAACTAGACCCTACGGCCGCTCCGATGCCAGTCTGCAAGAGAACCCTGCGCATTGATGGTTTATCGTCATGGGAAATCTGCGACATTATTATGGCGCTAATAGTTGATTGTGACATTGCCGCTAAACCACATCCAGGTACCGTTATCCAAATGGTGGGGCCCAGTACGAGTCCAAAAATCCCGATAAACAAGGTGATAGTTGTTGTCTTCACTAGCGCTTCACGGGAAAGATATTTCAAAGATGTAACTGCGATTCTCGCTCCTAGAAGAGCGCCTAAGCCACTTGCGATTCCATGAACACTTGCCAAAGTACGACTGATTCCAAAATCTAATCTCACGAGGGGAACGGCGGCACCTGCTGCCCACATGAGGTACATAGCCGTAGAGTGCAGGAAAATAATCGCTTTGAAGGTGATCGGCTTTCTTGCCATGGGATGAACCTTAGTCCGAGCTGGACGAATCGATGTGGTCTCTAACCATGTTTCAATTCAGTTTATCAATTAATGGAATAGGTTCAATGAGTGACGGGATTTACCAAGCGAGGATCCTGGCGCCATTGAAAGTATTACCCATAAAGCTAGCTTCGACTCAGCGCTAGTTATGCTTTTGTGGGGCTCCCATTTTGCGCCACATCAAGAAGGCGGTAGTTAAAACTGGGAGCAATAATAAATACCCAGCAATGAATCCTGCATTATCAAAAACGATTGCTAGCACAAAGGGAGTGAGACCGTAAGACAATGCAGTTCCCATCATGTATCGAGAAATTCTGATCTGAGCATCCTGAAATCCTTCAGAAATTTGGAAAATCCCTCCGGAGAAAAGTGCCGCGCTACCGGCGCCTGCAATGACCAGACCAACCATAGTTACTGTTGAAGAATTGGTAATGCAAATAATTCCCACGCCAAGGAACATTAATGTGACTGCCATACGCATGATTTGCCCAACAGCCAAGTGAGTGAAAGCCAACGCAAGACGAAAACCACATATGGCAATACTCAGCAAGGCCGAACCGAATGCTCCTAGTGCGACTCCAGCCCCGCGACTGATGAGTAGATCAATGGACCAAAATCCGACGCCCATTTCAACAAAAGACATAAGTACTCCCAATGTAAAGATGCGATAGTGAGTACTTCTCGTAGTGCCTAGTTCTAATTTCTGGGTTTGCATCTTCGGGGCTTCTAAAAATTTCACCCGCCAGATCATGAAAAGTGCCATCGGTGAGAGCGTTAAAATTCCAATAAGAATTGGGAGGCGCCACCCGAGATTTGCGTGCAGGGAAGCGCTAATGAAAAAGATCGCACTTGCCCCAACTCCCGCCTGAATTCCGGTTTGAATGAATATTCTGCGCAGCGAAGGTTTATCATCATGTGAAATTTCAGAAAGGCTAATTGCGTTGATGATTGTTTGAGAAAATGCTGCAATCCCGCAACTAGGTACGGTAATCCAAATGCTGGGGCCATTAATGAGGCCAAGGATTCCGATCACCATTGTGAAAACCATGACTCGTACCAGAATCTCTCTGGTTAATTTCTGTGAGAGTCTGATCGCATAATGAGCGCCCATGACGGCGCCGATTCCGGTCGAGATGCTATGCATACTTGCAAGTGTGCGGCTGATACCAAAATCGATACGTATAAGTGGGATTGCTGCACCGGCGGCCCACAATAAGTAAGAACCGGAGGCTGCTTGAACCATGAGGCCTTGAAAAGTAGTAGGCCTGCGCATCATGAGAGCTACCTTAGTGCGATTGAGGCACTGAGTTAGGCATTAGAACAACTCAGCTTTGATTTTGTTTCAGATAGCGGAAGTCATTACTAGATTGGCAACCTATATGCCCGAATCGCGGTTGTACTCCAAAACGCATCTGCTTCGCTGGCAGAAAGAGATCGAGTAACCGATTCTGCCAAAGTGACCACATCCTTGTAAGTACCTGCAAGTGTTGCGACTGGCCAATCAGAGCCGAACATCAATCGCTGTGGTCCAAATATTTCCAACAAGAGATCGGTGTACGGTTCAAAATCGGCAGATTTCCAAGAGTTCCAATTTCCTTCTGTGATCATCCCAGAAATTTTGCAGACAACATTTGGAAGTGAAGCTAATTCACGCATCATTGTTGCCCACGGTTCCATCTCGCCCTTTGTTACGTAAGGCTTCGAGATGTGGTCCATGACAAATTGAGTATCGGGGGCAGCTTTTACTAGTGCGATGCCGGCAGCTAGTTGGGGAGTCTTGGTTAATAAGTCATAGACAAGTCCATAGGTACCAAGTTCTTTCACATTGTTGATGACATTTGGCTTGGAAAGATAATTTGCGTCTGGCTCGTCGTGTGCAATATCTCTGATCCCAACGAGAAAATCTGCCCCGGGCAATTCCAAGTATTGATCTAAGTGATCAAGGGCATCAGGTGCGTCAATCTTCAACCATCCGACTACGCCAGCGACCATGGGATCCAATTCGGCAATTTCAAGGAGTTCTGGGGTCTCGTCATAGTTGGTCACTGTTTGAACCAAGACTGTTCTATCGATTCCTGTTCCAGCAACAGCCGCGCGAAGGTCTGTCATAGAAAAATTTCGCCGCAAGGGAGCCATGAGATCGCCTTTGATCCATTCTTGATCTCGAACTTCAAGATTCCAGATGTGGTGATGCGCATCGATTCTCATGGTCGATTTCTCTCCTATTTCGCTCGATTGTGTTTGATCTATCCGGCAGGAACTTTTTATCTAATCTAAGTGAAATGCCTCAGGGATTACATGCCACCATTCATCTCCGATGACTTCAGCAACCTGCTCCTGCATTGGTGCTGTTACTTTCCACCATTCTTGAGTGACTAGGTCTGCTGCGATAGAAGCCATGTCAGCTTCGTAGTTATTTCCCGTGTACTCCATGTATGAAAAAAGTAAATTGCCGTGGCGAAATATTGAATAATTTTGAACATTGGCTTTTTTGATTGCTGCTAACACATCTGGCCAAACATCTGCATGAATTCTTTCGTATTCAACAATATCTGCAGGTTTCACGCCAATAACTGAGGCAATTCTCTTTATGGGCATGGACTGTTTAAACCTTAAGGGGCTGGACTAGGCCGGCTGCTTCGAGTTCACTCCAAATACTTGGAGGCAAAGTGGAGTCATAGTCCGCAATGTTTGCTAGGAGTTCTGCTTTGCTTCGAGACCCGGTCAAGACTGTCGTCACTGCAGGGTGGCGAAGTGGGAATTGAAGCGCCGCAGCAGTCAGTGAAACATTTCGTTCGGCCAGAAATGCTCCAATTTTTCGCGCGCGAGCAATGATTTCATCTGATGCTGGAAGGTAGTTATACATTGCGCCAGGATTTGGGTTGGCTAAAACGCCAGAGTTATAAACGCCACCAATGATGATTGACACATTCCTAGCAATGGCAAGGGGGAATAGTTCATTTTGTGCATCTTGATCTAGTAATGAAAATCTTCCAGCAATAAGTGCAATATCAAGGTCTGTATCTTTCATGATCGCAATGGAGGGAGCACACCAGTTCATTCCCATTCCCACAGCGTTGATGACACCCTGCGAGCGAAGCTCTGCAAGGGCTGGGAAGACTTTATTTATTGCTTCGGGAATATGGTCATCAGCATCGTGCATGAGAGCAATATCTATGTGGTCGACTCCGAGGCGCTTTAAGCTTTCTTCGATGGATCGCTTAATTCCGTCGGCTGAATAGTCATAAATCGGCTCGAGAGATTTATCGGCATCGGCAAACCAACCGATATCTGGATCTTTTGCTGCATTTAAAACGCGTCCAACCTTGGTAGACAGAACGAACGGTTTACCGGCAGCGCGCAGTCCTCTTCCTAAACGAATTTCAGCTCGGCCGTGGCCATAGAGGGGAGCGGTGTCAAAGAAATTGATACCTTGCTCAAACGCAGTGGCAATAAGTTCATCGCTGTCGCTCTCCTTGACGGAATTAAATAGTCCGCCGAGGGGCGCTGTGCCTAGCCCGAGCCGCGTCATTTCTAATCCCGTGCGCTTGATTTTTACTTTCTCACTATGACGTGCCACTCGGTGCTCCTAATCAATGGTGAAACAGTTGGCCAATACAGGGGGCTAGATTACATACGTTTTATCGTATAGGATTTTTCGTAAATAGCGAAGCCATCGATTATGAGACAGTTGTAGAAGGAAAACAGATGCCGAAGATCACGGGATTTCATACCGTAGATGTGCGTTTTCCGACCTCACGAGGCCTAGATGGCTCAGATGCGATGAATCAAGATCCAGATTATTCGGCTGCATACCTAGTTCTGGAAACAGATGACAACGCACTGGCAGGTCATAGCCTCGTCTTCACCATTGGGCGCGGCAACGATTTGGAATGTGCAGCTATAGATTTACTCGCTGGGTATGCCGTGGGCCGCGATGTTGATGATCTTGCACGCACCATGGGAGATTTTGCCCGAAGTTTAGTTAGGGATTCTCAGATGCGGTGGCTGGGTCCAGAAAAGGGCGTCACCCATATGGCCGCCGGTGCTGTCATTAATGCCGTCTGGGATTTAATTTCGAAGCGCGCAGGGAAACCACTCTGGAAAGTTTTATCAGAGATGTCACCTAAAGAAATTGTTGACCTTGTTGACTTCAGATACCTCAGTGATGCGATCACACCCGTAGAAGCTCTAGAAATTCTCAAAAAAGCTGAAGGCAATCGTGCCAAGAATGAAGCGGCGCTACTAAAAGATGGTTTGCCCGCCTATACAACAACTCCTGGATGGTTAGGTTATACCGACGAAAAGATGGTTCGCCTTGCAAAAGAAGCCGTCGCTGACGGATTTACCCTCATTAAATTAAAGTGTGGCGTATCGCTTGAAGACGATAAGCGTCGCCTGCGTTTGGCGCGCGAAGCGATTGGCCCTGATGTTCGTTTAGCTATTGATGCAAACCAAGTATGGGATGTTCCTGCTGCGATTGATTGGATTAATTCGCTGGGGGATGTGAACTTGCATTGGGTAGAGGAGCCAACAAACCCAGATGATGTTGTCGGTCATGCAGCAATCGCAAAGGCAATTGCCCCTGTTCGAGTTGCGACGGGGGAGCATGTAGCTAATCGAGTTGTTTTCAAGCAAATGCTGCAATCGAAAGCCCTTTCTTTCATGCAGATAGATGCCTCACGGGTAGCTGGAGTCAATGAAAATATCGCAATGATCTTGATGGCAGCTAAATTTGGGATCCCGGTTTGCCCACATGCAGGCGGAGTCGGGCTCTGTGAAATGGTTCAGCACCTTGCCATGTTTGATTTCGTAGCAGTCGGCGGGGAAAATCCAGATCGGGTGGTGGAGTTTGTGGACCACCTTCATGAACATTTTGTGGTGCCCACTCAAATTAAGCGCGCTCGTTACATGGCACCAACGCAACCAGGAGCCGGTGCAGAGATGTTCGCCGAAAGTATTGCTGAATATACATTTCCTACAGGGCCAGCATGGGTAAATAATTAAATGGCAAAGGTGCTCTCGAAAAATCATCCATTACTCACTGATGATATTTATGAGTCGATCAAGAGTTTGTTAATGGATCACGTTATTTTGCCAGGAGAGCGTGTCTCTATCGATGCTTTAGCGCGCGATTTGAAAGTTTCTCAGACTCCCATTCGAGAGGCGTTAGCGCGCCTTGAGGCTGATGAGCTAGTTGTCCGTAAACCATTAACAGGGTACTCGGCAACTCAAGTGTTAACCTTCAAGGAACTCCTCGATCTCTATGAATTTCGCTTCTTAAATGAACAAAAGGCAATTGAGCTTGCGACAAAGAAACTCACAATTGATGGCGAAAAGAAACTCAAGGCTGAGTTAGCCACGGTAAAAAAGATTCCACCAGGCAGCAAGTACAAGGCCTACCGGTTTGTTAGCGAGCATGATGCTCGGTTCCATCAATTAATTTTTCAGCTCTCAGGCAATAGTTTTATGGAGTCGGCCTTCTTGAAAACTCACTGTCACCTTCATTTATTTCGTTTGAGTCCTACCACTTCTGAAGTTCGAAATTTGGCCTTGAAAGAACACGGAGATATCGTCAAAGCGATGGCGTCCCGGGATATAAAGCTAGCCCGAACCGCCATGTTAACCCATCTGGTCAATTCGAGAGAGCGCATTTTGCCTTTCCTATTGGAAATGCCCTAGGAATATTTCGTTATAAGAAAGTTATACGCGGTACTTGCTGTTTTGGCCGTTTTCGATAACTCTTGCTCAACCGAATCCTATAGGAACTGAAGAGGACCCAGGTCCCCCCTGGCCCTCTTCATCCCTTGGCTGTCGGACAGGATCAACCCCGATCACATCGTGCAAGAACTTATTCGGAAGGAATATGAATGAAGAAGAAGATGTTAGTGGCGGGAGTTCTCGCCGCCTTAATGACAGTGCCTTCAGTTGCATATGCTGCGAGTGCTACAGATTTTTCAAAGATTAAAGTTGCGCTAGTACCTGGCGGAGCTCACCCATACTTCCAGCCATGGATCACTGGTGGCAAGGCTGCCAACACTGAATTCAAAACAGGCGGAACCATTTTCAACGAAACCGGTGAATGGGATCAGACAAAGCAAAACGCTGCGATTGATTCACTTGCTGCTCAAGGTTATAACGCATTTGGAATCTTCGGCGTATCACCTTCAGACATCAACACAACTTTCGCTAACCTCAAGGCCAAGGGCTTTGCAGTTGGTTCATTAGCATCATGCCCAGGTGGCTATGACATCGTTAAAGAACCACAGAAGAACACAGCTGACTTCTGCCTCAGCACTGACACTGGTGCAGCTGCATACCTTGCAGCTAAGGCAGTTATCTCAGCAATGGGCGGCAAGGGAAACCTTGTTCACCTCACAGGTAACGCAGTAGATGCCAACACCATCCGTCGTATGGAAGGCGTTAAGAAGGCAATCGGCGAAACTGCTGGAAAAGTTAAGCTTCTAACAACAATCACAGACATCGACACAGATCTTCAGACAGCTACAAAGGCTGTTACAGATCTTCTTGCCGCTAAGGGAAAGCAGATTAACGGAATCGTTACAACTGCTTATAACCCAGCAGTAGCAGCAACTGATGGAGTGAAGACCACTAAGTTGCCCATCAAGGTCATCGCAATTGATGATGACCCAAAGATTTTGGCTGCTATCAAGTCAGGTCTGATCTCGGGAACTGTTGTTCAGAATCCTTGGGGACAGGGATACGTCGGATCATGGGTTCTTGCAGCCCTAGGTTCAAAGGCTTGCACCATGAAGACAGCTGGTCTCTATGTAGATTCCGGTTCATTCTTGGTAACAAAGTCCACAGTTGCGACCTACGACGCAACACGTCAAGCTACTTCAAAGAAGATCCTCAAGGACTTCCAAACGAAGTACATGACCTGTAAGTAAGCAGTAGTAGATAAAGGGGCGGGTGATCTGTAATGGATCGCCCGCCCTCTATCAAGTAAAGTAAGAAATAGAGAAATTTGGGAAAGTGGTCCATGAGCATCATTACATCAGCCGAAGTCTTTCTGATAGATATTCCGGTTGAAACCGTTCGCACTGACTCAGTTCAGGCATTCCTTAAGCAAGAAACTATTTTTGTTCGAATCACAACAGCCGATGGAAACACTGGAGTTGGATACAGCTACACAATCGGTACAGGTGGAACAGCGGTACTTGCTCTCCTGCGTGACTATCTCGTCCCGAAACTTACAGGGATGGATTCGCAGTATGTTGAGAAAGTTTGGAGCGATATTTATAACTCCACTCGGGCGACGGCCACCGGAGCAATTACTTCATTAGCCGTTGCCGCAATTGATACAGCTATTTGGGATCTCAAATGCAAGCGCGCGAATCAATCACTAGCGATTGCTGCCGGAGGATTTCGCGATCGAGTTCCGCTTTATGACACCGAAGGCGGATGGCTACATCTGACAACGGATGAATTGGTCAAGGGGGCTGCACAATCACAGAAGCGTGGCTGGCCCGGAGTAAAACTCAAGGTAGGAAAACCCAATCTCCATGAAGATGTCGAGCGCCTGAGTGCCGTGCGACAAACTGTTGGGCCGAAAATGCACATCATGGTTGATGCAAATACATCGCTTACGGTCGCCGAAGCCAAACGACGTGCAAAAGCTTTTGAGCCTCTTGATCTTTTTTGGTTTGAAGAACCTCTACCGGCAGATGATGTTGTCGGCCATGCCACACTCGCTAAATCGACAAGTATCCCCGTTGCTGTAGGTGAGACTATGTATTCGGTGATGCAATTCCAGCAGTATTTACACCAGCAAGCTGCCGGAATTATTCAAGTAGATGTCGCTCGAATCGGCGGGATTACCCCATGGCTGAAAGTAGCCCATTTAGCTGAGTCTTATAACGTCAAAGTCTGCCCTCACTTTTTGATGGAGATTCATGTTTCGTTGGCGGCTGCAGTCCCGAACGGTCTCTATGTCGAACACATTCCACAACTTCGAGGGATCACTCATACTGAACTTAAGATTGAAAATGGCTTCGCACTTGTTCCAACTACTCCAGGAATTGGCATAGACTGGAATTTCGACGCTATAGACAAGTTGAGGGTTTCGTGAACGTAGCGCACAAAATAAAATCACTGGTTTCTGACCAGAGATTTGTGCTCTCACTTTTGACAGTTGCGCTATTTATATTCTTTGGATTGAAAAACTCAGCTTTTTTCAATGCAGACTTTGTTATCTATCCACTGATTCGAGATGCGGCGACTCTTTCGGTCATCGGCTTGGCGCAGTTGTGCGCACTCTCAATCGGCCACCTCAACCTCGCGGTAGGACGCATGGCTGCAGTTTCAGCACTTGCGGCAGGGGCCGCATATCAATATTTGCATGTGAGTCTACTTTTAGGTTTGTTCATGGGTTTATTCGTAGGAGCATCTTTGGGTGCGCTTACGGGTTGGATTATTGTAAAATCCCAAGTCAATGCATTTATTGTCACCCTTGCTATGGATTTTGCACTTTTAGGTTTTGTTACATACATCTATGTCACCTTTACCGGTGCAACAACCGCGTTTACAACTAAGCCTGCTGGTATGGAGTTCTGGCGAAACACCAGTTGGCATCAATACTGCGTCGCTGGGGTCTGCGGACCAAAGATTTTCCCGATGATGTTAGTGCCAGCAATCATCGCAATAGCTGTTATCGGCTTTATATTCTCAAAGACTCGATTAGGTCGCGAACTTTTATCAACTGGATCAAACTTGCGGGCAGCAAAACTTTCCGGCATTCCAGTTGATCGTCGCGTCATTACGGCTCACCTGATGTCTGGGTTATTGGCGGGCTTGGCTGGGATCATGTTGGCCTTCACTAACGGCTCATTTACTGCTGCAATCGGGAGCCAGTTTATGCTGCCATCATTTTTAGGACCCGTTTTAGGCGGAACGCTTCTGGCGGGCGGTTCTGTAGCAGTACTGGGTACTTTCATTGGGACGCTGCTAACACTCATTATTCGCCAAGGACTTTCAGTTCAAGGCATTGGGCTTGAAACGCTCAATATCGCACTTGGACTCGTCTTATTAACTGCACTTTCATTGGGGCAGATTCAGAAAATGTTTACTGCCATCAGGATGCGAGGCCGAACGTGACCTTTAAGAGTTTCTTCCGTAATCGAATGACAGAGCTTTCACTCACGATAATCTTTATTGTTGGCTTCCTTGCATTGGTATCAACTTCCCAAGGTGTACTTTTGAGTAGGGCATCGCTTCAAGGCTTCTTGACATATTTAGCGGTACCTATTGTTATCGGAATGGCACAGATGGTTGTGCTCTGTATCGGCCAGATGAACTTAGCGGTAGGGGCCATGGGTGGAGTCTCCACTGCAATCATGGCCACGCAGATGGCTGATCATAAGGTTTCTATTCCAGTTGCCCTATTGGTTGGTTTCCTTGGCGCCACGGCTATGGGTGCAATTAATGGAGCTCTCGTTGTGTTGACCCAGCTCAATGGCTTCATCATCACGTTGGGCACTATGACAATTCTTCTTGGTGTTCAATATCGACTTGTCCGCACCTTTACGATCGACAAATATCCAACTTCTTTGCCCGATTTCGGTAAGAAGAACATTGTTGGTTTCCCTCTCATACTTGTCATTGCAATTGCAACATCGGTGGTGCTTTCGATGTACTTCAGCAGGACTGGCAGTGGGCGGCGAGTCCTTGCGACAGGTGGCAACGCACTTGCAGCGCGCCTTTCTGGCGTTTCAAATTCTCGCTCAGTCTTTATCGCTCACACTCTTTCTGGCGCCCTTGTAGGCGTTGCAGCGATCATCACAATCGCATCGTTGCCTGGTATCAACCGTTCTATCGGTGGGGACTGGATGCTCTCTAGTTTCTCTGCACCAATAATCGGTGGCGTACTAATGGCAGGTGGAACCGTTGCTGTGTATGGCACGGTCATTGCAGCTGGCGTTATTCGATTAGTTGATATTGCGCGGGCGCAATATTCATTAGATCCCAGCATTGTGAGCCTGACTGTTGGTGTAGTCGTGCTTTCCACTGTTGCGCTGAGTGAATGGCGTCGCCGTCGCACAGTGCGCCAGAACGAAGGCAGGAAGGTGCTACCAGCATGAGCGCCGAACTCCTTGTCGAATCAGTTTCAAAAGCTTTTCCCGGTGTTCAAGCGCTAGATAAAGTAAATCTGGCCTTGCACGGCGGGACTGTCCATGCGTTACTGGGTGAAAATGGCGCAGGAAAATCTACTTTGATCAAAATAATTACCGGGGTTTACCGCGCAGATGCAGGAAATCTCAAAACTAATGGTGAAGAACGATTCTTTGATTCACCGATTGAAGCTACTCACGCGGGTATCGCCGTTGTCCACCAAGAAAGAAACTTGATCGCTGAGTTTTCGGTCGAGGAGAACATCACGCTTCACAATCCTCCTTTACGGTTAGGCATCATTGATCGCACTGAGCGCACTCGCCTAGCGAATGAGGCACTTACTACTTTAGGTTTTGAAATCGACCTCAACGAACGGATCAAAAATCTTTCAGTAGCCCAGATGCAATTGGTGGAAATCGCCAAAGCACTTGTTACCAAAGCCCAAATAATTCTTTTGGATGAACCAACTGCTTCGATCACGGCTGGGGAGACAGTCAAGTTATTTGAAGTAATCAGTCGCCTCAAGAGCCAAGGCACGGCAATTTTATTTGTGAGCCACAAGCTCGAGGAAGTGTATGAAATCTGTGACACAGTGACCGTGCTCCGTGATGGTGTGAGTGTTCTTGAATCAAAGCCGCTTGCCAATTACAAGCAGAGCGAGATTGTTGATCTGATGGTGGGCCGTCACTTAGCTGACCGAAAAGTAGTGATTCGTAAAGTTGATAGACAAGTAAATGCAGTTCTAGAACTGAAAAACCTTAAAACATCCCTTGGCCACGAATCTGTTTCACTCTCACTTTACCCAGGTGAGGTACTTGGTATGTATGGATTAGTTGGTGCTGGTCGCAGTGAATTGGCACGAAGCATTCTAGGTTTGCACGAAATCACTGGCGGAGAAATTCTTTTAGGTGGAAAGAGCGTCAAGATCAAGAGTTTCCGAGATGCCCTGCATGTTCATCGGATTGGGTATGTCACTGAGAACCGTAAGGAAGAAGGACTCTTTCTGGATTTCTCGGTGCGCAAAAATGTTTCCGTAACCATTTTGTCTAAAATTTTGCAGAAGCTGGGAATCATCCATGTCGGCAAGGAAGATGTTGTTGCATCTAAATATGTCGATCGCCTTGGTATAAAAGTTGTAGATAATGACCAGCTTGCTGGAACCCTTTCTGGTGGGAACCAGCAAAAGGTGAGTGTTTCTAAATGGCTTGCTGCTGAAACCAAGATTTTGATCATTGATGAGCCCACGGTTGGCGTGGATGTGCGTACTAAAGCATCGTTCCACGAACTTATTACCGAACTTGCCGATGAAGGGTTATCGATTATTTTGATTTCCAGTGATTTAGCCGAAATTATCGCAATCTCTGATCGCATTCTTGTTATGCGCGATTACGAGTTAGTTGGGGAAGTTGAAAATACAAAAGATTATCCATCAATTTCTCGATCGATTATGTCTTCCATTCATTCTGGTTCATAACGGGCATCTGGTTCGCCGCATTCGAGCCTTCTAGCGCCACATCTTTTGACCACACTTCCAATAATTTATTTCTCTAAATCCCTTATTTCTTGGTGGTGGGGCGGGTCGGGCTCGAACCGACGACGACGGAATTATGAGTTCCGGGCTCTAACCAACTGAGCTACCGCCCCTGGACCTACTAGGTAAAGATAGTTGAGTTCGCTATGCGGAACAAAAATGACGCATCATAGACAGGCAGGGTATCTCACCTACAGCGTGGAAAGGTGAAATCTCAAGCGGTATTGATTCGTGAAAGCGGTGCAAACCTTAGTTATGCAATATCCCGACCTCTAGACACTGCTCTTATTTAAGGCGTAGCGTTGACGTTGATCACTTGAGTCTTTGAAGGGGTCGGACTGAGTCAACTCACCTGAGGGAGGAAGACAGGCATGAATTCACGCAAGAATTTTATTATAGGAACAGCAGTTCTGGCCCTTTTGCTTACTGCTTGCTCATCATCGAGTAAAGATGTATCAACAGCTAAAAAGATTACTTTCCCAACAGAGGATCTCACACTCAATATTTCATGGTGGGGTGAACAAGAAGCGCCAGGTGCGACGAAATGGTTGGAAGAAACGATGGCTCTGTATCACAAAGAGCATCCAAATGTCACTATGAAGCAAGTGCTTCAAACAACTGAAGGCTTAGTGCCCGCATTTGAAGCAGCAGCAGCAGCTGGAGCGGGTCCCGATATTCAATATTTCTGGGGTGGTATTTATGCCCAGCAACCAGGTTGGGATGGACACATTGCGCCGATCTCAGATTATTTAGATGCAGAAGAACTTTCTCACTATATAAATGCAGGAGTTGAAGAAGGTTATCAAGGCAAGATCTGGACGGCTCCTTGGTATGTAAATCCTTCTTTTCCACTTCTTGTCCGCAAAGATATTTTGGAAAAGAATGGACTTACCACCCCAGCAAACTGGGATGAGCTAATGAAGGTGTGCGATGTGTTATCAAAGAAAAAGATCACAACCATCGCGGGTGGAGTGAAAGATGGCTGGTTTGGGGGATGGATTTATTCGATTCTTGGAGGCCAATCAGTCCAATCGCAGAAAGATGTGATTAATGCCGTTGTTGGCAATACTTCTTTCACTGATCCAGAGCACGCTGGCTGGTGGGTAAAGCTTGCTGAGTCAAAGACTCACAAGTGCTGGAACGATGATATTAATTCTCTTGAGTTATATCAGGCCCAACAGCGCTTTGTCGACGGAAAAGCAGCGATGACAATTACTGCTGGCCCTGATGCTCCCAACTTTGCTAAGAAGGCCGGCGGAGATTCAAATGTAACGATCATGGCAATGCCAGCATGGTCAGATGGTCCTATGGCAGGAAAGATGGGAACAACATCACAAACTCTTGGAATTACCAAATGGTCCAAGTATCCACAGGTGGCTGCAGACTTCATCAAGTTTGGTCATACCGCCGAACGGTTAAATGCTTGGTACAAACTCACAGGCTCAATGCCTGCTGATGACCGATTCGATTTGACCCAGGTTGAAAGCCAGTCAACAAAGGCGCTATTCGAATCCGCAATATCTGGTGCACCATACTTAGAGAACTTCATACCAGCACAACTAGATGCTGAAGCTGTCTTTAAGAACGTGCAACTGATCTTGAAGGGATCAGTAACTCCTGAAGCGGCGGCTGCAGATATGCAGGCACAGATGGAACGTTTGCGAAAGACAGATCGCAAACTCGTTGATAACTTCACTGCTTGGTCTAAGTAATCTTATAAACCAACAATGCTGAAGCAAGCATCAACCGTGGGCGCTCGTAATGGGCGCCCACGGACTATTTCTGCGGGTCAGCAGGCTCTTAAGTGGATTTCACCCGCTGGCATAGTATTAATTTTCGTTTTTGGATATTCGCTTATCTCGCTTTTTACTCAATCATTTCGATATGACGGTAAATGGGTCGCCTTTGAAAACTTCACCCTTGTTTTAACGGACCCACTTTTTCAAACCGCGTTAAAACATAACTTCTATTTACTCTTCACAGTTCCTGTCATGGTTTTCCTTGCCTTTCTATTAGCAGTAACCCTCTTTGAGACAAGACGTGGTATGAGTTTTTATCGTGCTGCGGTATTTCTGCCCTATGTCTTACCCATTCCTGTTGTTGCAGTGGTCTTTGGCCAGATTTATCAATTGCGTGGAGCACTGAATATTTTTCTCACCGCCATTGGGCTTGATGGTTTTGCTCAGGATTGGCTTGGCGAGCCAAAAATCGCCTTAGGAACCATGGCTTCAGTGATCCTCTGGAAAGAGGTAGGTTTTGGGGTCATTTTATTGCTTGCTCATATCATTTCTTTGCCTAGTGAAGTATTTGAAGCATCTAGAATTGATGGCGCGGGATTCTTTAGAGTTCATTGGTCAATTACTCGCCCACAGATAATGAATACAATTGTATTTTTTTCTGTGATTGAAGCCATCACAATGGTCTCGTGGGTTTTCAATTACGTTTACGTGATGTCCAATGGACTTGGAGGTCCCGGGGATTCCACGCTAGTTTCTGAACTATATATTTATAGATCTGCTTTTTCCAATAAAGCGCCAGAGCTTGCTGCCGCTGCTGCGGTCTGCCTATTTCTTTGCACTTTATTGCTGGTGGTTGCATTCTTTAGAATTCAACGCCGCTCTATCTCAGGAACATTTGGTAGGTAGCGATGTCAATTACTCGCAGCGGCATTCATGGTTCACTTCTTGGTGGAGCAAGTCGCTATTTACTGCTAACTTTCATGGCAGCCACTGCCCTAATTCCTGGTTACATTATGTTTGTTGGAGCCTTCAAAACTCAAGCAGATTTCCTCAATTCACCTTATGGAATTCCCGCCAGTTTGAGTTTTGGAGGATTCAGATCAGCGTGGACCGATAAGTTTCCTCAATGGCTGATCAATTCATTTGTTATTACAACCGGGTCTGTTGTCGTCTCAGTTTTCATCGCATCTCTTGCCGCATGGGGTTTTGCTCATTTCCCTTTTAAGGGAAGAGAAACAGTCCTTGGCGTTACAGTCTCGCTCATGGTGGTTCCACCTGTAGTGCTTTTAATTCCACTTTTCCAAGTGGGAGTGCACTTAGGCCTAATTTCAACTCTGCGTTTGGTGATTATTATTTACGTTGGATTGATGCTGCCATTTTCCATTTACATGTTGACTAATTATTTCAAATCAATTCCTAATTCGATTCTTGAATCAGCCAGCGTCGATGGCGCATCTCCGCTTCGGATCTTTAGCTCAATTGTTATCCCGTTATCAGGAGCGCCATTGATTACTTTAGGGGTGGTCAATTTACTCTGGGCGTGGAATGAACTCTTATTGGCACTTGTTTTCTTGCAAAGTAATGAAAAACGGACCTTAATGGTGGGTATCACAGGCTTTCAAAGTCGCTATAGCCTGGATATTCCAACAGTGATGGCGGGTATGTCTATAGCTACACTCCCGCTTGTTGTGGCATATTTGTTTGGACAAAGGTTTTTCATCGCAGGTTTAACTGCTGGCTCTGTTAAAGGGGAGTGATAGTGAGATGACAATTCGCGGCGCAATCCAACATACTGGCCTGACGGTAAGTAATTTAGAGAGATCTATTGATTTTTATACTGAGATTTTGGGATGCAAAGTAATTATGCGGCAAGAAAAAACTGGAGGATATTTTGCAGAAATCGTTGGCTACCCAGATGCAAGTGTAAAGATGGCTCACCTCAGTGATCCTGCAGGTCATCACGTGATTGAACTTTTTGAATATATTACGCCGCCGGCATTGGCAGCTGATTTAGAGCCAAGGAAAATCGGTAATGCACATTTATGCTTTATGGTCGAAGATTTAGATGCAGTCTATCGCCAGATGAAAAATCATAACATTAACTTCATTTCATCTCCTGTTGCTGTAGACACTGGTGCTAACGCTGGTGGCGCGGGGCTGTACTTGCGTGATCCAGACGGAATCACGATGGAAATCTTTCAGCCTGCAATTGGTACAGCGGCATATAAACTTCTTCGTGGTGAGAAATGATTGATTTCACTGGAAAAAGCGCAATTATTACGGGTGGCGCCAATGGGATAGGTAAAGCCACAGCGGAGCTGCTAGCAAATCTAGGTGCGCAGATAGTTATTTTTGATCAAGAGGCACCACTAGAGAAGTCAGAGATTAAGAACATTGTTATGGATCTCTCTGATCTGGGTGCTTGCAAAGAATCTGTGGCTAGCGCGCAAGAGACCCTAGGCAAAGTTGATATTTTGGTCAACATAGCTGGTGTTTCTATTCCAAATTTAATCCTTGACTTAGATCAGAACAAATATCACCGCACTCTTGCCGTCAATTTGCATGCTCCTGTTTATTTGATGCATTTGGTAGGGGCGATCATGGCTAAACAATCTTACGGTCGCATCGTTAATCTAACGAGTGTTCAAGGCTCAACTACTGAACCAATGGCTCTTGCTTATGGAATAAGCAAGGCTGCACTTGAATCGGCAACGCGGACTGCCGCTATCGAGTTTGCAGAATTCGGTATTTTGGTGAATGCAGTTGCGCCGGGATTTGTATCTACTCGTATGTCAATCTATGACGGGGAAGATGAGCTCGAGAGCGATTGGTTTAAGAGCATCTATCTTGAAAATAAGCGCTTGCCGATAGCGCGAGCCGCCCAACCGATTGATATTGCGAAATCCATTGCATGGTTGGTAAGTGACTCCAACACGTATGTTACGGGGCAGACTCTGAGCGTTGATGGTGGTATGAGCGCACGATTCTAAGAATTTGGATAGACACAAAGAGCATTCTGACGATAGCGTGGAGAAATGAAATCTCAAGCAGTCTTGATCCGTGAAAGCGGCGCCACTCTTCCCTATGCAACGTCTCGACCCTTAGAAATTGTAGAAATCGATCTGGCGCCTCCTGCGGCAGGTGAAGTTTTGGTCAAAATCGAAGCAGCAGGTATTTGTCATTCAGATCTTTCTGTCGTTAATGGTACTCGTCAACGTCCTTTGCCGATTATCGGTGGGCATGAATCAGCTGGAGTTGTAATTGGTTTAGGAGCTGATGTTCGAAATTTCAAAATTGGTGATCACGTCACCACAGTATTTTTACCAAGTTGCGGTGCGTGCCATGAATGTACATCGGGGATTCCTGCTTATTGTTCAGTTGGCGCGGCATCTAATGCACGCGGTGAGATGATTACTGGGGGATCTCGCATTAGTTTGAACGGCAAAGCAGTTAATCACTACAACGGCGTTTCTTGTTATAGCCAATTTGCAGTTCTTGATGAGCGATCACTGGTGAAACTTCCCGATGACATTCCACTTGATGTGGCAGCGCTTTTTGGATGCGCCCTCCTTACCGGAATTGGTGCTGTTCGAAACTCAGCTCAAGTGAAACCCGGACAATCACTCGGTGTCTGGGGGTTGGGTGGCGTGGGGCTATCAGCACTATTGGGTGCAGTTATCTCTAAAGCCTCGCCAATATTTGCTATTGATCCAGTTGCTTCCAAGCGCGAACTTGCACTCTCCCTCGGTGCAGATTTTGTCCTTGATCCCAGTGAGAACCTGCGCGATCAATTGCCAGGCGGTGTTGCAGTGGCTATTGAAGCAGCGGGGCGTGCCGACACTTTGAAAGCTGCCTATGAAGCAACAGGACGAGGCGGAATCACCGTCACAGTTGGACTTCCTCGAGCAGAGGAGATGTTGTCAATCTCTGCGCTCTCTCTTGTCTCCGATATCAAAACCATAAAGGGTTCTTATCTAGGTTCTGCAAACCCACGTATTGATATTCCAGAATTTGTGGAATTTTGGAGAGCAGGCAAGTTACCCGTAGAAAAATTGCTTACCTCCACAAGCCCAATGTCGGATGTCAATGAGGCGATGGATGCGCTAGAGGGCGCACAAGTTGTTAGACAAGTGATTCATCCACACGCTGGGTAAGTTCAAACTCTGACCCCTAGATCTACCTAACAGACAGGTCGGTCTGCCAGCTGCTCCTAACTTCTAGAAAGATCCATCCGAGCGATATCCTGCGGTGAAACACCACAACATCCTCCAATTATTTCTGCCCCTAAATCAATCCACTCACCAATTCTCGTGGCATCAAATGTGCCACGTGGCGCGCCCACCCACGTTTTGGCAATTGCATCCCACTGGCGTCCGGCATTGGGGTAGATAACAAAGGGCAATGTGCTTGAAGTAGATGAAAGCAATGGCGTAATGAATTCAGGTGCAGTGCAATTGATTCCCACTGCAATTGCGTTGGGATGAGCACTAACTAAGGCGACCGCATCATGAAAACTTTGGTTAGCATTTGTGAGAGCCCCTTCTTTGCACGAATATGAGACCCACAAAGGAATTTCTGTGCCATTTTGAGAAATCAAATCTAAAATTACTTCAACTTCAGCTATATCTGGCATAGTCTCAATTGCAAGCAGGTCTGGCTTACTTCTTATCAGTACTTCCAGCCGCCGTTTGTGGAAATCGCGCAGAACAGATGAAGTCACACCGTAGTTGCCGCGGTATTCAGAGCCATCAGCAAGTGCGGCGCCATAGGGCCCCACACTTGCAGCTACATCGGCACGTGTGCCTGCAGCTTTTCGCGCTAGTTGCGTTGATAACTCCAGGGCATCGGTAATTTCGGCTTCATTCCAACCTAGTTTTCTGCAGCCAGAAAATGAGAGTTGATAAGCAGATGTAGTAATGATCTGTGCACCAGCATCAACGAAATCTTGGTGCGCCGCTTCAATTTCATGTGGGGCACTTCGCAACAATTCGCCAGTCCAGAGTGCACCGCCCACAATATTGCCACGAGATTCAAGTGCGGTGGAGAGACCTCCATCTAATTTGCGCATGAGAGCAGTATGATCGAAAAGTGCAAAAGAAACTATTTCTCCCGCTGTTTGTAAGTTTGTTTTTATTGACCAACGTTTCCGTTCCAAGCGCAACTGGCGCTCCGCTTTACACCTTTCCTATTACCGGGTGCACAGTGACATACGCACGCGCTCACCATAATTACCCAGCCACAGATATCTTAGGGAAAAAAGGTTGCTCTTATGTTGCAGTTGTAAGCGGAGTTGTCGATGAGGTTAACCGAGTAGATAAATATAGTTATAAGACAAATCTTGGCGCAGATCGAGGGGGACTCTTTGTTTCGATCGTTGGCGCCGATGGAGTGAGGTACTACGCATCGCATTTGATGCAAGTGGAAGTTGGAATTGAGCCAGGAGTGCAAGTAACTGTGGGGCAAGTTCTTGGAAAACTGGGGGATTCGGGAGATGCTAAGGGAACTGCTCCGCATGTTCATTTTGGAATTTCATGGCAAACGCCAGCAGATATTTGGTGGGTGAGACGCGGAGAATTATTTCCATGGAAATATTTAGATGCATGGAAAACTGGAAAAGACCTTTCGCCCGCAAAGTCAGTGGCTGCTCTAGAGAAGAAAGTTGGAACAGTTCCTAAACAGGTCGGGTACTAAAATAAGAAATGCCCCCCGATTTCTCGAGGGGCATTTCCATCAAAAAGTGGTGAGTATTAGTTAGCGTTCACTGCATCGGCCTGAGGACCCTTTGGACCCTGTACGACCTCGAATGAAACTGACTGACCCTCTTCAAGGGACTTGTAACCGTTTCCTTGAATTGCTGAGTAGTGAACGAATACATCTTGTCC
>WLPU01000005.1 GCA_009698615.1 Actinomycetota bacterium | reverse complement strand
GGGAAAATACGGCTGACTTCCCCTCGCAACATACGAACATAGACTGGACCCTCAACGGCGTGAGCAACATCTAAAACGCTCATCGCTTCAGTGGCATCTCCCACTTCAAAAATAGTCATGTTAGGAATTGCTCGCATAATCGCA
The DNA here is from genome assembly GCA_009698615.1 of Actinomycetota bacterium. GTDB lineage: Bacteria > Actinomycetota > Actinomycetes > Nanopelagicales > Nanopelagicaceae > QYPT01. The sequence continues at coordinate 88,586 of WLPU01000005.1, read as the reverse complement.
ATATCTTCAATTGCTTGATGAGTAACACCACCTGGTGTCATGATGCCTGGCAAGAATCCAATGAGGCGCACTTTAAGAGCTGGGTAGGCGATGGACATTTGTAATTGATCTAAGGGACGCCGATAGAGAAATACCGAGAAGGTATGGAGCCAAGGCTCAAACCCTTCGCGGGCCAAACCTGCTGCAAACCCCAACATATTTTGCTCGGCCATGCCCATCGAAAAGAAACGATCAGGATATGTGTCTCGCCATTTTCCTACCTCACACGAGTTAGTGAGGTCTGCAGAAAGAACTAAAACTTTTGGCTTATCTTTTGCCCAGTCGATGAAATTTTGTTGATGCGGGCGTTGAACTATTTCGTAGCTCATTTGACCATCTCGGCATACGCCCGCTCATATTTTGCTCTCTCGTCTGCTCCGGTGAAACGTAAATAATGTAGGACAGGTGCGCGCTCTGCCAATAATGGCAATCCTCGCACTGGATCTGTATAACAAAGGATCATGTGCGGGTTATTCGCCTCCAGATTCGCAGCTTTAATAATCGCCGCAGAGTCATGTCCATCTACAACGCTGACATCCCATCCGAACCCTTTGATTCGTTCCTCAAGGGGTTCGATGCGCATCACCGTGTCCATGGGTCCATCGCACTGAGCACGATTGACATCCACAATTACTCGCAATTTATCTAACCCATGAAATTTTGCAGCTTGCAGCGCCTCATAAGTTTGTCCTTCTTGGAATTCTCCATCGCTCATGAAAACCCATGTCTTGCCACTCTCATTGCGAATCTTGCGGGCTAGCGCAATTCCACTAGCTTGAGAAAGTGCTTGGGAGAGAGAACCAGTAGTAGTTTCAAAACCCGGTGAGTGCTCAGCCCCAATCATTTCAACGGTTGAACCATCACGATTAAAGTGATCGAGACCATCTTCGCGAAGGCGACCTGTCTCAATGAGGGCGGCATATATGACAAGTGCGTAATGAGCAGGACTTGAAATCAAACGATCATAGTGCGCACCTTTTTCGCCATGAAATTGCGCACCCGTGATGTAGATGTGTTCACCAACGTGTGGCACTCCTATAAATGTTGGTGGATCAATGGGGGCGCTCACTGGTGCAAAGTTGAGCACTCCACCGTAAAGACAGGCAAGAAGTTCGGCGGCAGAACATGCTTGGCTCATATATCCACCATTTTGCGCGATGGTGTGCGCTAAAACGCGGCGGCGGATCCCGGCTGCAGTTGCGGAGATACTCTCTAAATTTGGTTGCGAAGTATTTGTCATTTCACTCATTTCCTCACATCAGCGAGGGAATGCCGCCCCGACTCCGCCATCGACTGCAATAACTGCTCCAGTTGTCCGTGAAGACTCATCTGATAATAAGAAGGCAACGCTCTGTGCCACATCAATGCTTCTAACCCTCGCCTTCAAAATATTTCTAGAAGCATAGAAATCTTCGAGTTCTTCTGGCTTGACACCGTGAGCTGCTGCGCGTTGTTCGCGCACCCCACCTTCCCAGAGTTTCGAGTTATCAAAAACTGCATCCGGATTGATTGCATTGCAGCGCACACCCATTGAGCCAGCTTCGAGGGCGGCAATGCGCATCAGTTGCAACATTCCCGCTTTCGTCACTGAATATCCGCCAAATCCCGCACCGGGGGCAAATGCATTCTTGCTTGCGATATAGACAATTGAGCCACCCAATTTTTGCGCCTTGAAAGTTGCTAGAGCTTTCTTAGTCATGAGAAATGCACTCGTGAGATTTACATCCAAACCTCTGCGCCACTTATCAGCGGTGAGATCTTCTAAAGTATCAGATACTCCAATGCCAGCGTTAATGACAACTCCATCGAGACCGCCAAAGTGCGCAATGGTGTTGGAAACTGTCTCGTGAACTACGTGTTCATTGGATTGATCACCTAAGGCAACAAGTGGTTCAGCCATCAATGCCTTAGCAAATTCTGATCGCACTTCTTCAACACCTTTTGAATCAAGGTCAGCAAGAACGACATTTGCTCCAAGGAAACCAAGGTGAAGCGCAATTCCGCGACCAATGCCAGATCCCGCCCCAGTGACGATGAAAATCTGTCCTGCAAATTTCTTGGGTGCAGGCTTTGATTGAAGTTTGAATAACTCCATAGGCCAATAATCAAATTGGAAAGTTTCAGAATCAGGCAAAGATTGCCCAACACCAAAAGCATCAATCACGGTGGCTGCAACGCCATGAGTATGAAATGCAATATCTGCCAATACTTTGGATTCTGCCACCGTTGCTCCAGTTGTTACTGCGCCAAGGCCGGGAACTAATACAACCTTTGGATCGTTACCGTGTGACACATAACCTTTCGGCAGTAAGGATTGATTGGCTTTGAAATAGCTCTCGTAATGAGTCCGAAACGCAGCAATCCCAGATTCGGGTTTTTGTGGATCAATCACCGCAGACCACGGGCGAATACGCAACATGTGATCGGCGCTAGCCGTGCCTGCCGCGACAACTGCAGAAACGTCTTTCCGATCTGCTACCGACCGCAATCGGGCATCGCTGCGCAGAACTTGCTTCTTGCCTAAGGTGCCGCGAAGTTCAAGTAGGACACGGATGAGTTCGTCGCGCGATAAGTCTTGATGTGCAAATTGGGACTCTGGCCTGGAAGTCAGAGTAGCCAAATATTGCTCAGCTTTTGCAACCGCTACACCAGTTTTAGCAAAGCACTTATCCGTATCTTCATCCCACACAACTAAACCATGGTGGGCAAGCACTACCCCTTCGTGATCGCCCAATTTTCCAACAATTTGTGAGAGTTCAAATCCTGGACGTTTCCAATCTACATAAGCAAAACCATCACCAAGAGCTTTGGCTACTGCCTCTTTCCCATCTTTATGATTTGTCAGTGCGCAGATCACGTCTGCATGCACGTGATCAATGTGCTTAAAGGGCAAGAAAGCGTGGAGCAAAGTTTCAATGGAAGGACGTCGAGATGTTGGATCTACCAGTGCGCGCGTGACGTAATCTGTCATCACATCATCATCAAGTGCGTTCATATCTCTTAAAGCCAAAAGTTCTTCTAAATAAAGTGCTGGGTAATCCTTGGCAACAGCGTTGCCCATATCTGCGCCGGATCCCTTCACCCAGAGGACATCGCGGTCTCGCCCCAAGTGGTCTGTGATGCGACCTTTGCTGGAAGTATTGCCTCCGCCGTAGACGACAAGAGATTGATCTGCCCCTAATTTTTGTGAACGAATAACCAGTTCTTCAAGGGGTTTGTATTGGCTCACAGCGATTCTCCCGCTTCAATGTCGTAGGCACGTAATTCTGTAATCACTGCGGTAATAAATCGAGCAGGAGTCACATCGAATGCTGGGTTGAAAGTCTTTGCTCCCTCTGGAGCCATTTGTTTACCAGCTATATGAGTGATTTCGGCATCTGCTCTAATCTCAATATGAATACTGGAGCCATCGGCGATACTTCGGTCAACGCTTGATTCTGGTGCGACAACTAAGAAAGGAATCTTGGCGATGTGACAAGCAAGTGCGACTCCGAGAGATCCGATTTTGTTTGCGCTGTCGCCGTTTTTAGCAATGCGATCTGCTCCGATGAGAGCTGCATCAACTTTCCCGCTCAGAATCGCCATGGCTGCAGCGCCATCGGGTTGGATTCGATACGGAATTTGGGCTTTGGAAAGTTCCCAAGCAGTAAGCCTAGAACCTTGTAAGAGGGGGCGCGTTTCATCGGCAAAAACTTCCTTTATCTTCCCCCGTTTTGCTAACTCTTTGATTACTCCCAGTGCTGTGCCGGTTCCAGTAGTGGCAAGTGATCCTGTATTGCAATGCGTTAATAAGTTAAGTGGGCGATCGCCAATTCGATGTAAGAGCCAATCGGCGCCAATATTTCCCATTGCTAAATTTGAGAGTTGATCTGCCTGCGCTAAATTCATTGCAGCGTTTAAAACTGCCTCACGTCCTTGAGAAATAAGTGGACGCACCTGATTGACGCCCCACGCAAGATTGACTGCGGTCGGCCGCGCATCACGTAATCTGTCGATTTCGCTACTCAAGCGATCGGAATCCCAGTGTGCTGTTGCCGCTTCATCAAGTGCAAGGACAACTCCGTATGCGCCAGCCACACCTAAGGCAGGAGCTCCGCGTACCGCTAATTTTTGAATAGCACTTATAAGTTGGTCAACGTGTTTAATCTCTATCGTTTTTTCAGCAGTCGGCAGTAGAGTCTGGTCGATCACGTAAATAGCGTCATCGCGCCACTGGATTGATCTAATCTGCGAAGACATAGCCGGATAAACTCCTAAATTTAAGCGCAAAAGCTGCGCATCTACACCCTACTGGAGATGAATCAATTGCCCTATGTAGGATCTCTTCGCTCGCAACTTCGTAAAAGCCTCAACTACTACACGAGAGTTGACCAAAACGTGACCAACATTTTCTCGGGAGCGCCTCTAGCGTCTAAGAGAAATAAACGGAAGCTGTTATAGAGTCGGCCTCACTTAACTTCCCCTTCCCCGGGAAAAAGCTATCGAGCCCCTGAAGTAATTCGTCGGGAACTCGCCTTCTACCCCGGTGTTTAGAAATGTTCCACGGTCAATTAGATCAATTGGCCAATCGAGAGGAGAAAGATGTTAAAGCGCATAACAGCAACTGCTGCAGCGATTGCTATCGCAACATTGGGCCTTGTAGCCCCAGCGCAAGCAGCAACAAAGCCAGATTGCAGCAATGCAAAGTTTAAGGTTGGTGTTGTTACCGACCTCGGAAAGGTGGATGACAAGTCATTTAACCAATCCGCATGGGATGGCGCAAAAATTGGAGCAAAGAGCGTCGCTGGTGGTTGTGCAACGTATGTTGAGACCACAGATTCCAAAGATTATGCCAAGAACATGGCGCTCTTCGGTGATGCAAACTACGACGTAATCGTCACTGTTGGATATTTGATGCAAGATGCCTCTGCACTTGCAGCAGCCAAGTACCCAAAGATTAAGTTCATTGGCGTTGACCAGAACAACAGCTCCACCAATGAGAACCTCACCGGACTCATTTTCGACGAAGATAAGTCAGGCTTCCTTGCTGGCTACCTAGCCGGCTACCTCACCAAGTCAAATAAGGTCGGTGGCGTTCTTGCTGCTAAGGAAGTTCCACCTGTTTACCGCTTCGGTCAGGGTTATATCAATGGCGTTGCATACGCTGCTAAAGAACAGAAGAAAACAATCAAGACTTCTGTTGTTTACCACGAAGTTGGCGCAACTATGTTCGGTGATCCAGCATGGGGCGCAACCACTGCAGGACAGCTTCTTGGCCAAGGTTACGATGTAATCTTCGGCGCAGGTGGCGGAACCGGTAATGGCGCACTTGTGAAGGTTGCTAAGAAGAAGGGTGCTTTCTGCATCGGCGTTGATACCGATCAGTGGTTCACCGTTCCAGAAGCACAACCTTGTCTCGTTACTTCAGCGATGAAGTCACTTTCCTCAGGTGTTTCTGACCTCATCGGTCTTGCTTCAAACGGCTACTCAACAGGTGGCGAGTACAAGGGTGATGCAGCAATTGCTCCATACCATGCACTTGCATCACGTGTTCCAGCAGCAGTACAAGCAAAGGTTAAGGCACTAACTCCTAAGGTGCTCGATGGAACAGTTCCAACTGGCGTCAAGTAAAAAGCAAGAAGATTCAATAGCCTAAAAACGAAGAAGAGTGAAGGTGCGTCATTGCACCTTCACTCTTCTTCGTTTAACTACTAGAGTGGGCGGCTGTGACGCAGAGTAAAAAGAAGAGTTTCGATGTAGGTACCTGGGTCATCCCACTGATTGCTGTCATCATCGCGATGGTGATCGCCGGAATCATGATGAAGTTCCAAGGTGCTGACCCATTTCGCGCATACAAAACTTTATTTATGACATCCTTTGGTTCTGTCAAAGGTTTTTCAGCAACCCTCGGCAAGGCAACACCCCTCGTACTTGCTGGCCTTGCCGTAACAATCGGACTTCGGGCTGGCTTATTTAATATTGGTGCCCAAGGTCAGTTGGTTTCAGGCGCCCTTGGTACCGCTTGGGCTGGTTACACACTTACCGGGCTTCCCGCATATATTCATCTGCCTATTGCAATCTTGTTCGGAATTTTCTTCGGTGGGCTTGTCGGATTGATAGCTGGTGCGCTCAAGGCATATAGAGGCGTGCATGAAGTTATTACCACGATCATGCTCAACAGCATCATCATGGGATTGTCAGATTATTTAGTTGTCTATCACTTCCGCGAACCCGGACAATTGCTCACCCGTACTCGCGAAGTTCTGCCGAGCGCCCGCCTACCGTTCGTTTTCAGTTTGCCATTTGGGTTTTTCATTGCAATCGCACTGGCGGCAGTTGCGTGGTGGATCATGGCCAACACAACAAGTGGCTTCAGATTCGAAACAGTCGGCCGCAATAAATTCGCTGCGTGGTATGCGGGAATTTCAGTAAAACGCACTCTCATGACAGCAATGATGATTTCCGGAGGCATTGCCGGTTTAGGCGGGGCTGTTGAAACCCTTGGAGTTACCTATCGCTTTGAGCCAGCTTTTAACGCTGGCCTTGGATTCGACGGAATCACAATCGCCCTTCTTGGTCGCGCCCACCCACTGGGGATCATTCCTGGCGCAATTTTGATTGGTGGCATGAGAGCTGGAGCATCCAACATGCAGTTTGTTGCAGGAGTCGCAACTGAGCTTGTCGATCTATTGATGGCCCTAATTCTCTTCTTTGTTACCGCTCCTCTTGTAACACGATTTTTTAAGAACTCTGGATCCAAATCCGTGACGGGAGGCTGGGGCGCGTGAAAAGACATTTGACTAAGCGCAACCTCTTCATACTTCTGATTGCGATCGCCACTGGATACTTTTATTCCAAAGACGGATCTATCACTACCTCGGTCGTTTCTACCGCAACATCTTTTGCGTTGCCTCTAGCACTTGCTGCAATGGTGGGCATCATGTGCGAACGCACAGGCATCGTAAATATCGGCATTGAAGGAACTCTTCTGACTTCAGCCTTCGTTGCATTCTTTGTTTCATCGATGACGCACAACATTCTTATTGGACTCACGGCTTCTGTGGCAATTGGCTCACTGCTTGGACTTTTGCTGGCGGTCATGTCGGTGAGTTGGAAAATGGATCAAATAATTGCCGGAACTATCATCAATATCTTGGCGACTGGTTTGACCTCTTTTCTTTACGTACAGGGGCGCACAATCCCAGCAACCTTCCCTGAATACGACATTCCGAAATTGATGGATATTCCATTCTTTGGCCAAGTTCTCTTTATGCATGGCCCACTTTTTTACTTCGGACTTTTTGTCATTTTGTCGCTCTATGTCGCTCTCTTCAAAACAACGTGGGGCCTTCGCTCTCGAGCAGTCGGTGAACACCCAAGCTCTGCCGATACTGCAGGTGTCTCAGTGCTGCGTCTTCGCTATATCAACGTCACCATTGCTGGCGCAATTGGCGGACTTACTGGCTCCTTTCTTAGCCTTGAACTTGTAGGTTCATTTGAGCGAGGATTTACAGCCGGAAAAGGATTTACAGCCCTTGCGCTTATGATTTTTGGTCGCTGGAATCCACTAGGTGCACTTGCTGCAGCAATGTTTTTTGGGATGACTCAAGCGTATGCAAATCAACTAATGATCGATCAAGTCGTACAGATTCCGACTCAATTTATTACCATCTTGCCGTACATCTTAACCATCATAGTCTTGGCAATCTCAGCTGGAAAAGTTCGTGCTCCCGCAGCTGAGGGTCAGCCATACGAGAAGGAGAATGCATAATGTCTGCTCTCCTTGAAATCACTGGACTGACAAAGCAGTTTCCTGGTGTATTAGCCAATGACAATATTTCACTCACCGTGAAGGCGGGCGAAGTCGTTGCACTCCTAGGAGAAAATGGTGCTGGCAAGTCAACTCTCGTTAAGGCCGTCTTTGGTCTTATTAAGCCGGATAAAGGTGAAATCAAAATCTCTGGAAATACCATGCACTACGGAGATACTGCTGGAGTCATCGCGGCAGGAGTCGGAATGGTGCATCAGCACTTTCAACTAGTTCCCGTCATGAGCGTTACTGAAAATATTGTCTTAGGTGACGAACCCCGCAAGGCATTCTTTATTAATAGAAAAGCCGCACGCGCACAAGTGATTGCTCTTTCTGAGCGTTATGGTCTTCAAGTTGATCCAGATGCAATCATCGAGGATTTGCCAGTAGGTATGCAACAGCGTGTAGAAATTCTTAAGGCACTTCGCAAAGATGTAAAACTATTAATTCTCGATGAACCGACAGCGGTACTGACTCCACAAGAGATTGACGAGTTGCTGATAGTTATTCGCACCCTCGCGAAATCTGGGGTTGGCATCGTGCTCATTACTCATAAATTGCATGAAGTTATGGCCGTTGCGGACCGCGTTCTAGTGCTGCGTGGTGGAAAAGCTATTGGATTTACATCACCGGCACAGAGTGATGAAGCAGGGCTTGCACAAATGATGGTCGGCCGAAGCGTTGTCTTGCGCGTTGATAAAACGCCTGCCAAACCCGGCAAACCAGCTCTTGAAGTTGTCGGTCTTCAAGTCCTTGATGATCGAAAGTTATTATCAGTCAAGGGCGTTGACCTCGTAGTCCACCACGGTGAGATCTTGGGCGTTGCTGGAGTTGAAGGAAATGGACAACGAGAACTCGTCGAAGCAATCTGTGGCATGCGCCATCGCATTGCCGGCCAAGTGCATGTCGATGGTGCAGAAACTAAAGATTTACATCCTCATGCAATACATGCGGGAGGCATTTCACATATACCTGAAGATCGCGAAAAACACGGCCTTGTTTCTAGCTATTCCATCGCCGACAACCTGGTTCTCAATCAATTCGATGTTGAACCTTTTGCCAAGGGTTGGGTCCGCAATATTTCCCACGTCAATACCAATGCCGATGACGTGGTTGCGAAATTTGACATCCGCACACCCTCCGCTCAAAACCTTGCGAGTTCGCTCTCTGGAGGAAATAAGCAAAAAGTTGTAGTTGCACGCGAATTAAGTGAGGATCTCAAAGTTCTCGTTGCCGCACAGCCAACACGAGGCGTGGATGTTGGATCCATTGAATTTATTCATAATCAACTTATTGCGGCACGGGATCGAGGGACAGCCGTCTTATTGGTTTCGGCAGAGCTCGACGAAATTCTCTCGCTATCTGATCGTGTGGCAGTGATGTCTGGTGGGAAAATAGTTGCCATCGTAGATTCGAAAGATGCTGATCGCAATTACATCGGCAGACTTATGGCCGGACTCAAGGAATAGTACGCATGAAGATTGGGATTATTGCCGGAACTGGTTTCTATAACTTACCTGCATTATCTGGTGCAACTCCGCATGTGGTTGATACTCAGTATGGCAAGGCCCTTATCACCCAAGGAAAATGGCATAACGTGGATGTAGTTTTCCTCACTCGCCATGGAGTAGACCACAGCGTTCCACCTAGCAAAGTTAATTACAGAGCAAATATCACTGCCTTGAAGAATGAAGGCGTTGAGGCAGTTATCGCGGTCAATGTTGTTGGAGGGATTGATCCCGCATTAAGCGCTGGTTCACTGCAACTTCTTGATGATTTCGTAGATTTCACATCAGGGCGTGAAGGTACTTTCTTTGACGGAATCCAGCCTGGCGGAGTTCAGCATATTGATATGTCAGATTTATATGATGCGCGCATCAAGGCTGCGCTTTCGGCATCTGCCCTTGCTGCGGGCATTGCACTATCTACGGGTGGAATTTACGCCGGATTCAATGGCCCCCGATTTGAAACTCCCTCCGAAATCAGACTGGCAGCACTTGCGGGAGCAACCGTTGTTGGAATGACCGGTTGTCCTGAGGTTTCCTTGGCCAAAGAAGCAGCTCTTCGCTATGGAGCTATTGCACTTGTGGTAAATCCAGCAGCTGGTGTCGGCGCGAGGCCAATAACTATGGAGGAGATTAATCAAGCACTTGCGGCCGCAAGCCAGAAGGTAATTACGATCATTGACGGTGCGATAAAGTCACTTTCATGAGCACGCCTGTGGACTTGTTGATCTCCAACGCTGGCTACCTCGTCACAGTCAATGGTAAAAACGAAATCTTTGAAAATTATTCAATCGCAATTACTAACGGCAGGATTTCACACATTGGCAAGATGGCAGAACTTTCCGGCCTCAACGCAACTAAGACTTTCGATGCCACAAACCATCTCATATGTCCTGGGCTTGTAAATTCACATACTCACCTTGCTATGTCGCTGCTCCGGGGTTGGGCAGAGGGCGTCAATCTAGATGGTTTTCTCAAGCGAGTATGGGCTGCAGAAGGTGCGATCATGGATGAGGCAACATCCCAATTAGGAACTGAATTAGGAGCACTTGAAGCTCTCCTTGGCGGCACCACAACAACAATGGATATGTATCTCAATCCTGTTGCAACCCATAAGGGGGCTGTACGAGTGGGGCTACGCCATATCTGTGGGCCAATTTTCTTCGATTTCCCTGGCTTAGACGGACTTGAGTGGCAAACAAGAATTGAGCGTGCATACAAGTGGCCAGAAGCATTGGCAAGCATCGGCGGGCCATTTATTCCCATTTACCTCATGCCGCACAGTACTTATACCGACTCTGCAGAACACTTAACTCAAGTGGCAGGTATCGCAAAGGAACTCAATGCGAGCATTCATTTGCATGTTTCCGAAACTCTCGGCGAAAACGAAGATGTCCAGAAACGTTACGGAAAAACACCCACGCAAGTGTGTCGGGATACTCACATCTTAGATCGCCACACTATTTACGGCCATGGTGTTCACCTTTCTGATTCCGACAGGCAAATCGTGGCCCAATCTGGCGGCGCAGTCGCACATTGTCCGGGCAGCAATCTCAAACTCGGCAGCGGAATTGCGCAATTTAAGAAAATGATCGCCACTGGAATCAAAGTTGGGCTCGGCACAGATGGCTGCTCATCCAGTAATGATTTAGATATGTTTGCTGTGATGCGCATGGCCGCACATTTAGTTGCCTACAGTGGCACACCCGCAGATGTAGATCTCACACAGATCGTGCGAGCAGCAACGGCTGATGGCGCAACGGCCGTGGGACTGGGTGATCGAATTGGAAGCATTGAAGTTGGAAAAGAAGCAGATCTCATCGCGATTGATCTTGCTCAACCACATCTCACACCAGTTCATAACGTCCTTGCCCTTTTAGTCTTTGCAGCGGGCCGAGCAGATGTCACCGATGTATGGGTAGCGGGAGATCACGTTATCTCTAATCGTGCAAGCACAAAAATTGATGCGCAAGATCTCATTACTAGGGTCAACTCGCGGATAAAAATCTTGGACGAAATCAAGTAGATGAATGCACTGACCGCATCACAAGTGTGTGCACAATTAAACCTTCAACCCCTTGAAGGCGAAGGTGGGATGTGGGCACCTATCAACCGCAATGAAAATGGCAACAGTATTTACTTTCTCATGGAGAAGCCAGATTTTTCTGCTTGGCATGTTTTGCAAGAGGCTGAAACTTGGCTGCATGTAGCTGGGGCTCCCATTGCCCTTCACACCATCGAAGGTAATTTGGAAATCCATACTCTCTCGCGTGAGCGTGAAAATATTAATCTTTCATTTACTGTCCGACCTGGCGTTTGGATGGCTGCCGAAAGTCTTGGACCTTGGTCTTTAGCAGTTTGCTTTGTGACACCTGCATTTACTCAGTTAAGGCTCGCAGATCGCGCTCAAGTCGATCTCTGGGTTGATAAATATGGTCCTGATGTTGCAAGGTTGATACATGGCTAGCGAATTCGAAGACAAAGTCGTCCTGATAACAGGAGCTAGCGGAACTATCGGCACCGCATTAACACAACATTTTCTAGACTTGGGTGCAATTGTTTACGCCCAAATTAACACCTCTGATCTTGAAGCCAAACGAAACTTGCATATGATCCGTGTTGATTTCAAACATGAGAATGCTGCAGCAAAGATCATTGAAAGCGCCATTGCAGTAGTCGGAAAGATTGATTTCCTGATCAATAACGCAGCCAACCAAGTTGTTCTGCCTCTTGATCAATCCACTGCGGCTGCGGCTGATGAGATTTTCCATACAAATGTTTCTATTCCAGCCGAACTCATCGCACTGGCATCCAAAGCAAAGGTGCAAGCATGTTTGAATATCTCATCTATCGAAGCCAACATAGCAAGGCCAGGCCATTCCATTTACGGTGCCAGCAAAGCTGCGCTTGATTCACTCACGCGATCTGCTGGGCAAGAACTCTTTCCGATGCGCACACTTGGCCTTCGCCTGGGTCTAGTTGGCAAAGCTGGGATTGATGAAGCATGGCCCGAAGGTGTAAATGCTTGGAAGAGCTCATCTGTGCTATCGCGATATGCAAATGCCACCGAAGTCGCTCGGGTCGCCGAATTCTTACTCTCCTGTGCAAATGCTTGGGCTACAGGTACAACTTATGATTTTGATGGCGGGATTGCTACGAAGGCCAACTGGTAACCTTTGACGATTATGAAGACCGACACCATCATCGATGGTTCAGAAGCCTCTTTGAAAAACTTCTTACATACCTTGCCTGGTGTTGATCAAGTCGGAGCGCAAGCGCGTGCGGCAATGTTGGGTACGAGAAGTGTCAAAAACGCGGCCAAAGCACACGCAATCGATTTAGCAATTTCGATGGTTGATTTAACAACTCTTGAAGGCGCCGACACTCCAGGTAAGGTTCGTGCGCTGTGCACCAAGGGGTTACGGCCAGATCCGACTGATTCATCTGTTCCACGGGTAGGTGCCATTTGCGTTTATAACGACATGGTCGGGGTTGCTCGCCAACACCTTGATGCAATCGGTGGGCACGACCTTCCCATTGCCGCAGTCACGACGGCATTTCCTTCGGGACGGGCTTCGATGCCGGTAAAGATTCAAGATACTCAAGATGCAATCGCTTCCGGAGCCACCGAGATCGACATGGTGATAGACCGAGGTGCATTTCTAGCTGGGCGATATGGCAAAGTATTCGATGAGATCAAGATAATCAAAGATATTTGCGTTGAACGAGCTCATCTTAAAGTTATTTTGGAAACTGGAGAATTGGTCACCTACGACAATGTTCGCAAGGCTTCATACATCGCAATGTTGGCCGGGGCGGATTTTATTAAAACTTCTACCGGCAAAGTCTCACCAGCGGCCACTGCCCCTGTCGTACTGGTAATGCTCGAAGCGGTGCGGGATTTCTACGCAATGTCAGGGATAAAGATTGGCGTTAAAGCAGCAGGTGGCATTCGTACAACAAAGGATGCAATCAAGCAGCTGGTCCTTGTCAACGAAACTGCTGGGCCACAGTGGCTCACTCCAGACTTATTTCGTATTGGCGCCAGCGCCTTGCTCAATGATCTGCTCATGCAACGCATGAAAATGCGCGATGGCCGATACGCTAGTCCTCAATACGTAACCATCGATTGAAAATGAGTGATACATCCATGAGCACCTTCGACTATGCACCGGCGCCTGAATCTCGCGCAATCGTGTCGATCGATTCTGCCTATGGCCTATTTATCAATGGAAAATTCGTACCTGGCAAAACTCACTTTCCTGCAATAAACCCTGCCACTGGTGAAAAACTCAGCAAGATTTCCCAGGCCAGCACAGCGGATGTGAACAAAGCAGTCTCTTCTGCCCGCAATGCTTATCAAAAAACTTGGTCAAAAATGCCACCTGCAGAGCGTGCAAAATACCTCTACCGCATTGCAAGAATACTGCAAGAGCGTGCTCGCGAATTTGCAGTCCTTGAGACTTTAGATAATGGCAAACCCATTCGCGAATCTCGCGACGTAGATATTCCACTCGTAGCAGCGCACTTCTTTTACCACGCAGGCTGGGCAGATAAATTGCAGTATGCAGGTTGTGGAGATAATCCAAAACCTCATGGCGTGGTTGGAGCGATTATTCCTTGGAATTTCCCTCTCTTGATGCTTGCTTGGAAAATTGCTCCAGCACTTGCAACTGGAAATACCATCGTGCTCAAGCCAGCAGAGACAACTTCCCTCACTGCTTTACTCTTTGCGCAAGTGTGCCAACAAGCTGAACTTCCAGCAGGTGTGGTCAACATTCTCACTGGCGATGGCAAGGTTGGAGCTGCGCTCGTCAACCATCCTGATGTCGACAAGATTGCTTTCACTGGGTCAACCGATGTCGGCAAAACTATTGCTCGCTCCGTAGCTCATTCTGGAAAGAGCCTGACTCTAGAACTCGGCGGCAAGGGTGCAAACATAATTTTCGAAGATGCTGCTATTGACGAAGCAGTTGAAGGAATAGTCAACGGTATTTTCTTTAATCAAGGACATGTCTGTTGTGCTGGCTCCCGCTTGCTGGTTCAAGAAGGAATTCATGATGAAGTGTTGGACAAACTCAAGCGCCGCATGAGCCAAATTCGCTTGGGTGACCCCATGGATAAAAACACAGACATTGGTGCTATTAACTCATCCGAGCAGTTGGCGAAAATCAAAGAGCTCTCCGCTGCTGGAATTCGTGAAGGTGGAGAAAGTTGGAGCCCAGAGTGTGCTTTGCCAGATAAAGGTTTCTGGTTTCCTCCGACTATATTCACCGGCGTCACTCAAGCCCACCGCATCGCTCGCGAAGAAATATTCGGACCCGTTCTTTCGGTTCTCACTTTCCGCACCCCGCAAGAGGCCATGGAGAAGGCTAATAACACTCCTTTTGGGCTCTCTGCCGGTATCTGGTCTGAAAAGGGTTCGCGAATTCTCTGGGCGGCTAAACATTTACAAGCTGGTGTGATCTGGGCAAATACATTTAACAAATTTGATCCAACGAGCCCCTTCGGCGGATATAAAGAATCAGGGTGGGGACGCGAAGGCGGTCGCCACGGATTAGGTGCCTACTTCAAGGGGGGCAATCATGACTAATCGCATAGAAGTTCTAAAAACTTACAAACTTTACATCAACGGACAATTCCCACGCTCTGAGTCTGGTCGCGTGTACGAGATTAAAGTTGGCAAAGACTTCATCGCTAATCCAGCACAGGCATCCCGTAAAGATTTGCGTGATGCTGTAACTGCAGCCCGTGGTGCGCAAAGTGGCTGGGCTGGTGCAACTGCCTACAACCGTGGACAAATTCTTTATCGCATCGCTGAGATGCTCGAAGGTCGCACATCGCAATTTGTTGAAGAAATCTCACTTTTAGAAAAGACTACGACTGCGCAAGCCAAGGCACAAGTGGCGCAATCCATTGATCGTTGGGTCTGGTATGCCGGTTGGGCAGATAAAATTGCAACAACGTTCGGTGTTACAAACCCTGTTGCTGGCCCCTATTATAATTTTACAGTTCCCGAACCTATGGGAGTTGTAGGAATACTTGCTCCAGAAAAACCATCTCTCTTAGGACTCGTTGATTGTCTTGCACCCGTCCTAGTCTCTGGAAATACAGCGATTCTTGTAGCAAGTCACAGTGCACCTTTGACTGCAATTACCTTTGCTGAAGTCTTGGCCACGAGTGATCTTCCAGCAGGTGTGTGCAATATTTTGACTGGCATTAAAGATGAATTAGCTCCGTGGATGGCATCTCATATGGATATCAATGCTATGGATATTTCAGGTGCGGCAAAGAAGAATCACACTGCATTGCGGGAAGCCGGTGCCGATAATCTCAAGCGCATCTTCGCATTTGGGGAAAAGGTGAAGACTGAGCGAATGATTTCCTTCCTTGAAGCCAAAACTATTTGGCACACCGTCGGAATCTAGTTATTCAGCGCAAACGGCTAAAAATCCTGGCTTTACGACCTCTTCAATCAGTGCCAGCCGCTCTTCAAATGGGATAAATGAGCTCTTAAGTGCGTTAACAGTGACCCGTTGCAAATCTAAGAAATTCCAGTCAAATGCCTTTACGAGTTCTTCCATCTCATGAGTCATCGATGTCTGGCTCATCAATCTATTATCAGTGTTAACGGTGACTCGAAATCGCAACTGAGCAAGCTTGCCGATAG
The DNA here is from genome assembly GCA_009698615.1 of Actinomycetota bacterium. Classification (GTDB taxonomy): domain Bacteria; phylum Actinomycetota; class Actinomycetes; order Nanopelagicales; family Nanopelagicaceae; genus QYPT01. The sequence goes on along the minus strand of WLPU01000005.1, from coordinate 72,583 downwards.
GGTGTTCTTTAATCGTCTTAGCGGCACCTGTTTGTAAATTGGAACTTGGACACATTTCCAATGGCACTCTTCGATCGCGAATATAGGAAGCGAGTCTTCCTAACTTAGGAGTTGGTCCAGTTAAATCTATGTCGTCAATAATTCGAACGCCATGGCCTAAGCGTTCAGCGCCGCATAATTGAATCGCTTCCCAGATTGATGGCAAACCATATGCTTCCCCAGCATGAATTGTGAAGTGTGCATTTTCACCTCGCAAGTATTCAAAAGTTTCAAGTTGGTCACTTGGTGGAAAACCATCTTCGGGTCCAGCAATATCAAAGCCGACAACACCTTGATCGCGATACTTGACGACGAGTTCGGCAACATCTTGTGATAACTTATTTTGACGCATTCCGCACAGAATTGATGTGACCCGAATTACAAAACCTTCTGCACGAGCATCGGCTTCACCTAGGCGATAGCCCTCAAGAGTTGCCTCCACCACTTGCGACATACTCAAACCCTTGCGGGTAAATAGCTCAGGTGCTCCACGGACTTCAGCATAAACAACACCATCGCGTGCTAGATCTATTGCGCAATCTCGTGCAACTCTGACTATGTCTTCTTTGCGTTGCATAACGGCAATGGTGTGCTCAAAAGTTTCTAAATATCTCACCAACGATCCAGAATCACATGAGTCCCCGAACCATTTTCCAAGTTGGACTGGATCTGTTGTTGGAAGCGCCTCGTATCCGATTTCCTTAGCAATATCAATGATCGTTTGGGGGCGAAGTCCGCCGTCAAGGTGATCATGCAGGACTGCTTTAGGCAATCGTTTGATTTGTTCTCTCGTTGGCTTCTTTAGCATGTTGCTCATGGTGCAACCCGTTCAATGATCAGTGGAAGTCGATCGACATTTCCATTGTGGACAATGCTCACCGCTCCTTCGAGAGATTCGAGAGCTCGTGCAAATCGAGCCCCTTCATCGGTATGCAATGTAAAGAGTAAATCACCTTGCTTAACAATCTGGCCAGGTTTTGCATGTATCTCAACTCCGGCACCAGCTTGGACTTTTTCGCCTTGTCGAGAACGCCCAGCGCCCAAGCGCCATGAAGCCGTACCCACTTTTAGCGCATTCATTGTGGTCATGGTTCCGCTGGATAGAGCACGAACTTGGTGAGTTTCTTTGGCTGTCGGTAGCGCTGCATCAAGATTGCCACCTTGCGCCGCAATCATCTGCCGCCAATGGTCCATGGCGCTTCCATCGTCGAGTGCATCAGCTGGATCTTTTTTGTGAATATTTGCGGCAGCTAACATCTCTCTTGCAAGCAAAATAGTTAATTCACGTACATCATCGGGCCCACCGCCTGCCAAAATTTCAACAGACTCTCGCACTTCAAGGGCGTTTCCTACCGTTAATCCCAACGGGACATCCATCGCAGTTACAAGTGCGAGTGTTTTTACACCAGCATCTGTACCCAATGAGACCATGGTGCGGGCAAGTTCAGCCGCACGCGCTGGATCGCTCATAAATGCGCCGTTTCCGGTTTTTACATCCAAAACCAATGCCGATGTCCCCTCCGCAATTTTTTTGCTCATGATTGATGAGGCGATGAGTGGAATTGCCTCCACTGTTGCAGTCACATCGCGAAGTGCATACAACTTCTTATCCGCCGGAGCAAGGCCAGCTGATGCTGCACAAATAACGGCACCACAACTTTGAAGTACTCCCAGCATTTCCTTGTTGCTTAACTCGGCGCGCCACCCAGGGATTGATTCCAATTTATCCAACGTACCGCCAGTGTGACCTAGTCCCCTGCCAGATAATTGCGGAACCGCTCCCCCACAAGCGGCAACAAGGGGTGCAAGTGGAAGTGTAATTTTATCGCCAACCCCACCTGTCGAATGTTTATCTGTAGTTGGGCGATCAAGTGCCGACCAATCCATTGTCTCGCCGCTATTGATCATTGCATTAGTCCATCGAGAGATCTCACGGGAGTTCATGCCGTTGAGCAGGATTGCCATCAAGAGCGCAGACATTTGTTCATCTGCTACTACGCCTCGGGTATATGCCGAAATAATCCAGTCGATCATCTCATTGGAAAGCTCGTTACGATCTCGTTTTGCTGCGATCACCTCTACTGCAGCGAAAAGTTCAGTCAAGACGGCGTTCAATTTCTTCGGGACCAAATGCCCACGGTAGTAATTCAGATAATGCCTTAATCCCCGTATCTGTCATGATTTGAAGTTCGGCCCCGCCGTGTTCGTGCAGCAATTGGCGGCATCTCCCGCAAGGCATCAGATAATTCCCTGATATATCTACACACGTGAAGGCAACGAGCTTGCCTCCTCCGCTAGAAATAAGGGATGAAATCAGCCCACATTCGGCACAAAGTGTTAAGCCGTAGCTTGCATTTTCTACATTGCACCCGCTGACCATGCGACCATTATCGACAAGAGCAGCAGCACCTACGGGAAACTTCGAATAAGGCGCATATGCGTTCTTCATTGAGGAGGTCGCAAGGGTGCGAAGCGCTTCCCAATCTTCTTTCGTCACTTCACAAAGCCATCTGTCGGAACAACAATCTTTCCGGAAGCGATTCCAGACTTGATTGTGTTGAGCTTAGATTTGTAACTGTTTAAGAAGCCACCTGAATATGCAAGCTCAACACCACTTGCTTTTAAGTTATAGAGACGGCCATAAATTCCTGCTTGTGAATCAAGAACATCATTGACTGTGGAACCCTGCACTGAGGTAGAGATAAAATCATATACAGCGATATCTACACGCTTTATTGTTGAGGAAAGGATGTTTTTCCTTTGTGATGCTGAAGCCATCAAATACTGATCGCTATCTGAGCCAATCATCCACGCTTTTTTCCCCGTGATTGCAGCAAGTGTCCCAGCCGTTGATCCATCCGCTGCAGAATAAATGACATCGACGCCGCTGGCGATCATGGCCATGGCAACTGCCTTTGCCTCAGTAGGGTCGCTATATCCAGAAAACGATGAAGGATCCTGAAGGTACTTGATGCTTAAGCTCGCATTTGAATTTGTTGCCTTCACTCCAGCAACGAAACCAGATTCTTGAGAATCAAATGCTGGAGGATTCGCTGAGCCGATATAGCCAATCTTTCCAGTCTTGGAAGCAAGACTAGCTGCAGCTCCTGCCAAGTAGGCACTTTGGTTGGTCCCGAAAACAAGCGAGGCAACATTGAGTAAATCTACAGTCGCGTTATTTACTATTGCAAAAGAAACGTTTGGATTTTCAGCTGCAATCTTTTTTAATGTTTCTGCATATCTATATCCAATTACAATAATTGGGTTACAGCCTTGCGCCAAAAGAAATCGAAGCCTTGTTTCGCGCTCGGCAGGGGTTCCGACAGTTGCTGTTACTTCTACCGTGGAAATACTGAAAGCCTTTTTGGATCGCGTTAATCCTGCTGACGCAGAATCATTGAGGGACTTATCCCCCGGTCCTCCAATGTCATAGGCAATGCCAACTTTAAGTTTTGTGGCTGCTTGCGCCCCTGGTGCAAGAAAAGTTGAGCTCAGCAAAAAAGAGGATAGTGTCAGTAAATACAACAACTTCTTCATTTTGGCCTCCTCACCAATCTCAATGAAAGTCCTTCTCATCTCCACCAAGGGTAGTAGAGATTTCTATCTGCTTTTACTCGGCCAATCCTAGATTTTTGTAAGTATCTGCCAGAGTTTTTTCGGCAACTACTCGAGCCTTATCGGCACCTTCGTGAAGAATCTTGAGGAGAGATTTCTCGTCTTCCAACAATTCGAGTGCACGAGCTCTGATGGGACGCAAATACTCCACGACCACCTCAGCCACTGCTGACTTAAAGTCTCCATATCCCTTGCCTTCAAACTCTTTTTCGATTTCAGGAATTGAACTGCCAGAAAGCGATGAATGAATAGTCAGCAAGTTGCTGATACCAGGCTTTTGTTTTTCATTAAATTGAACTTCTCGGCCAGTATCGGTCATTGAACTCTTAATCTTCTTTGCATTCGCCTCTGGAGAATCCATAATCTCGATAACCCCTTGCATCGACTCTGCAGATTTACTCATCTTGGAAGTAGGGTCTTGCAAGTCATTAATCTTTGCGCCACTTTTAAGGATATATGCCTCTGGCATTTGAAATGTTTGCCCGTACCGAGAATTGAAGCGACCAGCAAGGTCTCGAGTGAGTTCGATGTGTTGTCTTTGATCTTCTCCCACAGGTACTAAATCTGGTTGATAGAGCAAAATATCTGCTGCTTGCAACATTGGATACGTGAAGAGCCCCACGACGGTGCGATCGGTCCCGCTTTTTTGAGATTTATCTTTGAACTGTGTCATACGGCTTGCTTCACCAAATCCGGCCAGGCACTCCATGATCCACGCTAGCTGGTTATGCGCAGGAACATGTGATTGCAAAAAGAGTGTGCACTTTTGTGGATCTACGCCTAAGGCAATCAGTTGAGCTGCAGATGCCAAGGTACGCTTTCGCAACAGTGCTGGATCTGTTTCTATCGTGAGAGCGTGCAGATCAACAACACAATAAAAAGCGTCATGGTCTTGTTGAAGTTCGACCCATTGTTTAACTGCACCTAAATAGTTGCCCAGATGGAATGAGTCGTGTGTTGGCTGAATGCCAGATAGGACTCTCTTGCGCGTCATGGAGTTAATTCTCGCATGCTTTAGGCAAGGCGAGAGATCGATAAACGACCTGCCCTCTTGCCTTCCATCGTTAGGACAGTGATTCGGGCTCCATTGACGCTAACAACGTCGTTGATATGAGGAATTCGCCCTAGGAAATGCATAACGAAGCCACCAGCGGTTTCATAAGGCCCATCTGGTAATTCAATACCAGTTTCATCGCGCAAATCTTCGATAGATACAAGCCCTTCGATTTCAAAATCTCCAGTCAGGGACTTTGGAGAAACTTCGGATTCGTGTGAATCATATTCATCACGAATATCGCCAATGAGGCACTCGACGAGATCTTCCATTGTGACAATTCCGTCGGTGCCACCGTATTCGTCTAAGACGATCGCAAGGTGCTGGCGTTGATTTCGCATTTGAGTAAGCGCAGGTAATACTCCCTTCGTCCCCGGTAGGAACATGATGGAGCGAACTAACTCTTGAACTTTTCCGTCGTTACCCGCTAAGGACTTGTCTAACAGATCCCGCACATGAATAAAGCCAATTACTTCATCGCTGGAGCCTCGTACAACAGGGTAGCGAGAATGTGCGCGATCCACTGCGAGCGCGATTGCCTTTCCGATCGAAAGCGAACCGTCCATGAAGTCCACCTCGGTGCGAGGCACCATGACTTCATGCACCTGACGCTCGCTTGCATTAAATACTTCTTCCACGATGTCACGTTCTTCGTCAGTGAGAGCCGCATGGCCAGTGACTAAATCAAGGAGTTCTTCTTCTGACATTTGAGAACGTTGCTCTTTTGGATCAACACCGAAAATGCGCACAACTAAATCGGTTGAATGAGATAGCGCCCAAATTACAGGACGAAATATTATTGCTAGGAAATCAATAATTGGCGCTGCCGCAAGTGCGATTTGCTCAGTGCGAAAAAGAGCCAATCTCTTCGGCACTAATTCGCCAAAGACAAGTGAAAAATAGGCGATGACCAATGTGAGGCCGATCAGTGAAAGGTTATTGCTCCAACTTCGCGTGAGCCCAAGATCTTGTAGCCACGGCTCCACGTACTTTCCAATTCGTTCTGCCCCTAGGGCTGCAGATAAGAATCCACACACTGTGACGCCTACTTGAGCTGCAGCCAAGAAGCGATTGGGGTTGGTTGATAGCGCAGCGACGCGAGCACCACGGCGACCGCGTGTGGCCATTTGGCGCACTTGGCTTTCCCGGAGAGAAATCAAGGCAATTTCCGCAGCCACAAAGAGGGCGGCCAAGGCGATCAGACCAGCCACAAGCCCAATGTCCAACAACAGTGCCTGGGTGGAGCGGCCGGTCGGGTCGGGGTTCATAGAGCCAAGAGTATCGGGCGGCCCCGTGTGAGCGCTCGGCCGGGGCCTTGCCCCCTTTCCAAATAGCGGAATTATCGGTTAGCCTTCGGCCACATCACTTGGGCACCCCCAAGTGACCTTCATCCAACGGATCGTCGGGCACGTACCTGCCCGGAGAAGGAGTTGTTTCACATGGCATCAGTTGTCTTCGAAAACGCAACACGTATCTACGCAGGCACCACAGCCCCCGCAGTCGACAAATTAAATCTCACTGTTAATGATGGCGAGTTCTTAGTTCTTGTTGGACCATCGGGTTGCGGAAAGTCAACATCGCTTCGCATGTTGGCAGGCCTTGAAGAAATCGATAACGGGCGCATCCTGATCGGTGATCGCGATGTAACAAACATTGCTCCGAAAGATCGCGACATTGCGATGGTTTTCCAGTCCTATGCTCTTTATCCGCACATGACTGTTGCCGAAAATATGGGCTTTGCTCTTAAAATTGCTGGCACCGCAAAAGAGGAACGTCAACGCCGAGTATTAGAAGCGGCAAAGTTGCTCGATCTTGAGCCATACCTTGATCGCAAGCCAAAGGCGCTCTCTGGTGGACAACGCCAGCGCGTTGCTATGGGTCGCGCAATTGTTCGCGAGCCACAGGTATTCCTTATGGATGAGCCACTATCAAACTTGGATGCCAAGTTGCGTGTTGCTACACGTACACAAATTGCTGCGCTTCAGCGTCGCCTTGGTATCACCACTGTTTATGTAACACACGATCAGGTTGAAGCGATGACTATGGGTGATCGCGTTGCGGTCCTTAAAGATGGTCTATTGCAACAAGTAGACACGCCACGCAATCTTTATGATCACCCGGCAAATGCATTCGTTGCGGGATTCATTGGCTCACCTGCCATGAACTTGCTCAACGCTCCAGTTTCAGGTGGACAAGCCAAGCTTGGTGCACTGTCGATTCCAGTTCCTGCAAGTGCAGGTGCGACAGTCACCGTTGGAGTTCGTCCAGAGAGCTTCTCACCAACTACAGGTGGCTTCGATGTCATCGTAGAAGTTGTCGAAGAACTAGGTGCCGATGCATTTGTTTACGGCAAGCCTGCAGATTCTTCTGTGAAGTTTGCTAACGCTGGCGACGAAGGTGCTCAAATCATCCTTCGTTGGGATCCAATGCACCCACCTAAGCCAGGAGCAACCGTGTCGGTTGCAGCCAATCCTGCAGCAATCCATCTCTTCAACTCAACAACAGGTGAGCGCATTAAGTAATAACTCTCTTCATAAGAAACGCCTCGGGTCATCTGACTCGGGGCGTTTCTTATTGGGCTGAAGTTTGCGAATACAGCGGTGAGCTCTAACCCTTATGCCATAGCCTTTTGCAAGTTCTCATCAATGGAAGCCAAGAACTCTTGAGTGGTTTGCCAAGGGCTCTCTTTGCTAATCAATAGGGCTAAATCCTTTGTCATTTTTCCAGATTCAACGCTTTGGATACACACTCGCTCTAACGTAGTTGCAAACTTTGCTAACTCAGGGGTGTTATCCAATTTAGCGCGATGTTGAAGCCCCTGTGTCCACGCGAAGATCGATGCGATCGGATTTGTTGATGTTGGTTTACCTTTTTGATGATCGCGGAAATGTCGGGTCACTGTGCCATGTGCGGCTTCGGCCTCAACGGTCTTTCCATCTGGAGTCATCAACACGGATGTCATGAGTCCAAGTGATCCATAACCTTGGGCAACGGTGTCTGACTGAACATCTCCGTCATAGTTCTTACATGCCCAGACATACCCACCTTCCCAGCGCAGTGCAGTGGCGACCATGTCATCAATGAGGCGATGTTCGTAAGTTATTCCTGCGGCTTCAAATTTTGCCTTGAAGTCAGCTTCGTACACTTCTTGGAAGAGATCTTTGAAGCGGCCGTCATAGGCTTTCAAAATAGTGTTCTTGGTGGAGAGAAATACTGGGAATTTACGTTGTAATCCGTAATTCATTGAGGCGCGAGCAAAGTCTCGGATTGACTCATCCACGTTATACATTCCCATCGCAACGCCAGAACCTTCGAATTTATAAACCTCAAACTCCATTGGCTTGCTGCCATCAGATGGAGCAAATGTCATGGTCAAAGTTCCGGCACCTGGGACTAGAAAATCGGTCGCCTTATATTGGTCACCGAATGCATGACGGCCAATCACGATCGGCTTAGTCCAGCTAGGGATGAGTCGTGGCACATTACTAATAATGATTGGCTCACGGAAGATAACTCCGCCCAAGATATTGCGGATGGTTCCGTTGGGAGATTTCCACATCTTCTTGAGTTTAAATTCTTCTACTCGAGCCTCATCAGGAGTAATCGTTGCGCATTTAACCCCAACACCATGCTTTTGAATTGCGTGGGCAGAATCTATAGTCACCTGATCATTAGTTGCATCGCGATGTTCAATCCCTAAGTCGTAGTACTCGAGGTTGATATCCAAATAAGGCAATATCAACTGCTCTTTGATGAACTGCCAAATGATGCGCGTCATCTCATCGCCATCGAGTTCGACAACGGTTCCAACCACTTTAATCTTGTTCATGACTACTCCGCTTCTAGGGACTTAGAGAACTTGTACGTCTGCTTGCTTGGCACGGACTGCTTCTGCGGCAATTTTAAGATCTGCTAATTCATTGGCTAATAGCTGAGTCTCAACCACTTTCTTAATACCAGTGCACCCAATTTGTGCTTCGACGCCGAGATACACACCTGAAATTCCGAATTCGCCATCTACCCAAGCGCACACTGGCATGATTTCACCGGAATCTTCAATGACGGCCTTCGCCATACGCGCGGCCGCGGCCGATGGTGCGTAATACGCTGATCCAGTTTTCAAAAGTGCTACTACTTCTGCACCACCATTTCGAGTGCGCGTCACTAAATCTTCTATCTCAGTTGCCGAGAGTTTGTCCGTTAAGGCAACGCCGTTTACGGTGCATCGGCTTGGTACCGGAACCATAGTGTCACCATGTGATCCCAAGGTGAGAGTTTTTACTGCACCCACAGGAACGTTTAGTTTTTCGGCGACAAAGTTTGTAAAACGCGCTGTGTCTAGCATCCCTGCTTGACCCATCACGCGGTTGCGCGGAAAGCCCGTAGCTAGTTGAGCAAGTGCTGTCATTTCATCGAGCGGATTTGATACAACAATGATGACGGCATTAGGACTGTGCTTTGCAATATTTTCTGCTACGCCACGAACAATTCCTGCGTTGACACCAATGAGATCCATCCGACTCATGCCTGGCTTGCGTGGCAACCCTGCGGTGATGACGACAACATCTGAGTGAGCGGTTGCTTCATAGCCGCCACCCTCAGCAGTTGTTGTGGCACCAACAATTTTTGTTTCAAATCCTTCAATGGATCGAGATTGATTCATATCAAGAGCTAGACCCTCTGGCTTGCCTTCAACAATGTCAGTGAGGACAACTGTGTCGAAAATGTTGTACTCGGCTAAACGCATTGCAGTGGTTGAACCGTAGAAACCAGCTCCGACGACGCTCACTTTTTTTGCCATTTTTATCGCCTTCTATTCGCTTCTGGAAACTGTCTTGACATCAAGATAACTCTACCGCCCGTGAGGAAGTGCTATTGCCAGCACTAAAAGCCCGGCAGATATGGCTAATGGGAGGTAGCGCTCCAACATTCGTGTACTTTTTCTAGAAATTGCCACCCCTGCGGTCCCAAGGGCAATCAGCACAGAACCAACTCGAACGATTCCAAATGCCCCGAGAAGTATCCCCAGAAGGACAAATCCGTAACTCATGGTCAGCCATGAACGTAACTTCAACGACATGCTTCAACCACATTCTTCAAGAGCATCGCGCGGGTCATTGGCCCTACGCCACCTGGCATTGGTGCAACAAATGCGGCAACGTCCATGACATCAGGGTGCACATCTCCCAGTAGGCCAGTATCGGTGCGGGAGATACCTACATCGATGATCGCTGACCCAGATTTAATCATTGCGCCAGTTAAGAAATGTGCACGCCCGATAGCGGCCACAATAATGTCGGCGTTTTTCGTATGGCGAACTAAATCCTTTGTACCGGTATGAGTCAAAGTCACTGTTGCGTTTTCGCTCTTGCGTGTAAGCAATAGTCCAAGAGGCCTACCTACGGTTAGGCCTCGTCCAATTATTGTGACGTCGGCTCCATCGATATTCACGTTGTAGTGGCGCAACAACTCGACGATTCCGCGTGGAGTGCAAGGAAGTGGCGCAGGATCACCGCTGACTAAGCGTCCAAGGTTAAGCGGATGTAAGCCGTCCGCATCTTTGGCAGGATCGATTGCTTCAAGTATTTTCTGAGAGTTGATTCCGCGAGGAAGTGGCAGCTGCACAATATAACCAGTGCATTCCTTAGCAGAATTTAAATCTTTTATAGCAGACAAAACATCAACTTCTTTTGCGCTGTCGGGTAGGTCTACACGAATAGATGTAATTCCTACATCCTGGCAATCACGATGTTTTCCAGTGACATAGGACTGCGAGCCCGGGTCATTGCCAACTAAAACTGTTCCTAATCCGGGAGTAATTCCGCGAGATTTCAATCCAAGGACTTCGGTTGCTAATTCGGACTTAATCCTCGTAGCTAAAGCTTTGCCATCTAGGATTACCGCGCTCATATGGCAATCCTAATAGCGATTAGGCGTGAGAGAAGTGGCGGGTAGCGGTGAAGAACATAGGGATATTGGCCACTTTTGCCGCAGCAATAACTTCCTCGTCTCTCACACTTCCACCAGGTTGAACAATCGCGCTTACCCCTGCCTTGATCAAGATCTCTAGACCATCGACAAATGGAAAAAATGCATCACTTGCCGCAACTGATCCGCTCACTCGAACTCCTGCTCGATCGACAGCAAGTTTGGCTGAGTCGACACGATTGACTTGTCCCATGCCAATTCCTATAGATGCTCCATCTTTCGCTAACAAAATTGCATTGCTTTTAACTGCGCGAACGCTGCGCCAAGCAAATTGCAAGTCTTCGAGTTCTGCAGCAGAGACTGAACCACCTGAGACTTGAACCCAATTCTTCGAATCATCTCCCGGCGCATCAACGAGATCTCTTTGCTGAAGTAGGAGGCCACCAGAGACAGGACGAAGTTCGTAACTTTCAAAATCTCCACTCTTGCATTCTAGAATTCGTATAGATGGCTTCTTGCTGAGGATTTCAATAGCTTGCTGTGAAAAACTTGGAGCTATCACAACTTCTGTGAAAATCTGAGAGAGCTCTAGCGCCATATCGCCATCAACTTCACGGTTTGCTGCGACAACGCCTCCGAATGCTGAAACAGGATCACAAGCATGCGCTTTTTTATGCGCCAACGAAATTGTGGTAGCGACCGCAATCCCACAAGGGTTAGCATGCTTGATGATTGCAACACATGGACTTGCATGGTCATGGGCTGCGCGCCAAGCAGCGTCTGCATCAGTGTAATTATTAAAAGACATTTCCTTGCCGTGTATTTGTACTGCGGTAACTATGCCCCCAGGTGCACCAACTTCTGAGTAAATGGCAGAACCTTGATGGGGGTTTTCACCATAGCGAAGTTCGTCCTTACGTTTCCAAATACGGCCATACCAATCTGGGAGTTCTGCTGAGTCGTCTGTGCTTAACCAATTTGCAATCGCTAGGTCATACTCTGTAGTCGTTCGGAATACCTCTAGCGCTAACTCCTTACGCTGTTGCGCAGTAAATCCTCCGGCGCGAATTGCCTCGTGCAACTTGGGATATTGCGACGTTTGGCATATGACAGCAACGCTGCCGTGATTCTTTGCAGCGCCGCGGAGCATAGAAGGGCCGCCAATGTCTATTTGTTCTATGCACTCGGTGAAATCGGCTCCGGATGCGATTGTGGCTGCAAATGGATAGAGGTTAATAACGACAAGATCAAATGGCGCAATATCTAACTGCGCAATGGCTTTCATGTGCTCTGGATTCTGTTGATCTGCCAAAATGCCGGAATGAATTCTGGGATGCAACGTTTTTACTCGCCCGCCCATAATTTCTGGAAATCCTGTGTAATCACTAACATGAGTGACAGGAATACCAGCGCCTTCCAAATGCTTTGCTGTAGATCCAGTGGATAAAATTTCAATATCGGCGTCATGCAATGCCTGACCGAGCTCGACTAACCCAGTTTTGTCATAAACACTGAGAAGGGCGCGATGAATCTTCTTTCGATCAGGCATCTGTTTTCCTCATACTTAATACAATCTTTTCTATGGTCGAAACGATCAGAGCGCGTTCGATAATCTTAATGCGCTCGTGCAGTGAAGCAACATCATCATTTGGAAGAATTTCGACGGGTTGCTGAGCTATCACTTCACCTGTGTCGACTCCCTTGTCCACCCAATGAACAGTAATTCCGGTACGTGAGACCCCCGCCGCAAGTGCATCTGCAACTGCGTGTGCTCCTGGAAATAAAGGCAAAAGGGCGGGGTGAGAATTGATCACCTTAAAGTGCGAAACAAATTCTGGAGACAAGATCCGCATGAACCCTGCGCTGACGACGAGATCTGGATTAAGGGACTCAACTGTCGCAAAGATTTCATCATCCCAGTGCTTTCTATCTGCACCTAGCGGTGTGATAAATGTTGGAATCTTGGCTGTAGTGGCTCGAACGAGTACGCGAGCCTCGGGTTGATCGCACACTACTGCGACAATTTGCGCAGGAAAATTCTGTTGTAACGCTGCATCAATAATTGCTTGTGCAATGGATCCGTTTCCAGATGCCATTACAACCAACCTAGATTTCAACGCCTTCCTCGAAACGGCAGGAGATCGGCCAAACGAGGTACAAACGCAGCCAATGCAATTCCTACACCGATTTCGAGAGCAATGGCGCTGGTCATTTGCCATGCTGATACTCCGACCGCGTGGAGTGCCGGAGTCATCAGAGCTCCACTACCTAATAGTGCAAGTAGTCCAGATGCCACAATAATAAAAAGGTAGTTTTGTACAAGTACACGTCGATCTTGATTAATGCTCCACGTGTAGAGACTTCCACCGCAGAAAACAAAGAGTGCGATGCTGATCAACATCAATGGATGGCGGCCTGTCGGCAGCGCCCCTAAGAGCGGCAGTGCTGGAATTTCCGCGATCGAATGAGTCCATGGAGAAATCAATGTATGAGCGCCGACAGCAAAACCGGATCCGGCAAGGTAGGAAAGCGCTGCAATAATTGCATTGGGTAGATAAAAAATATTTAGTAGTAGTAATAAGAGCCCACCCAAAAATCCTGGCTTCAGTACTGTTATTAGATTTTCGACCGTTCCTAGATGCAGAAAAAGTGAAACTCCCAAAGTCAGGGAAGAAACGCCAAGCACCATCGCCAACAACTTCTTTGCTGGATTGAGGGGATCGTTGATTCGGCGACGATTACGCGCTCGAACACTTCCAGTGATGAGCCAAACCCCAGGTGCTGTAAAAAAAGGAACACAGTAAAGCAGCGGACGCACTGCATGTGTAGTTGAAACCCACGCAATTATGGTGGCGCACGTAGCGTATAGAGCCGAGAACAAGATTCGAGATAGCGATAGTGCACGTTCTCCGATATCAATGTGATTAATTGCCCTGGCAAAACTGCTTCGAATCGCGAGAACTGGAAGAAGCAGCGCACCTATCGGTAGGTAGGTGAGTAATCCATTTTGACCAGCGGGCGGAAGAATTAATTGGAATGGAAGGTGATGCGCCGCCATCCAAATCCATAGCGCGGCCCTGATGGGATCGGCTGTATTGCCATTACTGCTTCCTGCGGTAGCCCAACCAAGAAGTGCGATAAAAGAAGTAGGAAGTAGTACGAGTGCGATGCTACGCAGAACTTGCATCAACGAGACCCAAAGGACGCGTTGAAACATTCGTACTATCGCTTCAAGATCGCACGCGTAAGGCGCGCGGTTTCGCTAGGAGTTTGACCTACTTGGACGCCAGCTTTCTCCAACGCATCTTTCTTGCCTTGCGCTGTACCGGAGGAACCAGAAACTATTGCACCAGCATGACCCATGGTCTTGCCTTCTGGAGCCGTAAAGCCTGCAACGTAGCCAATGACTGGTTTTGTTACATATTCGCTAATAAATTGTGCGGCGCGCTCTTCAGCATCTCCACCAATTTCACCAATCATCACAATCGCTTTTGTCTCTGGATCGTCCTGGAATGCTCGCAGGCAATCGATATGAGTAGTTCCAATAATTGGATCCCCACCAATTCCAACTGCTGTCGTAAAACCAATATCTCGTAATTCAAACATCATTTGATAAGTCAGCGTGCCAGATTTTGAAACTAAACCGATAGGACCTGCGCCAGTGATATCTGCAGGGATGATGCCGACATTTGATTGACTCGGAGTAATCAGGCCAGGGCAATTTGGCCCGATGATGCGTGTCTTTCCGCGCGCTTGTGCGTAGGCAAAGAACGCGGCTGTGTCATGGACGGGAATTCCTTCGGTGATGACGACAACGAGAGGAAGCGCTGCATCGATTGCGTCGACAACTGCTGCTTTGGCAAATTTAGGTGGAACAAATACAACAGAGGTATCTGCCTGCGTTGCTGCAACCGCTTCGCTCACTGAATTGAAGACAGGCAGTGAGTGTCCATCAATGTCGAGAACTTGCCCACCTTTGCCTGGCGTCACCCCGCCCACAATGAGTGTCCCCGCTGCCAACATGCGGCGTGTGTGTTTGGTGCCTTCAGATCCGGTCATGCCCTGCACGATGACTCGGGAAGTTTTATTGATAAAAATTGACATTACTTTGCCGCCAATTCTGCAGCGCGAGCAGCAGCGCCATCCATCGTGTCGAGTTGCTGGATCAATGGATGAGCCGCTTGATTCAAAATCGCACGTCCTTCAATAACGTTGTTGCCATCCAGGCGCACCACTATCGGTTTGGTTGCCTTATCCCCCAGCATTTCAAGTGCTTGAACGATGCCATTTGCAACGGCATCACACGATGTAATGCCGCCAAACACGTTTACAAAAACGCTTTTGACATCTTTATCGCCCAAAATAATCGACAGACCATCGGCCATAACTTGCGCCGAGGCACCGCCACCAATATCTAGGAAATTTGCAGGCCTTACTCCGCCAAATTTTTCACCGGCGTAGGCAACAACATCTAGGGTGCTCATGACAAGGCCCGCACCATTTCCAATGATGCCAACTTCTCCATCTAGCTTGACGTAGTTGAGACTCTTCTCTTTTGCAAGGGCTTCCAACGGATCTGTCGCGGAATGATCAATGAGTGCTTCATGATCTGCATGCCTAAAGTCTGCATTGTCATCAAGAGTCACTTTGCCGTCTAGGGCAATAATCTTTCCATTCGAGGTCTTTACTAAAGGATTAATCTCAACAAGAGTGGCATCTTCAGCGACGAAGAGTTTCCAGATCAAAGCTAAGGTGTCAGCAACTTGCTCAGCAACATCTGATGGAAATTGCGCATCTTTAATAATTTTTCGAGCTAATTCTGGTGAAATTCCATCATTGGAATTGACGGGAATCTTCGCTAACTTTTCAGGAGTTTCGTGTGCCACTTGCTCGATATCCATACCGCCTGCAACCGATGCCATAACCAGAAAGGTGCGGTTTGAGCGATCTAACAAAATTGCTAAGTAATACTCAGATTCAATGGGAGCTGCTTGGGCGATCATAACTTTCTTAACTATGTGGCCTTTGATGTCCATACCAAGGATCGCTGATGCCATTTCACGTGCCTGCGTCGAACCTTCTGCAACTTTGACTCCGCCTGCTTTACCCCGTCCGCCTACTTTCACTTGAGCTTTAACTACTACTTTGCCACCGATTGAACGAGCTGCACTTTCGGCTTCATCGGCAGTTGTTGCAACAGCGCCAGCGAGAACTGGAACGCCATGTTTTTCAAAGAGATCTCTAGCTTGATATTCAAAGAGATCCACTTATAACTCCATTCAACGTGAGGCAAGTAATGCGGGTACGAACGGGTGTAATCCTAGAGCTTCTCAACAGGGGCATAACGCAGCAGCAAACGCTTCTCACCAAAGGTTCCGAAATTAATAGTCGCCTCAGCCCGATCTCCCTCGCCAGAAAGGGAAACCACAGTACCGAGGCCAAATGTGTCATGTGACACACGCTCGCCGACAGCCAGATCCAACGTTTCACTCTTCTTGCCAGTGGCGCGTGGAGGTGGCGCCGAAAAATTACGTCGTGCTGTTGCGCTGGGCACGCGAAGTTTTGTCACAGTTGTATTTCTCCATTCAATTACATCATCTGGAATTTCTTCTAAGAAACGTGAAGGTGGGTTATAACTCGGTGCTCCCCACGAAGATCTATATTCGGCTCGAGTTAAGTAGAGCCTTTGTTCAGCGCGCGTAAGACCAACATAGGCTAGACGGCGTTCTTCCTCTATTTCATTCTTCTCACCAAGCGTGCGTGAGTGCGGAAAAATTCCATCTTCAAGTCCGGTGAGAAAGACTGTAGGGAATTCAAGACCCTTTGCAGTGTGCAATGTCATCAAGGTAACGACGCCGCCATGATCTGCACCATCTGGTATTTCATCTGCGTCCGCTACTAACGAAACTTGCTCGAGAAAACCAGAAAGGGATATCTCTTCATCCTCTCCCAAAGATTCGAACGGGCGCTCTTCGTACTCAAGTGAAACCGCAACTAATTCTTTTAAGTTTTCCACCCGCACTTCATCTTGAGGATCCTTACTCGCCGATAGTTCTGCCAAAAGCCCCGATTGCTCCAACACTGCTTCGATGATCACTGAAGGTCGGACCTTTGCTTCCACGAGAACTCTCAGTGCCGAAATCATTGAAAGAAATTCGTGCACTGAGGCGCCAGCACGAGCTGGCATCTCTTCGATTTCATTGGCTCTATGCAATCCCTGCCAAAACGAGGTGAACTCTTTTTGTACGAAGAGGTCGACGCAATCCAAGGCACGATCGCCAATTCCACGTTTTGGAACGTTGATAATTCGACGCAAAGAAACTTCATCATTGGGGTTTGCGAGAACTCGCAAATAAGCAAGCAAGTCCTTCACTTCTTTTCGCTCATAAAATCGCACGCCACCAACTACTTTGTAAGGCAGCGCCGCCCGCATGAAAACTTCTTCAAATACGCGAGATTGGGCATTGGTTCTGTAGAAGATGGCAGTGTCCCCTGGGGAAGATGTGCCAGCATTATGCAAAGACCTAATTTCGTCTTTGATGAACTCTGCTTCATCATGTTCGGATTCTGCTACATAGCCCACTAGTGGTGAGCCAGAGCCAGCGTCGGACCAGAGGTTCTTCTCTTTACGACTCTCGTTTTGGGTGATAACAGCGTTGGCTGCATTGAGAATATTTTGAGAGGAACGATAATTTTGTTCAAGCAGAACAGTTGTCGCGTTGGGGTAATCCATCTCAAATTGCAAAATATTTCTAATTGTTGCACCACGGAAACCATAGATAGACTGATCCGCATCGCCGACTACGCATAACTCGGCTGGTGCAAGTCCTTCAGATTCGCTGCCTACGAGTTCGCGAATGAGTTGATATTGGGCGTGGTTAGTATCTTGATATTCATCAACTAAGACATGTCGAAAGCGAGAACGAAAACGCGCTTTGCTTTCTGGAAACCTTTGTAAGACCTCAACAGTTTTGAGAATCAAATCATCAAAGTCCATGGCGTTGGCTTGTTGAAGCCTTCGCTGATACACGGCATATACCTCAGCGACAACCTGTTCAAACTGATTTTGTGTTGCATCAAGATAGCCAGCCGGTCCAAGGAGTTCATTTTTTGCATTTGAAATCATTGATTGAAATTGTCTTGCTGGGTAGCGCTTCGAATCCAAGTTAAGTTCTTTCGAAACGATCGTAATAAGCCGCAAACTATCGGCTTGGTCATAAATGCTAAATGAATTGCTGTAACCCAATCGGGAAGCTTCTTGTCGCAAAATTCGGACACAAGCTGAGTGAAAAGTAGAGACCCACATGGAACGGGCGATAGGACCCACTAATTCAGCAACACGCTCTTTCATTTCACCAGCTGCCTTATTTGTGAAAGTGATAGCGAGAATCTCGTACGGTGCGGCCCCGCGGCGGGCCATTAAATAGGCAATGCGCCGTGTCAGAACTCGAGTTTTTCCCGATCCTGCTCCGGCAACAACGAGCAACGGTCCGCCGGCATGGGTCACAGCCTTTTGCTGCTGAGGATTGAGCCCGTCAAGTAAAGGATCGGTGCTCATCATGGAGCGCATTCTATTAGGCTTCAGCAACGCAAGAGCACCCACGAGTAAGGACACAAAATGGAACCAATCGCCGATAGTGAGATCAAACGGGTATTAGTAGTTACTGCACACCCTGATGATTCTGATTTCGGCGCATCCGGAACCATCGCCACGTGGGTCAAAAAAGGTATTCATGTTGCCTACTGCATCTGTACAAACGGAGATCAAGGCGGCGAAGAATCTGGAATTCCAGTAGAGGAGATGCCAGCAGTGCGCCAACGCGAACAACGCGAAGCCGGTGCTGCAATCGGCGTTACAGATATTACATTCTTGAATTATCGAGATGGTTCATTGGAATCTACAATTGGATTACGAAAAGATATTGTCCGCGCAATTCGTATATCGCAACCTGATCGCTTAGTGTGCCAAAGCCCAGAAAGAAATTGGGATCGAATCGGAGCAAGCCATCCAGATCATTTAGCAGCAGGAGAAAGTGCAATTCAGGCTGTGTATCCAGATGCTAGAAATCCATTCGCATTTCCTGATCTCATGGAAGCCGGTCATCAACCGTGGCGAGTCAAGGAAGTATGGGTGATGAGCCATGCCGTCCCTGATCATTTTGTAGATATCACAGAAACATTTCCGCTCAAGATGGCAGCACTCCACTGCCACGTTTCGCAAACTGCCCACAATAAAGAGTTGGACAATATGGTTCGTTCGTGGGGAGAGCGCAATGCGGGTTTTGCCGGAATGCCCGAGGGCACAATCGCTGAAGCCTTTAAGATTGTAAATACAAACTAAAACTACTTGAGCAATACTTTCTCAATAGCAATTGTTTTCTTAGGTGTTCCATCTCCGGGACTTCTGCCTCCAGCTTTTACCCCGCCAGCAGCAATAGCTTTCACGATGTCCAGACCAGCGGTAATGGTGCCCCAAATTGTGTAACTCGCACCGAGTGTTGTATCCCCGTAGACCAAAAAGAACTGGCTCCCATTTGTATTTGGCCCAGAGTTAGCCATTGCAACTGTTCCGGCTGGATAGTTATGAGTTACCTGCTGTGGCAAATTTTCATCAGGGTATGGAGACCACGCTGGCCCGCCTCCCCCTGTGGCCGTTGGGTCCCCGCACTGCAGGACAAAAATAATATCCGTCGTTAAGCGATGACACAGTGAAAGATCAAAATAACCACCGCGTGCGAGTGTGGACAAAGCGGTCAGAGTTATTTGTGCCTTCACACCAACAGTTGTGATCGCAATATTTCCACAATTTGTTACCAGAGTCATTGTCTTAGGCAGTTGTGAAGATATCTTCTTGGGAGGGGTAACAACTTTGGGGTCATGAGGCTTTGCTTTCGTTGCCTTGCATGCCACTTGTGCCTGGGCCGTTGATCCCACTAATACCAAAACCGGAATAGAAACAAGGGCAAGAGTCAACGCCGCAGTAGTTGCAATACGTCTCATGGTGGTCATTCTAACAATTACTCCCATTCGATAGTTCCTGGTGGTTTGCTCGTAATGTCCAAGATTACGCGATTAACATCGCGAACTTCATTAGTAATGCGTGTTGAAATCTTTTCAAGTAATTCGTAAGGCAATCGTGACCAATCAGCAGTCATTGCATCTTCGCTCGAAACTGGCCTGAGCACGATGGGGTGGCCATAGGTGCGACCATCACCTTGGACGCCAACGCTTCTGACATCGGCCAATAAAACTACTGGGCATTGCCAAATGAGTCTGTCCTGGCCCGCACCCTGCAATTCTTGGCGAACAATCGCATCTGCGTGGCGCAATATCGTCAATCTTTCTTCCGTAACTTCACCAATGATACGTATAGCCAATCCAGGCCCTGGAAAAGGTTGGCGCATGACAATCTCTTCTGGCAGCCCCAGTTGAAGGCCCACCTGTCGCACTTCATCTTTAAACAGTGTGCGAAGTGGTTCAATGAGGGTGAACTTCAAATCATCCGGTAGCCCGCCAACATTGTGATGCGACTTAATGTTTGCAGTACCGGTTCCGCCGCCTGATTCAACAACATCGGGATAGAGAGTGCCTTGAACTAGGAATTCAACATCTCCGCTCGTTGCGATCTCGCGCGAAGCCGCTTCAAAGCTTCGGATAAATTCGCGACCAATTATCTTGCGTTTGGATTCTGGATCAGAAACTCCAGAAAGCGCAGATAAAAACTGTTCGCGAGCATCGATAACTTTCAGGGTGACGCCCGTAGCAGCGACAAAATCTTTCTCAACTTGCTCGGCTTCTCCGCTTCTGAGCAGGCCATGATTGACAAATACACATGTCAGTTGTGATCCAATAGCTCGTTGAACAATTGCGGCTGCAACTGCTGAATCAACTCCGCCAGAAAGGCCGCAAATCACATGCTTAGATCCGACTGAGGTTTTTATTTTTTCTATTTCAGTATCAACGATATTGGCGCTAGTCCAGATGGGTGAGCATTGTGCAATTTCTATTAGCCAGCGTCGCAAAATTTCTTGTCCATACTTGGAATGCAGGACTTCTGGATGGAACTGAACGCCTGCTAATTGACCAGTGGAATTTTCAAATGCAGCGATCTTTGTATCAGAAGTTGATCCACAAGTTGTGAAACCTTCAGGTGTTTGTGTTACCGCATCTCCATGACTCATCCACACCTGTTGCTCGGCTGGCAAAGATTGAAATAAAGCAGAAGAATTTTGGACTGTAATTGTTGTGCGACCAAATTCAGACTTTCCAGTTTGGCTGACGACTCCGCCCAGTGCTGCGGCCATTACTTGAAAGCCATAGCAAATACCAAAAATTGGAATTCCTAAGGCAAATACTTCTGCGTCGAATTTTGGTGCTCCAACTGCGTACACACTGGAGGGGCCGCCAGATAAAATGATTGCTTCAGGGTTCTTGGCACGGACTTCTTGAGCCGTAATGCTAGAAGGAACGATTTCACTAAATACATGCGCCTCGCGCACCCGACGTGCAATCAGTTGCGCATATTGCGCACCGAAATCAACAACTAATACGCCTCGGCGTACTGAATTAGGCATGGTGAATAAGAACTTCGACGCGCTGGAATTCCTTGACGTCGGAGTATCCGCATGTAGCCATTGCGCGGCGAAATGCTCCAAAGAGGTTCATAGAACCATCGGCTTCGTGAGATGGGCCTAGCAAAATCTCTTTCAGGGTCCCAGCAGTTCCAACTGCAACGCGCTCACCGCGTGGAAGTTGCTGATGATGTGCCTCGCTGCCCCAGTGCCAACCCAAACCTGGTGCCTCCACTGCCTTTGCAAGAGGAGAGCCCATCATGACTGCATCTGCTCCGCAAGCAATTGCCTTGGCAATATCTCCGCTTCGTCCAACAGAACCATCTGCAATAACATGAACATAACGTCCACCAGATTCATCAAGGTAATCGCGACGAGCAGATGCAACTTCTGCAACTGCTGATGCCATAGGAACTTCGATACCTAACACTTTTCGAGTTGTGTGCGCCGATCCCCCACCAAATCCAACAAGTACTCCGGCAGCGCCTGCACGCATTAGGTGGAGTGCTCCAGATGCAGTGGCACATCCTCCGACAATTACAGGTACATCAAGTTCATAAATAAACTTCTTCAGGTTGAGGGCTTCATCATTGTTGGCCACGTGCTCGGCGCTCACAGTTGTGCCGCGGATGACGAAAATATCAACACCCGCGTCAACCACGCTCTTGTGAAATTCAAATGTGCGTGCAGGAGATAAGGATCCAGCGACAGTAATGCCTGCATCTCGAATCTGCTTGAGGCGTTCTTTAATGAGAGTTGGTTGAATTGGTGCTGCATAAAGTTCTTGCATGCGTCGAGTTGCATGAGCATCGGGCATAGAGGCGATCTCGCCAAGTTGAATGCGTGGGTCTTCATAGCGAGTCCACAGGCCTTCAAGGTTGAGGACGGCGAGGCCGCCCAATTTTCCAATAGCAATAGCGGTTTCTGGCGAAACAACAGAATCCATCGGCGCTGCCATCATCGGAAGTTCAAATTTGTATGCGTCGATCTGCCATGTAATTGAAACATCTTCAGGGTCGCGAGTACGGCGGCTGGGCACAATCGCAATATCGTCAAAAGAATAAGCCTGGCGAGCGCGCTTGCCTGGTGCAATTTCGATGAAGCTCATCAACGGCCCTTCCCTCTGTAGTTAGGTGCATCGCTCACATCGAAAACATCGTGAGGATGGCTCTCTTGCAGCCCCGCTGCAGTAATTTGAATCAATCTACCTTCGCGGCGCAAGTACGCAATATCAGGGGCTCCGGCATAACCCATTCCGGATCGAAGCCCGCCAATGAGTTGATGGACTACATGAGCAAGAGATCCGCGGTATGCAACTTTGCCTTCAATACCTTCTGGAACCAATTTATCTTCAGATAACACGTCATCTTGCATGTAACGATCTTTCGAATACGACTTTTGCTCGCCGCGAGATTGCATGGCACCGAGTGATCCCATTCCACGATATGCCTTGTATTGGCGTCCATCAATTGTTACGAGTTCTCCCGGCGACTCATCGCATCCGGCAAGTAATGACCCAACCATTACCGAATCTGCGCCAGCAACAAGTGCTTTAACAATGTCCCCGGAATATTGAAGTCCCCCATCTGCAATTAGTGGGATACCAGCTTTAACGCAGGCTTTGCTTGCTTCCATAATTGCGGTGACTTGTGGGACACCTACACCCGCGACGATGCGCGTTGTACAAATAGAACCTGGTCCTACGCCGACTTTGACTGCATCTGCTCCAGCATTGATGAGTGCCTGCGCACCAGCACGAGTTGCTACGTTGCCACCAATAATTTCAGTCGTAGGTGAGAACTTCTTAATCCGAGCAATCGCTTCAAGGACTGCACGATGATGACCGTGGGCTGTGTCGACAACAACAACATCTACGCCGACTTCAATGAGGGCTTGGGCACGTGCAAAACCATCATCTCCAACGCCTACTGCCGCTCCCGCAATGCCAACGTTCTTGACTAATTTCACATGAGTAACTTGCTCATCGATGGGCAGGTTACGGTGAATGATTCCGATGCCACCGACTTTGGCCATAGCGATAGCCATCGCTGATTCAGTGACTGTATCCATCGCTGAGGAGATCAAGGGGATCGCTAGAGAAATATTTCTCGTCAACATTGTGGCTGTGTCGACTTCACTAGGTACAACATCTGATGCATCTGGGAGCAATAAGACATCGTCATAAGTCAGGCCCAGCATTGCGATTTTCTCGCTCATATGGCCCCTCTCCCTCGCAGTCATCGTGATGAGATACCTGAAAGCGCGAAGTCTATCGGGGGAATTACGCCCCTATTGCCTGCTCAATTTCCTCACACGCAGAGGCTAAATCAGGCGCAAATACAGCATCTTTACACTTTTTAAGGTCCCACCCTGGTCCGCCAATAATAATCCGAGGGGCCGGGCGAACCGCAGGAATATTTCGGATAAATCGAGGGTCTGCATTTTCCGGAAGCAGCGCCCATAAAAAGATGGCTGGCGGCGCAACTTTCTTCACAAGGCCAGTGATAGCCACCAATGGAGTGCGAGGCCCAAGAAAGTGCGCAGGGATTCCGCGTTCATTGAGCGCTGCCCGCAGCGCATAGAGA
Organism: Actinomycetota bacterium; assembly: GCA_009698615.1. Classification (GTDB taxonomy): domain Bacteria; phylum Actinomycetota; class Actinomycetes; order Nanopelagicales; family Nanopelagicaceae; genus QYPT01. Next base: position 48,791 of record WLPU01000005.1, on the reverse strand, counting down.
GCTAAGCAATGTTGCTCTTCATGGACTGCCGCTAAGAGGACGGGGCGAGCAGTGATTGCTTTTTGAAATGCGACTGAAAGGAAATGTCGTTTTACAATTTCAGAAACCAAATGTTCAACTTCAACACCATTTTCGGTTTCTTCCCACTCTGCGCCAATTTGGTTAAGTAGTGGCACCAAGATTTCTTGCCATGTTGCAACAACGCCAGACCTTTTCAAATAGTCGGCAATTGCGGTGTCTAAATATTGGCTATCCAAGGCGTAAGCCGCGGTAAACAATGAGCTCACGAGGTCTTCATTGCTCCGCTTCTTGCCGGCACGTTGAATGAGCTTTGCTAATCCAAGCTCTCCCTTATGAGTTTTTGCTTGCTCGGCTGCGTGGGCTGGCGCTACACCGGAGACAATGAGGCGTCGCATAAAAGTGAGTTTGGCAAGATCACCCGATGAATACTTGCGATGGCGACCTGTTTCATGCTGGGAGGGGCCAAGACCGTAGCGTCGGTCCCACGTGCGTAGGGTTGCTGGGGCAATACCTAGGCGCCTAGCAACCGCTGCAACGGTGAGATCCTCATCCACCTCTACATCCTTGCCTCTTGTGACCAAAGCCACCAGTTGAAACACGCCCATGGAGAAGGAACCAGGCGATCATACTTGAACAACTTACGAAGCGGTTGTAGTGTGGGGCTATGGCCGAGATTTCCAGATTACCTAAGCCGATTGCTGATTTATGGCAATGGCAGTATTCGGGCGCCTGCCAGAGTCTGCCCACTGAAATGTTTTTCCATCCAGATGGGGAGCGCGGTCCACGCCGTCGAAATCGTGAAAATGCCGCGAAGACGATCTGCGCTTCTTGCCCGGTAATTCAGCAATGCCGTGAACATGCGTTGTCCGTACAAGAGCCTTACGGAATTTGGGGCGGCCTCACAGAAGATGAGCGCCTAGCCATTATTGAACACAAAATTCCGCCAAGAATATCGGCTGCGTCCTAGCTAGGACGAATCAAACTCCACGCCCGCACTCCGCCGATTATTCCGGCTTCATTGGGCACGATTACTACATCATCACCAAGGCGATGGATCACAGAATCTTTAATGCGGCGTGCGTTTCCGCCGCCTAAGTAAAGTCGATCCCATAGAAATACCGGACGTAATTCATCCACCATCGCTCGTATGCGCCGTGACCAAAAACTGTCGCCCAATCTGCGTCGCTCATTTTCACCAATCCAAGTGTCATACGTAGTTAAACGACGCACCGGTGCGTGAGAGAGCTCGATATGCGGAGCGAGCACTCCCCCATCAAATACTGCGCAGCCCAAACCAGTTCCTAAAGTAATTACGATTTCAAATCCCGATCCAGCAACAACTCCTGCGCCGTGAACTTCGGCATCATTAAGAACGAGAGTCGGCATTTTCAGAGCATCAGTAAGCCCTTGGCGCATATCAAAACCGCCCCACGCTTTTTTGAGTTCTGGATCCATGCGAGTTAAAGGTCCGGCAACGTTGATGTAATGCGGGGTTGCCACGACAACTCCGTGGCGAATCATTCCTGGCACACCGACCGTTGCACGATCTGCATGTGGCAACGTCTTGGCCAAGTCAACGATTGTGTCTACTAGCCGCTGCGGAGAAAGCGGATAGGGCGTAGGAATTCGCACAGCAGGAGTACGCATTGTGCCGGCGCTATCAAGGACTGATGCCTTGATTCCTAATCCACCGCAATCCACAGATAGCGTGAGTTGTTCCATGTATGAAATTTACCTGCTTATCTCAGTACTTACCATTCGCACGCTTGAAAGCAAAGAAAAACGGGCCTTGCGTGATGCAAGACCCGCTTCTCATTAATGAAATTAGTGACCGTGTCCACCAGCGCCATGTGAATGACCCTTGCCGCCCGAATCAGACTCTGACTCTTCAGGCTTTTCATAAACAACTGCCTCAGTTGTAATGAACATCGCAGCGATTGATGCAGCGTTAGCCAACGCAGAACGTGTGACTTTTACTGGATCGATAACGCCATCTTTGGTTAAGTCGCCATAGACATCAGTTGCCGCATTAAAACCTTCGTGTGATTTCATTGCACGTACCTTTGACACTACGACGTAACCTTCAAGTCCTGCATTTTCAGCAATCCAACGAAGTGGCTCGTCGCAAGCTTTGCGAACCATTCGAACTCCAACTGCTTTATCGCCTTCGAAGCCAAGGTCGCCTTCAAGTGCATCAGCGGCATGTACCAGTGCAGCGCCACCGCCAACAACAATGCCTTCTTCAACTGCGGCACGTGTTGCAGAGATTGCATCTTCAAGGCGATGCTTCTTTTCTTTCAATTCAACTTCAGTGTGTGCTCCAACTTTGATGACACAGACGCCACCAGCAAGTTTGGCTACACGCTCTTGCAGCTTATTGCGGTCCCATTCAGAATCTGTGTTTTCGAGTTCCTTGCGGATTTCAGAAACACGTGCGGTGACTGCTGCCTTATCTCCGCCACCATCAACAATTGTTGTGGTGTCTTTGGAGATAACGATGCGGCGAGCTCGACCCAGAACTTCTAGGCCTACCTGATCTAGCTTCATTCCAATATCAGATGAAATAACCTGAGCGCCGGTCAAGATTGCAATATCTTGCAACATTGCCTTGCGACGATCTCCAAAGCCTGGTGCCTTTACGGCAGCTGAAGTAAAGACTCCACGCATCTTGTTGACGACCAAGGTAGAAAGCGCTTCACCTTCTACATCTTCGGCAATAATCAACAGAGGCTTACTTGCTTGAGCAATCTTTTCCAAGATTGGAAGAAGCTCGCTCAAAGCAGAGATTTTATTGGCAGATAGCAATACGTAGGCATCCTCAAGCACTGTTTCCATGCGCTCTTGATCGGTAACAAAGTACGGAGAGATATAGCCTTTATCAAATTGCATACCCTCAGTGAACTCAAGCTCAAGGCCCGTAGTAGATGCTTCTTCCACGGTGATGACGCCATCTTTACCAACTTTGTCCATGGCTTCGGCGATGAGATCTCCGATGGCGCGATCCTGGGCAGAGATAGTTGCTACATCTGCGATCTGCGACTTATCTTTAACCACAGTTGCATGTTCGCGAAGGCGCTCGGTGATCGCAACTACTGCTGCTTCGATGCCGATTTTGAGATCCATTGGTTGTGCGCCAGCAGCAAGGTTACGAAGACCTTCCTTGACCATTGCCTGTGCTAAAACAGTTGCCGTAGTGGTTCCATCACCAGCGACATCGTTTGTTTTTGTAGCGACTTCTTTAACCAATTGTGCACCCATGTTTTCAACTGGGTCAGATAATTCAATCTCGCGCGCGATGGTCACGCCATCGTTGGTGATAGTTGGTGCACCATAGGATTTAGAGATAACAACGTTACGGCCCTTGGGTCCCAGTGTTACCTTGACGGTGTCAGCAAGAATGTTGACGCCGCGTTCCATGGCACGACGTGCATGCTCATCGAACTCAAGAATTTTTCCCATTTACTTCTTCTCAATCACGGCGAGAATGTCGCGCGCTGAGAGAACTAGGTACTCCTCGTTGTTGTACTTCACTTCAGTCCCGCCGTACTTGCTGTACAAAACTACGTCGCCGACTTTGACATCCATAGGAACGCGAACGCCATCATCAAAGCGACCTGGACCTACTGCAATAACAGTGCCCTCTTGTGGCTTTTCTTTAGCTGTATCAGGGATAACAAGACCTGAGGCAGTTGTTGTTTCAGCCTCATTGGCCTTAACAACAATGCGATCTTCTAGTGGCTTAATGGCTACGGCCATGTGTTGACTCCTTCGTGAGTTGTAGAACTATGAAGTGGAACCTGGGTGGAACTTCTCCTCAAGAGGTGCGAATTAGCACACTCGCACCTTGAGTGCTAACGCCAAGCCTAGAAGGCAGGCTGGCTTGGGTCAATTTGAGACTATGCCACGCTCACACACGTGACGCTCAAGCTGGAATCTGCATCGATGCCGATCGTGCTGGCTGGGCGCCCTGCTGCAGCCATGAGCGAGCCAAGGGCGGCCACCATTGCCCCGTTGTCGGTGCAAAGGGCTGGCGCCGGAATACGAAGTCGAATCTTTGCCCCATCGCAGCGCTCTTGGGCAACGTGGCGAAGGCGTGAATTAGCAGCCACACCTCCAGCGATCACAAGGGAATCGATGCCACTTTTCTTGCATGCCAACAGAGCCTTTTGAAGTAAGACATCAACGATTGCTTCTTGAAAAGAGGCCGCAACATCTGCTCGAACATAATCAGGAGTTGCTTCTAAATAGCGAGCAACTGCAGTTTTCAATCCAGAGAATGAAAAATCAAAAGGTCGCTCTCGCCAATCCTGCGATTGAGTCAAGCCGCGTGGAAAATCTATTGCAGTCGAGTTTCCGTTGTTGGATTCGCGATCAATAGCAGGACCGCCAGGAAAACCTAGACCCATTACTCGGGCAATTTTATCAAACGCTTCCCCTGCCGCATCATCCATACTTTCGCCAAGCTTGACAACACTGGATGTAATGTCATCAACTTGCAAAAGTGATGAGTGTCCACCGCTGACGAGCAATGCGATAGTTGGTTCGATTGCATTAGCATGAGTAAGTAAATCCACCGAGACGTGAGCTGCCAAGTGGTTAACTCCATACAGTGGTTTACCTAGACCAAGTGCAAGCCCGCTTGCTGATGCAACTCCAACCAAAAGAGCTCCCACTAATCCTGGACCTGCCGTCACTGAAACTGCATCAAGATCTTTGAGAGAAACTTTTGCCTGCAAGAGCGCTTGATCCAACATTGGCAACATCGCCTCTAAGTGCGCACGGCTAGCAATTTCCGGAACTACACCCCCAAATCGCGCATGCTCATCCACGCTCGATGCGATGACGTTGGCAAGAAGTGTGCGCCCACGAACAATTCCAATTGCAGTTTCATCGCAAGAAGTCTCAATGCCAAGTACGAGAGGTTGTGCGCTCATAACAAATCCTTTTTCATTACAACTGCATGCACCCCGGTGCCGTAATAATCATTGCGCCGAGATATGGCACTAAATCCTGAAGAAATATAAAGGGGCGCTGCTTCATCGTTTCCTTCACGGACTTCAAGAAAAACTACAGGTGCTTGACGCTGCTTTGCCCAGGCGATCATCTCCTCGAGTAATGCTCGACCAATGCCTTTGCGCCGATGGTCAGGAGAGACGGTAAGGGTGTGAATGTCTGCATCAATGCCTTGATCAGGAGTAAATATTCCCGCATAGCCAACAATCGTTCCCTCATCATCAAGGGCCACTCGGTAGTAGCGATTGGCGGGAACTCCAGCGAGTTCTTCCTTGAATTGCGCACTTGACCACGCATCGTTGGGATAAATCGCGCGCTCCAGACTTGCGATCAAGGGAATATCAAATGCAGTCATATCTCGATATGAAGTCATTGTGTGCGTTCACTTGTTGGTACAGCGTCCGGGCGACGCAAATACATCGCCTCGTTGATTTTGTTATCAGAGTTCTTGCTCAACTCGACCAATGAGGCCATATCAGGAAAGAGAAACTCTTCATTGGTAGTGAGTTGATACTTGAAAGATCCTTCGCCAAATGCCGAAACGCCAATTGCTGCCACAAACTTTGGAAGATCAACAGATGGACCTTCGGTCCGCACTCCATTGATGTAGCGCGCCCAGTAGATTTCCTTTCGTCTAGCATCGGTTGCAACAACAAAGTCATCCTCATGAATCAATGCAGCAATTGCATCGAGGGAGCAAATTCCAGTGACAGGAATCCCTCGTGCGCGGCCAAAACTTATGGCAAAGGCAATGCCTACTCGAAGACCGGTGTATGGCCCGGGACCCATACCAACAACTACCTGATCAACCTTTGATTGTTGGGCTAATCCTTGTGATACCAACTGTGGAAGTGCGGATCCATGTGCAGTTGCACCATCTTGAAATCCATGCCAGAGCAATGCACCATCTTCAACAAGTCCAACCGATGTACGCGACGTTGAAGTATCTATTGCAAGACAGATGCTCACAATGAAAACTCATCCCATCGCGGACCGAAGCTGACAAAACTCACCTCTCGTATCTCATCTGTGCGATCAATAGTTATCTCGAGGCGTTCATCCGATAACCGTGCCGATTCGACTCCACCCCATTCAATAATTGTGATCGCTCTTTCGCGTTCAGTATCCAGGTCCAGATCATCTAAGGAAAGATTCGGATTTTCGGTATCCAGGAGGCGATAGGCATCCACATGAATGAGTGGCATTGGCCCTTTGTGAATTCGAGAGATCACAAATGTGGGAGATGTGATGCCATCAATTCCTAAACTCTTGCCAATGCCCTGAGTTAGTAGAGTCTTTCCAGCACCCAAAGCACCGTTGAGAAGCAGTAAATCTCCTACTTTTAATTGATTGCCGATGCGTTGACCCAGCGCAAACATCTCTTGAGGGGTCGCAATCTTGGGCATGTACTCAAGGTTAGTAGATGGTTGTATTAAAGGCACAAAAAAGTGCGGGGGCTTGGATTTCTCCAAGCCCCCGCACTTACGAAGGTGATTTATCCAAAGTACTTCAAGGTTGGTGCCTTGAATTTAGGATCAACCGAGAGACCGCCAGCTTTGCGCACCAAGGTGGCTAGTGCTCCACCTGATAACAATGTGCCGGAACTGCTTGCGCCAATCAAGAGATTGGCAACAGCAAGATGTTGTGCTGGTGTGTAGACACAGTGACCTGCACCTAGCGCACCAGGTGTTGATAGAACTGGTGTCCCAGTTGCATCGAAGGTGGTGTATTTGGCAGGAGAAGTGCTCCACACGGTGACCAAGTTATTTACTGGCGCCGCGTAGCTATGGGTTGAACCATACTTCTTCGCCAAGACTGCCTTTGCTGCATTAATAGCAGCGGCATTCTTGTCCGACAACCACTGAGCGATGCCCGATGGTGTGTATTGATCAGCGACTCCAGAAAGTTGCACAGTTGGAACCTTGATCTTGCCAGTTACAGGAAGCAGTGCACTCATCTTGGCAACTGCCGCAGGTAGCCCAGTAACACGAGGTGAAGCTGCAACGATTCCGAGCATGGCGTTCAGTGCTGTATTGCCACTGAGCCCCATAGTAAATACATCGCGTGCATCTCCAATGCGAGCTGCATAGTCAGTCTTTGTATTATCAAAGACGATTCCACCTGTTTGTTGTTCACCATCTGCCATCAACAAAATTGCGGCAGATGCAACGGTTCCAGCGTTTTCCAATACTGCAAGTGCTGGTGCAATTGCCAATGGGAAAAGTTCTTCAGATCCCTTTGGACCTGAGACGCCGTCAATGTGAGCACTTCTTGTTGGTACGCCAGCCATCAGACCAACGAGCAAGAGAGCGCTACGTGATGGAATCTTTGCAGCCTCAAGTGCTTTACCTGCAGGAGATGATGTATCTGGCCATTCTCCGCTGACAAGACCAGCTTGCAACTTGCCTAGTGCGATCCAGAATTTTCCTAGATCGCCCATCTCTTCTGCATATCCGGCAACACCAGCAGAGTATCCAAAGCCCTTAATTGTTGGATCGAAGAAGGTTTTGAATCCCCAGAGGAAATCTCCGAAGTATGAAGCAAGTGCTAATGGATCAGTTACTGCAGTGCACGTTAAACCAGCTGCAGTAATGAGCTCTGGATGCTGTTCAGCCAGAACCTGAGTGGTTATTGCACCCAAGGATTCTCCCCAAGCGATTACTTTTTTAGTTGTTGGGAATTGCTTTTTGAAGATGCCAATGAGCTCGACGTTGGTTGCAACGCCTTCCATGATGTTGACACCTTGACGCGAAAAGCCCGATCCCATTAGTGCATAGCCCTTAGCAAGAAGTGTGCCGGTCACAACCATGCTGCCACCGGATTGTCCTGCAGCAGTTTCTGGAGTGTTTGTAACAACATACCCACCCAATTTAGGAATGGCCGCAGGGATTGGAACGTTGGGACGAATTCCGTGGCTCCAGATAAGAACTGTGCCATTGAAATTGCCAGGAACTTGCATTGCATAAGGAGCGCCATCGCTGGTGAGACCTTTGCATGAATTAACAGCAAGCTTGCCATCACATAGTGGCTCTGCAGCGTTCGCAGAAACCGGAATCACTGCAAGAACGGTCGTTACAAGTGCAGCTGCCGATAGGAAAGCAAGGAATCTTGATTTCTTCATTGAAGTTCTCATTAGTTTGGTAATCCCTTCGCTGGCATTGGTGCCCGCTTGTAAGTTGATTTCACAACTGCTCCGCTTCCGGAATCAGTGGTGTAAACGGTGTATGCGCCACCATCTGGCTTGAGTGATCCAGTTGCGTCATATGTTCCGATCCAATAACCGGTTGCACCGACATGGCTTGTTGTGGAGTATCCAAGCGGCGTCAAAGTTGGACTAGCAAAAGTCGAACCTTTTGTTTCAATGGCATCCATCAAACTCTTTCGAGTCAAATTTGCACCAGCAGCTTGGAGTGCTTGCACTGTAATAAATGCTGAAGTCATTCCTGCAACAATGTTGTTATCAAATGCAACACCCTTGTTGTAGGTCGTGTTTACATCTTGGAACATCTTGATGTACTCATCAGCGGTATCTGTAGGAGCGGGGGCAAATGAGAAGCCTTTGGAGCCACGCATGAGGGCAACCGGGACAACTTTGGCTGAAGCAATTGTTGTTGCATCTCCACCAACTGAGCCAAGAAGCCACTGCGGCGCATACTTGAGGGCATAAGCATTGCCCAGAGCTGCTGTCGTAGCGCTCGAGACACCGAAGAGAACTACTACTTCAGCGCCACCAGCTTGCAACTTCTGAATCCATCCAGCGGCAGTTCCGGCTACACCTTGTGAGCCAGAAGCATAAGGAACTTTGACGTCAAAGTTCACTCCGCCTTGCTTGAAGCCAGCGAGTGCATCGACACCGAAATCATCGTCTTGATAGATGAGTCCAAGTTTCTTGCCAGCATAATTTTCTTTTATATATTGAGACATGATCTTTGCTTCCATTTGATAGGAAGGAAGAATCGAAAACGTAGTTGGGTACTTGGACTTATCGGCAAATCCGCTGAATCCGGTGTTCACAAATAATGCAGGAACGCCGCGCTTTGCTAATTGAACTGAAGAAGCAATGGCTTTATTGCTTGCAGTTCCTAACGTGCCAAGTAGTGCAAATACCTTGTCTTTGAGGATGAGTTCGTTAGCTTTGGCTACCGCCAGAGTAGGAATATATTGGTCATCTTTAATAACAAGTGAGATCTTACGACCGTTGACTCCACCGTTGGCATTGACGTAATCAAAGTAAGCCTTCATTGCTCCAGGAATCTTGTTATATCCAGGTGAAGCAATGCCTGTCATGGGGACAGAGATGCCTAGCTTTATAGAAGAGGCGCTCACGCCAATTTCAGCTCTATGGGGTGCAAATGCCTGAGCCGGAACTGCGGCAACAGCCATGCTTCCGACTGCGATTACGGCAGAGGCTACAAAAAGCTTCCGACGATTCATTCTGATCATGTATTTCCTTCCATCGAGGGTGTGTGGTGCTTACTCATTAGCTTGCTAATGAGTACCTAGTTCTTGGTGTGAGATCGCGCTTTCACGCGAAACATTCGCATCTGTTCCACTGGTCCGTTCGGGACGAAGAGAACCACCAGAATCAATAATGCGCTCACCAATAATCCAGGTAAGTTCGTGGTCACGCTCTCGGAGTTAGCCATGCGTTGGGAGATCGCATCGGCAATCTCGGGAGTCGCCACCAAGGTCACTGCGCCAATAATGACGCCTGGAAGGGTAGTTATGCCACTCAGAACCGCCCCTGTCAGGAGCGTAAAAGAGAGTGAAAGAGGGAAGGCACTCGGGGAAACGGTGCTGATTGTCATAGCCAGCAAGGCTCCAGCCAGGCCAGCTAAGCCAGAGCTCACGCTAAATGCGAGCGTCTTAGATTTTCCAGCATGGATTCCACAGAGCTGGGCTGCAACCTCGTTACCTCGCACAGCCCGCCACGTACGACCGTATCGGGAACGCAAAATATTTTGAAGCCACCACAGTGTAATGAGGCACGCAGATGAACCAATCCAGAAATACCACTTATAAGAAGTGAAATCAGCACCTAACCACGATGGTGGCTGACCAATGTCAAAAAGTAATCCTTGCTCTCCACCTAAGACATGGAATTGGTTGGCAATGGATGGCAAACCCACTGCAAGAGCCAATGTTGTACCAGCTAAGTACGGACCCGATAGTCGCGCCGCTGCGGTTCCTAAAACGGCACCAGCGAATGCAGCAACGACAACAGCTGCACTAAAACATAGCCAGACCGGAAGTCCCCAATGTATTCGCGCAAGTGCCGCGGCGTAGGCTCCAATTGCCATTATCGCACCATGCCCGAGTGATACCTGGCCAGAATATCCAGTTAACAAAATCAATGACGAAATTGCAACAACAAACATTGCCAAAGTTGCACCCTGGTAGACCCGCAATTCATCTATGCGATTACTTGCTAGGAATAATCCAAAGCCCAAAGCCGTAAAAAATAGCGCTCTGCCAAGATTGGTGTGAAGTATTTTATGCACGGCGACCTGCCTTAGAACCTAAAAGGCCTTTTGGCTTGAGAAGAAGAACGATTATAAGTATGCAAAATGCTGCGATAAACACTAACGAACCGCTCACATAATATTGAATGAAAGCCAGAAATAAACCTAAAACTAATCCTCCGACGACTGCACCGACCAAACTTTCAAGGCCACCGATCACCGCTGCAATAAATCCAAATACTAAAAGAAGATTAAATTCCAATGAATCAGGTGCAAGTGCGCCGTTGCCGTTTGGAGTTTGGAGCATTCCAGCTGCCGCACCTGCCGCACCTGCAAGCGCCCAACCAATGGTGCGAATCGCATCCACCCGCACTCCCGCAAGACGCGCAATCTCTGGTGCATAGGCACTGGCCCTCAGAGCCAATCCTAAATTCGTACGCTGAAAAACAAGCGTTAACCCCAGCATCAAGGCTATAACCATGCTTAAGGTCATGAGTTTGAGTGGAGAGAACGCAAGTGTGTGGCCAGAAACAGTAAAGCCCACATTGGAAACTGGAGGGCGGATACTCGCATCAGAATTTCCAACGATCATTCCCAAACTTGAACGAATAAGACCAAGCAATCCAAGGGTTGCAATAATCGGCGCTACGCCAGATATAGGACCATCAGCTGTTCTCCTAAATAAAACGCGCATAAAAAAGGTATCCACCAGAGCGGCAAAAAATGCCCCAGCGATCATGGATAGTGGCAGTGCAATCCAAAATGAATGCAATCGCTGTATGCACTCAAAACCAATATATGTTGAGAGTAATGCCATTCCAGATTGAGCAAAGTTGATCACTCGGGTGCTTCGCCAGACAAGTACAAGTGCTATTGCCATGAGAGAAAAGATTGCTCCGGATGTAATTCCATTAAGAACCGTATTAATGAATTGATACATAATTAATACCCCAAATACGCCGCGCGCACTTGCGGGTTTTCTATGAGATTTTTAGCGGTGTCGGAAACAACTACGCTACCTAGATTTAGGACAATCCCTATATCTGCGATCTTGAGCGCGCTCATTGCATTTTGTTCTACTAACACAACCGTTAATCCCATTGCGGATGTGAGATCACGGATACTTTGAAAAATTTGTGCGATCACAAGTGGAGCAAGACCAAGGGATGGTTCGTCAAGAAGCAGTAACTCAGGCTTTGACATGAGCGCGCGACCAATTGCCAACATTTGTCGCTCGCCCCCCGAAAGTGTGTCTGCTAATTGCGATCTCCGCTCAGCCAATCGAGGAAATGTTGCAAGAACTTGGATGAGGGTTGCTGGCGCCTCAGCGCCATTGCTTCGCCAGAGCGCGCCTAAATTTAAATTCTCTTCGACAGTTAACTCTGGGATTACTGACTTACCCTCAGAGACATGAGAAATTCCAAGTCTCACCAATTGTTCTGGTTTGGCATGAAGTAAATCGTGCCCGTTCCAGAATGCAGTTCCGCTAGAAGTGCTTTTTAGGCCAGAGAGAGTGCGCAATAGAGTTGTCTTGCCTGCCCCGTTTGCCCCAATAACGGCTGCTAGTTGCCCTTTTCCGACCTCAAAGCAGACGCCAGATATCGCGCGAATTGCACCGTGATCAACACACAGATCGGAAACGACCAGAGTCATGGCACACCTGCACCAAGGTAGGCGGCAATTACTGCTGGGTCGCGTCGCACTTTTTCTGCAACTCCACTTGCGATGACTTCACCAAAATTGAGAACATAAAGCCGATCACATACAGACATCACTACATCCATATGATGCTCCACGAGCAACACCGAACATTGCAATTTGAGATTATGAATAAGTCCATTCATCCAGGCAATATCTTCTGCACCTAATCCACCAGCTGGCTCATCCAGCATCAAGATTCGAGGTTCAGTGACTAACGCGCGCGCAATAGATACTCGCTTTGTATCGGGATATGAAAGTGTGTCTGCGCGACGATGAGCAATTCCGGTGGCATAAACTCTTTCCAGCGCCAGCATTGCTCTTTCACGTAATTTACTTTCATCTTTGCTTAGTCCAAACGCTGCGGAGATAAACCCAGACTGCGCAAACTTATGTGCGCCAATCATCACATTCTCAACTACGGTCAAGTCAGGAAAGAGTGCAACCCCTTGGAGAGTGCGGGCGATTCCAAAATCTACAAGTTGATCAGGCTTTGGCCATTCATGCCCCTTCCCGTCAAGAGTAAGTTCTCCAGATGATGGCGCGACAAGACCGCAGAGTGCATTAAAAAGTGTTGTCTTGCCAGCCCCATTTGGACCAATCACTCCTACAACTTCTTGATGACGAAGTTCTAGAAAAACTCTGCTGAGGGCGTGCAAGCCTCCAAAGTCAACCGAGAGATTTTCTACAGCCAAGAGAGCAGATGGTGTGCTCACACAACTCCATTTCCATCGCTGTTGACATATATTCTAGAGACGCGAGGATTGATCCGAGTGACAATCTCATAATTAATACTGTGGCTTGCACTTGCCCAATCATCAGCTGTGTACTCCCCATCGTATCCAGGTCCAAATACGACAACCCAGTCACCAGCTTTTGCCAGTGAATCTGAGCCAAGATCTACGACAAATTGATCCATGGAAACCCGACCAATGATCGGCGCCCTTTTGCCGTCAACATAAATACCGGCGCCTTGTGCAATTCGTGGAATGCCATCGGCGTATCCCATTGCTACTACCCCAAGTTTTGTGTCGTCGGGCGTAAATGCGGTTGCCCCATAACCCACTGGAGTATTGGCTAAAACTTCCTTCACTAATTGGAGTTTTGCACGCAAAGTCATTGCGGGTCGCAAATCCAAGTGTTTTGAATTGCCAAGATGTTGAAGATCTGGCGAGAGCCCATACATCGCTATGCCTGTGCGCACAAGGTCAAAGTGCGCAGATGCATCCATCAGCGTTGCGGCAGAATTTGAAAGATGAAGAACAGATGGCTCAATTCCGATCTGATTGAGATCATCGGCCATCTCGAGAAACCTCTTGAGTTGCGCGGCATTTTGCTTTTCACCGGGCTCATCAGCTCGTGCAAAATGTGAGAAGAGACCAATAATTTCAACGTGTCCGTGGGGCTCTTTGAGAATTTCAAGAAAGGCACCCCACTCTTCCAGAAAACCTCCACGAGTCATGCCAGTATCAACTTCAATATGAATCCTTGCTTTTTTGCCTGCGTGACCGGCAGCAAGTGCAACATCGTGATAAACCTGAATCGATGGCACGCCAATATCGATATCAGATTTTACAGCGGTCAAAAAGGCAGAACCAGGTGGGACTAACCAAGCAATAATTGGAGCTTTGATACCTGCGGTTCTCAATAAAACCGCCTCTTCCAAAAGCGCAACTCCTAGCCAATGTGCACCTGCCTCGATGGCAACGCGACCAACAGCAACGAGGCCATGCCCATATGCATCAGCTTTAACAACTGCTAAAAGCGGTACACCAGCTTTTTCTTGCAGTGTCGCCACATTGTGTTTGATTGCATCAAGGTCAACCAACACTTCTGCATGAGCCGACATTACCGACGCTCAATAATCACTATTGCAGAAGCAATGCCTGCGTCGTGTGAAAGTGAAAGATGGACACATGCACCGTCTATGAGATCTGCAATTTCTCCGCGAAAGAGAAATTCTGGTTTTCCAGATTCGAGGTTGATAACTTCTGCATCCAGCCATGGTAATCCTTTGCCAGCGTTCAGCGCTTTTGCTAAGGCTTCCTTTGCTGCAAAACGCGCAGCTTGTGACGAAAGAGGGAGCGTCTTTTCTGAAGCAGTAAAGAGTCGATCAACTAAAGTCGGGGTGCGTTCGAGGGATTGCGAAAAACGGTCGATGTCTACAACGTCAATTCCAATGCCCTCGATCATGGGCTAATACTAAGTCAGGAGCGCTGGCTTTCAGAAGGGAATGATCGATCGATTGCGATTACCAGAACTAAAAGTGCTCCCCCTATAAATAACCCGCCTAAGAGGTCCGATAACCAGTGAGTATTCCGAAAGAGAGAGACGGTGCAGACCGAAAGTGTAATAACGGTCACGCCACCTGCAAGGAGCCGGCCGTGGTAGCCGTCTCGATAGGTATATCGATAGATCAGATAAGCCAGGATCCCCCATGTAAGCAAAGCGTTTGAAGCATGTCCGCTGGGATAAGACAGACCTCCAGCATAAATCAAATCAATATTCAGTTTTGGTTTTGTTCTACCCACTGCAAGTTTTGCCAAACCGACAACCAGATTGAGTGCCAGCAAAGAAATTACCGCAAGATTGAGTGGCCGCCAAGTCTTGAATTTCCATGCGATCAGAAGTGCACTTAAAACTAAAATAGTTGCAGTCAATCCACGTAATCCCAAATTATCAATCTTCATTAAAATAAAATCGATCCAAGGAGTGAAATTATGTCGATGGGCGTTGGCGATAGTTGCATCAACTTTGATTAGTGAGCCATTTGTGAGGACTTGTTGCGTTGTGATGAGAAACCCCAAGAACAAGGCTGCCGAGCCCCAGAAGGCACGGGCCATCTGCCTGCGACGAGGGTCGAGGGTTTCTAACATCTATTCCACAGTCACAGACTTTGCGAGGTTACGGGGTTGATCGACATCATTGCCTCGCGTGACCGCCATCTCATAAGCAAATACCTGCAAAGGGACAGTTGCCAATATTGGTTGAAAGAGCGCTGGTGTTGTTGGAATTCGAATTATGTGTTCGGCTCCAGTGACCTCCACACCCTCATCAGCAATCACTATGACTCTTGCTCCACGCGCCTTAACTTCTTGAATATTGCTTAACATTTTCTCATCGAGTCCATGGTCATGACCAGTCGGCAAGATTGCAATAACTGGCGTGCCTGGTTCGATCAGAGCGATAGGACCATGCTTGAGTTCTCCGCCAGCAAAACCTTCTGCATGCATATATGCCAATTCTTTTAATTTCAGGGCACCTTCAAGTGCTACTGGAAAGCCAACATGGCGCCCCAAGAATAGAACTGATGTCGATTGAGCAAACCCGCGCGTTAACTTACGCAATGGCTCAACCGTTTCTAAAACTTGCTCGATCTTTGAAGGAAGCGCACTCATCTCGTTAAAAAGTTCTTTTACTTGATCATTGCCCATAATTCCGCGCACCTGCGCTAGGTATAAGCCAATAACATAAACGGCAATCACTTGCGTCAAAAACGCCTTAGTTGATGCCACTGCAATTTCTGGGCCTGCATGCGTATACAGAACTGCATCAGATTCTCTTGGGATCGTCGAACTATTCGTATTGCAGACAGCAAGTATTCGAGCTCCGGCCGCTTTAGCATGTCGCAGCGCCATCAAGGTGTCCATCGTTTCACCCGACTGAGAAATTGCAATTACAAGGGTGCTGCTATCAATCAACGGATCTCGGTAGCGAAATTCGCTGGCGAGCTCAACTTCGACAGATATCTTTGCCCATTTTTCAATTGCATATTTTGCAAGCATTCCCGCGTGATACGCCGTTCCGCAAGCAAGCAACACTATCTTCTTCAGGGCCTTTATTTCCTCAGTCGATAGGCGAAGCTCGTCAAGAACTATCTGATTGCTTGGACTCAGGCGTCCCAACAAAGTGTCTGCGACTGCTTTGGGTTGCTCGAAAATCTCTTTGAGCATGAAGTGATTAAACCCGCCCTTTTCTGCCGCACTAGCATCCCAAGTTATTTCGTATTCTTTGGGCACAACTGCAATTCCATTGAGATCAGTAATGGAGACTTTTTCAGGTGTAATCGTGACAACTTCATCTTGGCCAAGTTCGATTGCTCTCTTTGTGTAGTCAATGAAGGCAGCTACATCTGAGGCCATGAAGTTTTCGCCTTTTCCAATACCAACGACCAAGGGCGAGTTGCGACGGACACCAACAATTGTTTGCGGAGCATCTGCATGTATCGCTAAAAGTGTAAATGATCCGCGAAGCAGTGTGACCGCCTCTCGCATGGCTGCGGCGAGATCACCTCCGTGTTTCTTTCGCAGCTCGCTTAACAAGTGCGCAACAGATTCAGTATCTGTGTCTGACGAGAATGAGTGTCCTCGGTGCTCTAGCTCTGCGCGAAGCTGTGTGTAATTTTCGATAATTCCATTATGGATAACAGCAAGTTTTCCTTCGTTATCTAAATGAGGATGCGCATTTTTATCAGTTGGTCCACCATGCGTTGCCCATCGCGTATGACCGATTCCACTATGAGCCGAAGGGAGGGATCCTTTAAGTTCTGCTTCAAGATTAGATAACTTACCCGCTCGCTTTTCTACAAATAATTTACTTGCAGTGCCAAGTGCTATCCCTGCTGAGTCATATCCTCGATATTCCAGGCGACGCAAACCTTCCAGCAGTGGGGCGATTGCAGATTGCCCTCCGGAGTAACCGACAATCCCGCACACGGCATTACCCCAATTCCTGCGCTACGACCTCTGCCAGTCTTTTCGCAATTTCCGAGGCCACGCTATCACTGGATGCTTCTACCATCACGCGAATCAAGGGTTCGGTACCAGATGCTCTTAATAGAACTCGTCCGCTATCGCCAAGTTCAGTTTCTGCTTGCCCAACAGCTTGAGCGATAAGTGATGAGCTCGACAATTTTTCTTTTGCAACATTTTTCACATTTATTAAAGTTTGTGGAAAGCGCACCATTGCCCCTGCTAATTCTTGCGCACTCTTACCTTGGCGCTTCATTTCTTGGAGTAAGGCAAGGGAGGTCAATATGCCGTCTCCGGTATTTGCGAAATCTCGCAAAATAACATGACCAGATTGCTCGCCACCTATACAATAGTCTGACTCAATCATTTTCTCTAAAACATAGCGATCCCCAACTGCTGTTGTGATCACTGAAATGTCTGCAGCTTTCATTGCTTTCATGAAACCTAAATTACTCATCACGGTTCCTACAACGGTATTGCTCTTCAGCGCGCCTCGCGCCTTAAGGCCCATTGCCAGAATTGTTAAAATCTGGTCCCCATCAATGTCATTGCCTTGTGCATCAATAGCCAAAGCGCGATCGGCATCGCCATCGTGTCCAATGCCAATATCTGCGCCGGTCTCTATAACTTTCGCACGCAAATTCTCAAGATGAGTTGAGCCACAATTTTCATTGATGTTCCAACCATCTGGTTGATCAGAAATCGCGATTACTTTTGCACCTGCTCGACGCAGCGCTTCTGGGGCTACGCGCGATGACGCTCCGTTTGCACAATCAACGACAACGCTAATGCCATCAAGTTTCGTGGAGACCGATGCTAATAAGTGAGATAGATATCGCTCGGTTGCACTCTCATCATTGATGGCTCGTCCGACGCCTCGACCCGTTGGCCGTGTCCAAGGCTCTCCTATGCGAGCTTCGATTGCTGCTTCGATTGAGTCTGCCAATTTTCCGCCACCGCGTGAAAAAAGTTTGATGCCGTTATCTGGCATTGGATTATGTGAAGCACTGATCATCACACCAAGATCTGCCTTGCTCTGTGCTACTAGGTGTGCGACTGCAGGAGTCGGCAAAACACCCACTCGATAAACATTGATTCCGGCACTTGTTAATCCAGCAACAACCGCAGCCTCTAGAAATTCGCCTGATGCTCGAGAATCTTGCCCAACAATTGCTGTGGGCTGGTGATCTGCATTGCTAGATGATTCAACAAGTATGTGAGCGGCAGCAACCGCAACATCCAGCGCTAGCTCTGCTGTGAGGTCACGATTGGCTACGCCACGAATGCCATCGGTGCCAAATAGCGCCATGATCGCGGATTAAATATCGCGGATGTGAATTAACGCTTGCTGTATTGCGAGCGCTTACGGGCCTTCTTGAGTCCGTACTTCTTGCGCTCAATAACGCGAGCATCACGAGTAAGGAATCCAGCCTTCTTCAGTGCTGGGCGATGTGCTTCTTCGTCGATTTGATTGAGTGCACGTGCAACACCTAAACGAAGTGCGCCAGCTTGACCAGAAACGCCGCCACCATCGATGCGTGCAAAAACGTCATAACCATTTTCAGCACCCACTGTGCGAAATGGCTCAGAAACTAATTGTTGGTGAACCTTGTTTGGAAAGTAATCAGGAAGAGCCTTACCGTTAACAACCCAACGACCAGAGCCAGGCACAAGACGCACGCGTGCTACTGCCTCTTTACGACGACCAGTTCCGCCACCAGGTGCTTTAATCGCTGGGCGATTAGTTGCAGCAGCTGGGGTTGCAGAAGAGTATGAAGTTGGAACTTCATCTTCGTCGATATCGATTACATCGGTGTTGTCAGACATCATTGGCTTTTATCCTCTGTTTAACTATTACTTTAGAATCTGGGAAACTTGCTCGAACACATATGGTGTTGGTGCCTGTGCTGCGTGTGGATGTTCTGATCCTGCATAAACTTTGAGTTTGGTTGCCATTGCGCGACCCAATGTGTTTTTTGGCAACATTCCCTTGATTGCTTTTTCAACGGCGCGAGTTGGGTACTTCACCAAAAGATCGCCATAGACAGTAGAAGTTAATCCGCCTGGGAAACCTGAGTGTTGGTGAGCATACTTTTGAGTGGACTTTGATCCAGAGAGAGCAACTTTTTCAGCGTTAATGACAATGACGAAATCGCCCATGTCCATGTGAGCTGCGAAGGTTGGCTTGTGCTTTCCGCGCAAGAGAACTGCGGCGTGAGTTGCAAGGCGACCTAAGACAACATCTTGTGCGTCGATGACATGCCACTTTCGCACAACATCTCCAGGTTTAGGACTATATGTACGCACGCTCTTACCCTCGCTTCTAGTGTCTACTTTTCCCTGCATCGCACCTACTGGCGCAGAGGCGTAAGGGTACCTTTCAAGCGCCTAGTGGGTCAAAACAGCTCATTTGTGCGCTCAGATCAAGCAACCCAGACAGCCCGAACTGGTGATGCAGACGTGCCTTCAATCGCTAGGGGTATCGCAATGAGTTGGCCACTTCCTTCTGCGAGGCGATCTGTGCCAAACACCGGAGCCAACATCAGCGCATCACTTTTAAAGAAGTTCAAAAGATGTCCCGTGGGATGGGTTGGGCTGTCCCAACAGGGCATATCTGAGCCCAGCAAACTGACCTCTGATGCGACCATAAATTCCATTACATCTGCAGAAAAGAATGGGCCCTCGGACAAATAATCAGGATCAAACCAATGTTTAAACCACCCCGTGGAAATAATCAAACCTTTTCCAACAAGTGATGGGCTACCGATTCTCTTCAGCGCATCGACAATCATGGCCTTGGTAATTTCGCTATTTGCGCCAGTTGGCATTTGTAGACAATAACTCGGTAGGAGAATTGTTCGCTCTAGCGGCAATTGTGCTGTTGTTATCTGATTGGGGTAAACGTGTCCAGCAGTTTCAATATATGTCCCAGTTTGCATCGGCATCGAGATTGATTCGGCATAGACAGGAAAATCCATCCAATCTGGGGTACTTAAAGATTGGATTTCAAATGGAAAATATGGGGCACCGTAATGCCAAGTCCCTGGTCTGATCGGGCCACTGATATCAAAATATTTCATGGTGGATTGAAAATACTCAAGGATTGAATGACTGTAAAGAATTGTTCCGCGATAGGGAACTTAGTGCTCAAATATGGGCTCTGGGCTCTGGTAGACCTGTCCGTTTGCCCCAAAAATTAGATAGCGAGTAAAGCCTCGGGTAAACCAACGATCATGGGTGACCGCTACAACCGTGCCTTCGTATTGGCCTAATGCACTTTCTAAACTTTCGGCACTTGCTAAATCTAAGTTATCTGTTGGTTCATCCAGCAACAACATGGTTGAACCAGAAAGCTCAAGTAATAGAACTTGAAAACGCGCTTGTTGGCCACCGGAAAGGGATGAGAATTTTTGTTCCGCCTGGCCGTGGATTTCGTACTTTCTCAATACGCTCTTTGCCGGCCCCAGCTGCAACGAATAGTTTTCCCATAAAAGTTCGAGCAGAGTCTTATTTTGAAATTCTGGATGACTATGTGTTTGGGCAAAATATCCAGGAGAGACGCGCGCGCCCAACTTAAATTCTCCTGTATAGGCAACGCTCGAATCTCCAGAAATCATTCGCAAAAAGTGAGACTTGCCAGTGCCATTCTTGCCTAAAACAGCAACGCGATCACCAAAGAAGATCTCGAAATCAAATGGATCAGTCAGCCCAGTTAAAGAAAGTTTCTCAATCGTCAGCGCACGAAGGCCGGTGCGACCGCCTCGCAAGCGGACTTGAACATCTTGTTCGATAGGTGGTGCTTCCAGTGCACCAACTTCTTCAAACTTACGCAAGCGCGTTTGAATAGCGCGGTATTTGGAGGCCATGTCGGGGCTACTTGCGGCCTGCCATTGCAAAGTGCGTACCAACTCTTTTAAGCGATCTCGTTCTTGCTCCCATCGCAGTAAGACTTCGGCAAATCTAGCGTTACGGGCTTTGCGGGCTTCGTGCCAAGTAGAGAATTTTCCTCCATGTACCCAGGTGGTGTTGCCGCTAGCACCTTGTTCTAGTGTGACGATTCGATTAGCCGTGTTATCTAAGAGTTCGCGATCGTGACTTACGAAAAGAACGGTTTTCTTAGTTTCTGTAATGACTTGCTCCAGCCAACGCTTAGATGGCACATCCAAATAGTTGTCCGGCTCATCAAGAAGAAGGACTTCCTCTGGCCCCTGTAACAGTGCGCGCAGCACTAATTTCTTTTGTTCGCCGCCTGAGAGAGTATTGACTGCTCGCTGTGCAACTCGATCAAATGATTTACCGAGTGCTTCTGTACAACAGACATCCCAAATCACTTCAAAGTCATACCCACCAGCATCTCCCCAATCAGAGAGGGCTTGGGCATATGCCATCTGATCTCGTTCTTCGTTGCGAGTATTCATAAGGTGTTCTGAAGAACTCACTGCAAGGGCAGCGTCGCGAATCTTCTTGGGAGCGACTGAAATCAATAAATCTCGCACCGTTGTTTCATCTCGGACTGAGCCAATAAATTGGCGCATAACTCCAAGGCCGCCAGAGATAGCTATTGATCCGGACTCAGGATCTAGATCTCCGCAAATCATTCGAATCAACGTTGTCTTGCCCGATCCATTGGCGCCAATCAGAGCAACTTTGGCCCCTTCTCCAACACGAAAATTCACGTCGTTGAGCAGCACACGCCCATCGGATAAGGAAAAATCAATTCCGCTGACATCGATGTGTCCCATTAGTCGTCTTCACCGCGACGGCGAACTGTGGCATCTGCCCTAGCAAGTAATTGCTCATCAGTTGGGTAATCAACTTGCTTAAGAGTGAGCCCGCGTGCTGGAAAGACCATGCTGTCAGAGACTCGTTCTTTGTTCTCAAGAATTTCCTTTACCCACTGAGCTGGGTTTCTCCCGTCCCCAACACAGACGACTGCTCCCACAAGGTTCCTCACCATCGAATAACAAAAGGCATCGGCGACAACCTCTGCAATAAGAAATCCATGAGCATCTCGACTCCAAGAAAATTTTTCGAGGGTTCTAACCGTGGTTGAGGCTTCGCGAAACTTACAAAACGCGACAAAGTCATTCTCCCCCAAAAGCAATGCACTGGCCTTGTTCATGAGATCAAGGTCCAGCGGGCGATACCAAGGCGCTACATCAAAGCGCGACAGAGGTGAAACTACTTGATTCGAATCCAAAATCTTGTAGTAATAATGACGGCGCAGCGCTGAAAATCGTGCATGAAATCCAAAGGGAGCAACACTTACATTGAGAATTCGCACATCCTCATCGAGAATTCGATTAAGTCGATAAGCCAGATCAGGAAGTTCGAGTGACTCTGGTACGTCGACATGAATTACTTGGCCAAGTGCGTGCACACCAGCATCCGTGCGACCAGCAACAACGGATTCGGTATTAACTCGCGATATTGTGCTGATCGCACCTTCAATTACTTCTTGAAGGGTGCGCAATTGTGGTTGTTTTGCCCACCCAGAAAAATGTGTCCCGTCATAAGCAAGATCAAGGCGTAAACGAAGAAACCCACTCTGAGGGTGCAGAGTGGGTTCCGTCATAGCGATGTTTTTGAGTTGTTACTCAGCAGCTTTCTTGCTCGTAGATTTCTTTGTTACTGCTTTCTTTGCAGGTCCTTGTCCGGCTGCCTTTTTAGCTGGAGCTTTCTTGGCTGCCTTTGCAGGAGCCTTCTGGGCCTTAGGCGCAGCTTTCTTAGTGGCCTTCTCTGCTTCATCGACGGTTGCTTTCTTTGCAGAAACGCCATCGGTGAGGACTTCAATTACTGCCATTGGGGCGTTATCGCCCTTGCGAGGACCAATCTTTGTAATGCGGGTGTATCCACCATTGCGATCAACAAAGCGAGGACCAATTTCAGTGAAGAGAGTATGTACAACGCTCTTATTTGAAATTCGTGTCATCACTTCGCGACGTGCTGATAGATCGCCCTTCTTTGCAAAGGTGATCAATTTTTCAGCCAAAGGACGTAGACGCTTTGCCTTTGCCTCAGTGGTAGTGATCTTCCCGTGCTCAAACAATTGCTCAGCAAGAGTTCCTAGGAGTAAGCGCTCGTGTGATGGGCCAGAGCCCAAACGAGGACCTTTACTTGGTTTTGGCATGGTTTATCTCCTAGGCCTGATCTGATTCGACGAATTCGTCGTCAAGATTGACGTCGTAATTGTGATGTTGAGTTGGATCAAAACCGGCTGGGCTATCTTTCAGCGCCATTCCCATTGAGATCAACTTTGCCTTTACTTCATCAATCGACTTTGATCCGAAGTTTCGGATATCAAGTAGATCAGCTTCGCTACGGCCAACAAGTTCGCCAACTGTATGAATGCCTTCGCGCTTCAAGCAGTTATAAGAACGCACTGTGAGATCAAGATCTTCAATAGGAAGGGCGAGATCTGCAGCAAGGGCTGCATCAGTGACGGAGGGTCCCATCTCAATGCCTTCAGCATCGAGATTGAGTTCGCGAGCAAGCCCGAAGAGTTCGACAAGAGTCTTACCAGCTGATGCAACAGCATCGCGCGGCTTCATCGATGGCTTAGTTTCGACATCTACAACAAGACGATCGAAGTCAGTGCGCTGTTCAACGCGAGTTGCTTCTACCTTGTAAGTGACCTTGAGGACTGGTGAATAAATAGAGTCAACTGGGATGCGACCGATTTCAGCCCCAGCTTGCTTGTTTTGAACCGCAGTCACATATCCACGACCACGCTCTACGGTCAGCTCAATTTCAATATTGGCTTTTCCGTTGAGTGTTGCCAAGTGAAGTGCTGGGTTATGAACTTCGACGCCCGTTGGCACAGCGATATCGGCGCCAGTAACTGGGCCAGAACCGCTCTTGCGGATGTAGAGAACGCTTGGTTCATCATTTTCTGACGATAGAACTAAGTTCTTAATGTTAAGAACTATGTCTGTCAGGTCTTCCTTCACGCCTTCAAGCGTGGTGAATTCGTGCAGTGCACCGGCAACGCGGATGCTCGTAACTGCTGCTCCAGGAATGGATGACAGCAAGGTACGGCGCATTGAGTTGCCAAGGGTGTATCCAAAACCTGGCTCCAGCGGTTCGATGATGAACCGTGAACGGTTTTCACTGACTACTTCTTCAACGAGGGTTGGACGTTGTGCAATTAGCACTGTTGATCCTCCATAGGTCACGGAAATCCACTATTTGATTTCCTACTTTGTTTCCTCTTATTTAGTTCTGTAGAACAAATCCAAGTACGTTACTTGGAGTAAAGCTCAACGATTAGCTGCTCTTGAATCTGGGTATCGATCACTGAGCGAGCAGGTACTCCGTGGATGATGATGCGCATTTGCGCACCAACTACTTCCATCCACGCAGGAACCGACTTTTCGCCAAGTTCAGCGCTAGCCACGATAAATGGCGTGAGGTCAAGGGACTTAGGCAATACATCGACGATATCCATTGCGCTCACGCGGAATGAAGGAATGTTGACCTTCTTGCCATTGACAGTGAAGTGACCGTGACGGACCAATTGACGGGCCATGTCGCGGCTCTTTGCAAAACCAGCACGGAAAACAACGTTATCCAAGCGAGTTTCCAAGATGACGAGCAAGTTTTCACCAGTCTTGCCTTGGCGACGGTTTGCTTCTTCGTAGTAACCGCGGAATTGCTTTTCAAGAACACCGTAAATACGTGCGCACTTTTGCTTTTCGCGCATCTGCAATAGGTATTCAGATTCCTTGGAACGGCCACGACCATGTTGCCCAGGTGGGTATGGACGAGATTCGATTGGACACTTTGGTCCATCGCACTTAGAGCCCTTAAGGAAGAGCTTTACTTTTTCGCGACGGCAGCGTTTGCAGTCTGCTCCGGTATAACGAGCCATTTATTGTCTTCCTTCCTTAAACTCGACGTGGTTTCGGTGGACGACAGCCGTTGTGGGGAGCTGGAGTGACATCAGAGATGGCACCAACTTCCAAACCGGCCGCTTGTAGTGAACGAATTGCAGTCTCGCGTCCAGATCCTGGACCCTTAACAAAAACATCAACTTTCTTAAGACCGTGCTCTTGTGCGCGACGGGCCGCAGATTCTGCAGCCAACTGCGCAGCAAACGGTGTTGATTTACGTGAACCCTTGAAGCCAACTTGGCCAGATGATGACCAAGAAATAACTGCTCCGGTTGGATCAGTGATAGAAATGATTGTGTTGTTGAAGGTGCTCTTAATGTGCGCCTGTCCAACAGCAACATTCTTCTTCTCTTTCTTGCGAAGCTTAACTTTGCCCTTTGGAGCAGCCTTTGTTGTAGCAGCTGTCTTAGCTTTAGGAGCGGCCATTACTTAGTCTCCTTCTTCTTGCCAGCAATTGCCTTACGAGGACCCTTACGCGTACGCGCGTTGGTGTGAGTGCGCTGACCGCGAACAGGAAGTCCCTTACGGTGACGAATTCCTTGATAGCTTTGAATTTCGACCTTACGTCGAATATCGGCAGCGACTTCGCGTCGCAAATCGCCTTCGATCTTAAAGTTAGCTTCGATGAACTCGCGAAGTTTTGCGAGTTCTGGCTCTTGAAGATCTTTCACGCGGGTGTCTGGGCTTATGCCAGTTGCCGCTAATGTTTTTTGGGAACGGGTAAGACCCATTCCGAAGATATAGGTAAGTGCGACCTCTACGCGTTTTTCACGCGGTAGATCGACACCAACAAGACGTGCCATATTTTCAACCGTTCATCTATCCGACAGGTCCTTCGCAACGCTCCCCATCAAATGATGGGCCTCGGCCTGTCGGACCAAGGGTCTGCTTCATTAGTTTTACAACTAACGAGGCAGTCGCGCCACGCGTTCTTGTTTTGTACTTATCCCTGACGTTGCTTGTGTCGGAGGTTGTCACAGATCACCATGACGCGACCCTTGCGACGAATAACTTTGCACTTATCGCAAATCTTCTTCACGCTTGGCTTAACCTTCATGAGCTGCCCTCCTTCTTGTACTACGTCAAAAATTATTTATTTTCCAAACAATTCTTATTAAGAACTACTTGTAACGATAAACAATCCGACCTCGGGTGAGGTCATAGGGACTCAATTCCACAATCACACGATCGGCTGGAAGGATACGGATGTAGTTCTTCCGCATCTTCCCGCTAATATGCGCGAGAATCTTGTGCCCGTTCGTTAACTCCACGCGAAACATCGCATTAGGTAGAGCCTCGGCAACAGTGCCCTCGATTTCGATAGCACCATCTTTCTTGGCCAAGCGATACCCACTTCGTTGTTGTTCGTATTGGAATTAACGTGCGAAGGGTGATTCTAAAGCCAAGCGTGGCGATAAGGGAAATCGGCCTAAAAGCCGGACTTATACCTGCGTTGTTCGAGAACCTAGGCTCAAAACGCCGAGTTCTGGGCGGCCAATTAGCGCAGCTGGCCGAGAGGTCATGCTGGCTATGGCGCTGTCGAACTCGATGCCTAGGGCCATCATGCGGCGGAATGAATCTTTCATGGAACCTACCCCGCCTGCCAAAACTCCATCAGATCGCACCGCTCGACCATCTTTTACGCTGACCTCAAAGGTTCCAAATCGATGGGTGCCTTCACCTAAACCGGCTGGGGAAACTGCATCGTTTGTCACGATAAATCGTTCGGGAGCTTTCTCGATTGTGTATGCGATGACTTCATCAGATAAATGAACACCATCGATAATCATCTGGATTGAAACCTCCGGGCGCGAAAGTGCTGCAGCACCGACACCGGAATGTCGATCCTTACTCATGGCATTCCAAATATGCGTGACAGTTTGCGCTCCTGCATCAAATCCTGCGTGAGCTTGGGTAAGGGTGGCGTCGGAATGTCCCAATGAAACGATAATTCCCATCTGGGTTAGAAATGTAATTGCCTCGAGTGCGCCAGGAATTTCTGGTGCTAGCGTCACCATCGTCACGGTGCCAGCTGAAAGATATTTCCCTAAGAGTTCTTGCGAAGGCTCACAAAGAAATTCAGTCGGATGCACTCCGGGCTTGCTATGTGAAAGAAAAGGACCCTCGAGGTGAATCCCGATTATTTCTGCTTCGTCATCGCGAGGTGATCGCCTTACTTGTTCGATGAGCTTCATTGCCGCAACAGTGCGATCCAATGGACCGGTAATCAATGTAGGAAGGTAAGCACCCACCCCTTGCTTAAAAAGTGAAGCGCAAACTTGGCGAATCTGATCTGTGGTCTGGGCGGACAGTAGATCCACGCCGCCATGACCATTGACTTGCAGATCCACGAAGGCAGGAACTGTTGTACTCACGAGTGCCTAAAGAGTCTTTGTAACTTTTGCAAGGCCGACAGGAGCATCAGGGTTCTTTCCGGCATTAATTGCTAAAAATAGAGCGAAGAATTGCAAAACAATGCTATCTACAATGACGCTATCGATCTCAGACAAACCAGTTGAACCCCCAATCAAAATTTCATGAGGTGTACGAGTAAATCCAGTACCTATCCAATAGATGTGAGTTGTAATTTCTCGAATCCGGGCCACAGTCGATGACATCGCAGATTCTGCAATTCCATTCGGGGCTAAGAAAATAACTCTGGACTGATCGTGAAGTGAGGAAATCGGGCCGTGGAGATAATCTGCCGAAGAAAAAGAAGCCACAGGAATCTTGAGAGTCTCTTGGATCTTAAGGGCAGTTTCATGTGCGTTTGCGTAGGCAAATCCCCTACCCATCGCAGTTACGCCGTCATTAAATTTAAACTTCTCCGCCAAAGTTTTTACTTGGCCTGATTGCTCCAGCATGTGCTTGCCTTCAGCGATGATGGCATCAAAATTAAGCACTTCTCCGCTCCATGCCGCCACAAATAATCTAGCAACGAGCAACTGCGCTGAATAACTCTTTGTGGCTGCGACAGCTTTCTCCGGACCCGCCTGCAAATACAAATTGCAATGTGCAGACTGGGCTAGCGGGCTTGTCTGATCATTGGTCATGGCGACAACTGTTGCTCCGCCTTGTCGTGCAGCAGTGCAGTAACCCACTAAATCTGGTGATTGACCACTTTGACTCAGCGCGATTACTAACACATTCTTGAAGCGAAGTTTAGCCCCGTAAACAGAAACCACTGATGGCGATGCCAATCCACATGGGATGCCAACCTTCGTTTCGATGAGGTATTTCAAATATAGCGCCGCATTATCCGAGGTACCGCGTGCAACCAAAATTACTGAATCAATCGATGATAAAGGTAACTGCGAAACTTCAGTGTGCATTTGTACAGATTGCGACTTGATTCGCTCAAAGACTGCGGGGATTTCTTCAATCTCCGAACGCATAATTGTGCCGTGTTCGGTACTCATGGACACATCTTACTCAGGGAAATGACAAGCAACCGAGCTTGAACCAATCTGCAACAGTTGTGGGGTCGTTGAACAAATCTCTTGCGCTTTCCAACAGCGAGTACGGAAGCGGCAACCAGATGGCGGATTAATGGGATTTGGTACATCGCCAGTTAATCTAATTCTCTCGCGAGCCCCCGCTGCATCAGGATCTGCCGTAGGGACAGCAGATAAAAGTGCCTTCGTATATGGGTGGCGAGGAGTTGCATAGAGAGTGTCGCGATCTGCAATCTCAACTAAATTACCCAAGTACATGACCGCAATTCTTTGTGCGAAATGGCGAACCACCGCTAAATCATGGGCAATAAATAGGAATGAAAGTCCAAAATCTTTTTGTAAGTCTTGAAGTAAGTTGATGATCTGCGCCTGAATCGAAACATCCAGCGCGCTCACTGGTTCATCTGCCACAATCATTTTGGGACGCAAGGCCAAAGCGCGAGCAATGCCGATTCGCTGACGTTGTCCCCCGGAGAATTCATGTGGGTATCTGTTGTAGTGCTCTGGGTTTAGTCCCACAATTTCCAAAAGTTCTTGTACATGCTTTTTCATTCCCTCTGGAGGAGAAATTTTGTTGATATGAAGTGGCGTCGCAACGATTGTCCCCACTGTATGACGGGGATTAAGAGATGCGTAAGGGTCTTGAAAAATCATCTGCAATCCAGATCGGATTGGCCGCATCTGGCCTTGAGAAATATGAGAAATATCTTCACCATCAAATACAACTGAACCGCTCATTGGTTCTAGCAATCGAGTGATGAGGCGTCCGGTCGTAGATTTTCCGCATCCAGATTCACCCACCAGTCCTAGTGCTTCGCCCTGGCTAATTTCAAATGTGACTCCATCGACTGCTTGGATTACGTCGCGCTTTCCAAAAAAACCAGTGCGCCCACCAGGGAAATGCTTAGTTAAGTTTTCAACTCGCAAGAGAGCGCTCATAATGAGGGCGCAATCTCTTTTGTGAAAATTTCCGAACGATTAGATCGATCTAAGTGACATCGCACTTGATGGCGTCCACCAATTTCAATATCAAGCAACGACGGTATCTCTTGGCTGCAAGCAGTCCCGACTCGTGACGCGTAGGTACAACGAGGATGGAATGCACATCCACTTGGAACAGAAATCAAACTAGGTGGCGTCCCGGCGATTGCCCGCAACTCAACATCAGCGGCGCCAGTTAATCGAGGAATAGACGAGAGTAGGCCCCATGCATAGGGGTGCTGTGGCTTTTTCAATATGTCGCGAACAGTTCCAAATTCAATAGCCTTACCTGCATACATGATCAAAACATCATCGGCCGTTTCTGCAACTACGCCCAAATCGTGAGTAATCAAGATAATTGCAGATCCGAATTCCTTCTGTAAATCGCGAAGCAAATCTAATATTTGAGCTTGCACAGTTACATCAAGCGCAGTTGTTGGTTCATCGGCAATCAATAAAGATGGATTACACGATAGCGCCATTGCGATCATGGCACGTTGTCTCATTCCACCAGAGAATTGATGCGCATAATCCTGTGCACGCTTTGCTGGATCTGGAATTCCGACACGATCAAGCATCTCGATCGCCCGAGCAAATGCAACTTTTTCTGACACGTTGTTATGAACCCTGTATGCCTCAGCGATCTGATTACCAATGGTGAAGTATGGATGCAGGGCTGCCAGCGCATCTTGAAAGATCATTGCCATAGAATTTCCGCGTAACGATCGAACTTCTTCTTCGGTTGCTGCAACTATTTCTTTACCGTCCACCCAGATCTCGCCAGAGAGTTGCGCGCGCGAACCTTTTTGTAATCCAAGAATCGCAAGGCTTGTGACTGACTTACCAGATCCAGATTCACCGACGATTCCTAAGGTCTTTCCTCGCTCAACTGAGAATGAAATCCCATCGACCGCTTTGACCAACCCGTCATCGGTTGGGAAGTGAACCTTTAAATCTTTAACTTCTAAGAATGCGCTCACGAAAGTCGCACCTTTGGATCTAGTACCATATAAAGAAGGTCTACAACGATATTTGCAATCACAATAAACACGGCCGCGAGCATTACGGTGCCGACAATGACAGGCAAATCGACGTTACTTACTGCTTCAGTAGCCAGGCGCCCAAGTCCGGGGATATTGAACACGTACTCAGTGATGACGGCGCCACCAAGGAGTTGGCCAAGGTCTAAACCAAAAACTGTAACGATAGGAGTAATGGCGCTGCGCAACACATGTTTAAAATTAATTCGGCGTAGTGTTAAACCCTTTGCGCGAGCAGTACGGATGTAATCCTCACTCATTACCTCGAGCATTCCAGCTCGGGTCAATCGTGCATAAATTGCCGACAACAAGAATGCCAGGGTGAGCCATGGCAAAGCCATTCCAGTAACCCATTGGCTCACACTCGTAAAAGGCGAGACATATCCCGGCGTATGAAGCCACTGCAATTTATCTACAAAAATGAACTGCAAAATGAGCGCAACAAAATAAATCTGTAAAGAGGCTCCGGTGAGCGCTACGCCTTGGGAGAACTTATCAATCCATTTGCCTCTTCGAAGGGCCGAGATAATTCCGCTAGCTAAACCAACAAGTAAGAATAAAATGGATGCACCCAGCGCAATAGAAAGAGTTGCTGGAGCTCGATCTTTCAGTAGATTTGTTACAAGCTCATCGGTGTCATAGGAATAACCAAGGCATGGCGCTGGACAATTGAGCTGTGCGGTACTGCCTTTGAGATAAGTGCGGCCAACAAGAATTCCCTCAGCGAATCGTCCATATTGGATTGTGAGCGGTTGATCCAATTCAAGAGTATGGCGAATTTCTGCGATGAGCTCGGGAGTACAGGCTTTTCCACACGCTAAGCGAGCAGGATCAGCTGGCAAAACATAGAAGAGACCAAAGACAACCATGCTTACAATAATTAATACCAGTCCACCGCCAATAACGCGACGTACTAAGTAGCGAAACATGGCGCTCCTGGTTCTGTGGTTTTATAGATAATGGTATGAAAACTTTCAAAATTCACTTGTGCGGTGCTTGGCGGTGAATTTCTTCACCGCCAAGCACCTAGTGCATCTAGTTTGGTATTACTTCTTGACGAATGCAGCCAATGGGCTGATTGTGCCGTAACCACCATCTACTTGTACGCCACCCAACTTCGATCCAGTGATGAAGTTAGATGTTTCGAAGTAGACAGGCATTACTGCTGCATAGTCTTGAATTGCCTGCTGATCGATATCGCCCAACGCTGCATCAGATGCAGCTGGGTTTGTGATCATGTCGGCTTTGGCAAAAAGTGCCTGCAGCGCAGGAACATTCTGACGTGAGTAATTGCTATGTGAATCTGAAGCGGTCATAGTGCGACCATCCAGAAGCGCATAAACAATCCCGGAAGATGCTGCCCAGTCATAACCCCATGAAGTCTGGATTACATCTGGCTGAACTACTCCAGCATCACGCTGACCGATTCGTGTGTAGTAACCAGCGCGTGGAAGCTTCATCATTGTGACAGTGAAACCAACTGCCTCAAGTGCTTGCTGCGCAGCTTCTGCACGTTGTGGTTCAACGCCCTTATCACGATAAGCAAGGATGAGATCCTTCTTCACATCTTTGGCCTGCTTGAGGTATCCACGTGCAGCGGCAATTTGAGCCTCTGGCTTTGTGTGTACATCACGACCACAGATATCGAAGTTACGGTATCCATTCTTGATAGATGAAGGAATGAGTGAGTTGCTGTATGTACCAGCAGCAGTTCCACCAGCAGCAAGGAGAATTGTCCTCAAGTCAATTGCGCACTGAATTGCCTTACGCACATTGACATCCTTCACGGTATCCAAGTTGATCGCAAGGTAGCGAGCATACGGAGATACGAAGGAGAAGAAGCGGCTCTTGTAAGCCGAAGGATTAGCAAGAACCTTTGGCAGGTTAGTGATAACACCGGTGTCGGTAGACATCGCAGTTTGAACATCTGCGCTGTCTGAAACAAGCTGTTGCTCGAGTGCATTTTGCTCGTAACCAAACTTCACAACGATCTTATCTGGGTAGTTCCAACGAGCTGGGTCAGTTGCTGGATCCCAGTTGGTGTTACGTACCAAGGTCATGTTCTTTCCACGGTTGTAGGACTCGATCTTGTATGGACCAGATGAAACTGGGTGCGAATCGTAGTTCTGCTTGGTGTCTTTTGCCTTAGGAACTGGCGAGAACGAACCGAATGTTGTTACGTATGGGAAGTAAGGAACTGGCTGTGACAACATGTAAGTGATCGAGTCGCCCTTTGGAGAGCAAACAACAGACTTTAGATCACCATTTGGCTCAGTGTATGGACCCTTGAAGTTCGTTGGGTTCTTGAGGAAGTCGTGAGCATATGTTGTTCCACCATCAAGAATTGCATCGTTATATGAACGCATGGTGCCGTACTTAAGATCGGCGCAGGTGATCTTCGAGCCATCTTCATACTTTAAATTGGTGCGAAGTTTGAAGACCCAGGTAGATCCACCGTCTTTAGTTGTACCAAGATCAGCTGCAACGTCTGGGACGAGTTCAGTCTTGCCGTTGTAGGTGCGGTACTGAGTAAGTGTGCGAATGAAGAAGCGGTAGAAATCGAGTGTTCCACCCACGTAGTTACGTGCTGGATCAATATGTTCGAAGTCACCTTGTTCAAGGATGGTAAGAGTTCCACCCTTGACTGCTCCAGCGATTGCTGGCGCAGGACCATTAACGGCGGTTGCCGCTTGTGAACTTGGCACCATCACGAAAGCTGTTGCACCCAAAGCGAGTGTTCCAACCAGTGCGATTGCCTTTTTACTTAGGCTCATGTGAGACCTTTCTTTGCGGGGATTGCTCCGTTGATTGTTGGGGTAAAACTCCTGATCATCATTTCTGATCATCGGGAACTCTTTGGGTCGAGAGCGTCGCGGACGCTATCTCCTAATAAATTAAAAGCCAGAACAAGGAGAAACAGGGCGAAGCCTGGAATGAAGGTATACATCGGGTCCACGCTATAAAAAGGCACTGAAGCCAAAAGCATCGATCCCCAATCTGAGGTTGGCTCGATCACACCGGCACCCAGGAATGTCAACGCCGCCTCTTGCGTAATAAAAGAAGGAATATTAAGGGCAACTGTGACAAGAATGGGAGCCCAAAGATTTGGCAAAATCTGCTTAAAGACAAGGTGTAAGCGGGTGGCACCAAGAGCGCGAGCTGCATCGACAAATTCGCGCTCTCGCATAGAGATGACTTGGCCGCGAACAATACGTGCGATGTAGGGCCATCCAAAAGTTGAGATCACCATAATCATGACTGGGATTCTGGTCGCATTTCCTTTAGGAAGTCCTGAGGATTCGAGCACATTTTCCAATACAGGAGTAATGGCTAGCGCAAATAGAATGGAAGGAAACGCTAAAACAATCTCCATCATTCGAGATAGGACTTGGTCAATTTTCCCGCCGAAAAATCCCGAAAGTAGACCAACAACAACACCGATCACTGTCGCGACAAGGGTGGCGGTCAGCGCAATAGATAAAGAGGTGCGGGCTCCGAAAACAAATCGCAAGAGAATGTCGCGCCCCGTACGTGGCTCCACGCCAAACCAATGGGTACTAGAAATCCCACCGAAGTGACCGATGGGCATCGCTCCCATCGCTTCATCGAGTGCCTCTGGATGAAATGAGTTGGGACTTGTGTGCAAGATTCTTTGAAAAAGTGGAGCGATGATTCCAATGATGAGAAAGAAGAAAATTACGCCTCCTGAAATCCATGCCGTGCGGTCATGCTTGATTCGCTCCCACGCCATGGCGCTAGGAGAACGTCCTTCAACTCCAGCAGTGGATGCAGGAGCCAACTGGTCAAGCGACATTCATTTCCTTTCTCACCAGGCGACAACTTTGCGAGTCTAGTCTTTCAAATCACGGCCTTCCACCCCTTGAAAGGGTGCATCTCGAGGGTTAGGCCAGTAAGTCAGATATCTCGACTCCAAGTGCGCCTAATTTCGAGCGCCCTCCATCGAGGGCAGTTATAACAAAAACTTTACCATCGGGTAAAAGGCAATAGGAGTTTTCGAAATGTGCCCCTCGGGATTTATCAGCAGAAACTACAGTCCAATCATCGCTCAAGACTTTTGTTTTATGAGTTCCGCGGGTGATCATTGGTTCAACTGCTAACGCAAAACCCGCCGTAATTTCTGGACCAGATCCTGGCTTTCCAAAATTAAGAACATGAGGTTCTTGATGCATCTCAGTGCCAATTCCATGGCCGCCATACTCTTGCAAAATTCCGTATGTGCCTTGCGATTTCACATACTCCTCAATTGCATGTCCAATATTTGAAAGTTTTACTCCGGCACCGCCTGCAGCAATTCCGCGCCACATAGATTCTTCACATACGTCCATCATCTTTTGATCTCCCGGATCAACGCTTCCCACGCCAACAGAAATAGCAGCATCACCGTGCCAGCCGTCAATAATTGCTCCACAATCTATTGAAACTACATCGCCATCTTCGATCACCCGATCTCCAGGAATGCCATGCACGATTTCATCATTGATAGATACGCAAATAGTTGCTGGGAATCCGTGATAGCCCTTGAAATTAGAGGTACCGCCTCCGCGCTTAATATTTGCTTCAGCAATTGCATCAAGTGCGTCAGTTCGCATTCCAACTTTGATGGAGCTTCGCAATAACTCAAGAGTCTGCCCAACCAATAGTCCGGCTTTGCGCATGATCTTGAGTTGTTCAAGAGTCTTGATTTGAATTGCCATAAAATCTAACCTCTAGCGCTAATTACTTAGGGCTGAAATTGCACGAGCAGTGATCTCTGAAACAGACCCTGTCGCACTGATCGTGATCAGCAATCCTTCAGACTTATAAAAAGCAATAATTGGTTCAGTTTGCTCTGCATACACCTGGAGGCGATGGCTGATTACTTCGCCTTTGTCATCTTCACGCTGGTAGAGATCCCCACTACAGGCATCACATAGATTTTCGGTGGAGGGCTTTTCAAATTCTATGTGCCAGACTTTGCCGCAATTTCTACAGGTTCGTCTACCCGAAAGACGCAAGACAATCTCTTTTGTATCAACTGCTAATTCTAAGACGGCTGTAAGAGGCGTAGATTTCTGCGCCAATATTTCTCGAAGCACTTGTGCTTGTGCCACATTGCGAGGAAAGCCATCAAGAAGAAATCCAGCCTCGGCATCGGCGTGAGTAAGGCGATCAGCCACCATTTCATTTGTCACTGAATCTGGCACTAATTCACCAGCATCCATGAATGTTTTTGCCTTAAGACCTAAGGCTGTGCCGCTTTTTAGGTTGGCGCGGAAAATATCACCCGTAGAAATATGTGGAATTGAAAAGTGCGAAGCGAGGAATTGCGCTTGTGTTCCCTTGCCGGCACCTGGTGGTCCAACCAGGACTAAGCGCATTAGCGCAAGAACCCCTCGTACGAGCGTTGCTGTAGTTGGCTTTCAATTTGCTTGGCAGTGTCAAGGCCGACGCCGACCACAATCAAGATAGCAGTTCCACCAAATGGGAAGTTCTGTGTTGCCCCAAAGAGGATGAGAGCCAGAATCGGAATGATTGCAACAAAGGCCAAATACATAGAACCTGGCGCAGTAATTCGAGAAAGCACGTATTGCAAATATTCAGATGTTGGACGTCCAGCACGGATACCAGGGATAAATCCACCATATTTCTTCATGTTGTCGGCAACTTCATCCGGGTTGAATGTGATCGCGACATA
Organism: Actinomycetota bacterium; assembly: GCA_009698615.1. Classification (GTDB taxonomy): domain Bacteria; phylum Actinomycetota; class Actinomycetes; order Nanopelagicales; family Nanopelagicaceae; genus QYPT01. The sequence continues at coordinate 12,783 of WLPU01000005.1, read as the reverse complement.
AAAGTAAGTAAAGAAAATAATCATTGCAGCATAGGAGATGATGTAAATCGGATGGTCGCCCTTGACGAAGTTACGACTAATCCAGATTGCCCACCCAGCTTTGCTATTTGTAAAGTTGACGATCAAAGATGGTATGTACAACAAAGAAGATGCAAAAATTACTGGGATAACGCCGGCTTGGTTGACCTTAATAGGGATATAAGTACTCGTTCCGCCATAACTGGCACGACCTACTTGACGCTTTGCGTACTGGACCGGAATACGGCGTTGAGCTTGTTCAACAAATACCACCGCTGCAACTACCAAGATTCCAACAGCTAATACGAAGCAGAATGCAAAGAGACCTTTTTGAAGCTTGATGCTCCACAAGTTGCCAGGAAATCCTGCAGCAATAGATGTGAAGATCAAGATTGACATTCCGTTGCCGACTCCGCGGTCTGTGATCAACTCACCGAGCCACATGATGACCGAAGTTCCAGCAGTCATAACAAAAATCATCGTGACGATACGCTGCCAAGAAGTATCAGGAATGATTGGTGCAGCGCAGCCAGAGATTAAACGACCAGGAATACGGGCCACTGCGACTAATCCGGTGGACTGCAAGATTGCCAAACCGATTGTGAGATAACGGGTGTACTGAGTCAACTTTGCAGTGCCTGATTGTCCTTCTTGCTTCAGAGTTTCAAAGCGAGGGATAACAACCGTAAGAAGCTGAATAATGATTGAGCTGGTGATGTAAGGCATGATGCCAAGTGCAAAGACTGACAGGTGCAAAAGTGCCCCACCGCTGAAAAGGTTGATCAAGCCAAAGAGTCCGCCAGATTGAACCGTCTTCAAACAAGACTGAACATTTGCATAAGAAACACCAGGAGTTGGAACGACAGAACCAAAGCGGAACAAAGCCATGATTGAGAGAGTGAAGAAGATCTTCCGACGAAGGTCGGGAGTCCTGAAAGCCTTACCAAATGCAGCTAACACTTTTCTTCTCCCTCTTTCAATTCACGCGTAATCTCAATGGAGCTTTTACTTACAGAGTCTTAGTCGATCCGCCTGCTGCAGCAATCTTTTCCACCGCTGAGCCTGAGAATTTATGAGCAGCAACGCTGACCTTAACTGCGATTTCACCGTTTCCTAGGATCTTGATCGGCAGGTCGCTGCGGGCAGCGCCCTTCTTCACGAGGTCCTCAACCGTGACATCGCCACCCTTGGGGTAGAGAGCGTTAATAGTTGCAACGTTCACTGCTTGGTATTCGATGCGGGCAGGGTTTTTAAAGCCGCGCAACTTAGGCAAGCGCATGACCAAAGGCAGCTGACCGCCTTCAAATCCCGCACGCACCTGGTTACGAGCACGAGTTCCCTTGCCACCGCGACCGGCAGTCTTGCCCTTTGATGCTTCACCGCGACCCTTGCGCGTTTTTGTAGTTTTAGCACCAGGGGCTGGACGAAGATGATGGACTTTGAGTGTCATCTTTATTCAACCTCCTCAACCTTGATCATGTGGCGAACAGCGTGAACCATGCCACGAATTTCCGGACGGTCTTCTTTTACAACGACATCGTTGATTCGCTTAAGACCAAGAGAGCGCAATGTTTCGCGAAGCTCTGGCTTGTAGCCAACCTTGGAACGAATTTGAGTAACTTTTAAACGTCCCATTAGGCACCAACTGTCATTTGAGAGGCTCGGATAATTGCAGCAGGTGCGACGTCTTCTAACGGAAGTCCACGACGAGCAGCAATTGCTTCTGGAGATTCGAGTTGACGCAAAGCAGCAACAGTGGCGTGAACCATGTTGATTGCATTGTTTGAACCCAAAGATTTTGTAAGCACGTCGCTAATGCCGGCGCACTCAAGTACTGCACGGACTGGTCCGCCAGCAATTACTCCAGTACCAGGGCTTGCAGGGCGAAGAAGAACTACGCCAGCTGCCGCTTCACCTTGTGATGGGTGAGGAATCGTGCCTTGGATACGTGGAACTTTAAAAAATGACTTCTTGGCTTCTTCAACGGCCTTGGCGATTGCTTGTGGAACTTCCTTAGATTTTCCATAACCAATACCAACGCTGCCATTTCCATCACCGACGACAACTAGAGCAGTAAAGGAAAAGCGACGTCCACCTTTAACAACTTTAGATACACGGTTAATGAAGACAACGCGCTCCATGAATGGGCTCTTGTCTTGTTGACGGTCATCACGACGTTCACGACGTTCACGTCGGTCGTTGCCCTTAGGGGCTTCGCCGCCTTCGCGATTTTGAGTTGGATTAACAGCCATTAGAACTCCAATCCGTTCTCTCGTGCACTCTCAGCAAGAGCTGCAATGCGACCGTGGTACTTATTGCCGGCGCGGTCAAAGACAACGGCGGAAACTCCAGCAGCTTTTGCGCGCTGTGCGATGAGTACACCAACTTGGCGGGACTTTGCAGTCTTATCACCTGTTGCTACTCGTAGATCTGCTTCCATGGTGGAGGCTGATGCGAGCGTGCGAGCTTGAGAATCATCAACGATCTGCACGAACAAATGACGAGCAGAGCGAGAGACGACAAGACGTGGACGTAGCGCAGTACCGGAGACCTTCTTGCGCACGCGGAAATGACGACGGGCACGGGCATTTGTTGCCGAGCCTTTACGGACCTTTACACCGATTGCCATTATTTCTTACCCGTCTTTCCTTGCTTACGGCGAACAACTTCGCCTTCCAAACGCAAGCCCTTGCCCTTGTAAGGATCGGCCTTGCGCAATTTCTTAACCTTGGCGGCAACTTCACCTACGAGTTGCTTATCAATTCCAGAAATTGAGAACTTGGTTGGAGATTCAACTTTGAAAGTGATTCCTTCAGGTGCAGGAAATGGAACTGAGTGACTGTAACCCAAAGCAAATTCAAGGTCTTTACCCTTTTCGGCGACGCGATAACCAACACCAACGATTTCAATCGTCTTGCTGTAACCATTGGTTACGCCTTCGATCATGTTGGCAACTAGTGTGCGCGACAAACCGTGTAACGAACGACTCAAGCGCTCGTCATTAGGACGAACGACGCTGATAACGCCTTCGGCCTGTGAAACATGAATTGGCTCAGCGATGACGCGTGAAAGTGAACCCTTAGGTCCCTTCACTGCAACTTCTTGGCCAGAAATTGAAACTTCGACACCCTTTGGCAAGGTGATTGGCATACGACCGATACGTGACATATCAATTACCAAACATAGGCGAGAACTTCTCCGCCTACGCCCTGTTTGTTGGCTTGCTTATCAGTAAGCAATCCAGATGAAGTTGAGATGATGGCAACGCCCAAACCGCCAAGAACTTTTGGCAGTGCCGTGGACTTTGCGTAAACGCGAAGTCCTGGCTTGCTAACGCGACGAAGTCCGGCAATCGAACGCTCGCGATTAGGACCAAACTTAAGATCAAGAACAAGCGTCTTACCAACGCCGCTTGTATTGGCATCAACGCGGTATCCGCCGATGAAGCCCTCCTGTTGAAGTATTGCTGCGATACGCGTCTTTACCGACGACGATGGCATGGAAACTGCATCGTGGTAGGCAGAGTTTGCGTTACGCAGACGCGTCAACATGTCTGCGATCGGATCTGTCATTGTCATGCGTGGCCTATGGCCTTTCTCGAACTGGTTTCCGCACCGAATGTGCCGACCTTTTTCGTAGTTGTTGGGTGAATTATCAGGAGCCTTACCAAGAAGCCTTAGTGATGCCAGGAAGTTCGCCGCGATGTGCCATCTCTCGGAAGCAGATGCGACAAATTCCAAATTTTTGATAGACAGCATGCGGACGTCCGCAACGCTGGCAACGTGTGTAACCGCGAACCTTGAACTTTGGCTTACGGGCAGCTTTTACTTTGAGCGATGTCTTAGCCATTAGTTCTCCTTGAATGGAAAGCCGAGCGCCCTAAGGAGTGCGCGACCTTCTTCATCGTTTGTGGCGGTTGTTACAAAAGTGATGTCCATACCGCGCGGACGATCAATCTTGTCTTGTTCGATCTCAGGGAACACAACTTGTTCGGTGAGACCAAAGGTGTAGTTGCCATTGCCATCAAATTGCTTTGGGGACAATCCACGGAAGTCACGGATACGTGGAAGAGAAATGGAGAGCAAGCGATCTGCAAACTCCCACATACGATCTCCACGCAATGTGACGTGTGCACCAATCGGCATGTTCTCGCGCAACTTAAATTGTGCGATTGACTTGCGTGACTTGGTGACCTGTGGCTTTTGGCCAGTAATTGTGGTCAAGTCGCGAATTGCGCCTTCGATTAACTTCGAATCGCGCGCTGCTTCACCCACACCCATGTTGACCACGATCTTGGTCAGAGTCGGAATCTGCATCACGTTCTTGTACCCAAATTGAGTCTTGAGCGCAGGTGCGATTTCGCTGCGGTAGCGTCCCTTGAGACGAACGAGTTGAGCGGTAGACATTAGATGTCCTTTCCGGTGCGACGCGAAATGCGAACGTTCTTGCCATTTTCATCTTTGCGAGCACCAAGGCGAGTGGCCTTGCCGTCCTCATCAACGAGCATGACGTTTGAAATTGCGATGGAGGCTTCGACGGTCAAGATGCCGCCAACCTTTACGCCGCGATCCCCTGTTGTTTCTTGTGTGTGACGCTTTACGCGGTTCACACCTTCCACAAGGATGCGACGTGCATCAAGGTCAAGCACTTTGCCAGTGACGCCTTTATCTTTTCCAGCAATCACCAAAACGGTGTCGCCCTTTTTAATTCTTGCCATTATTAGAGCACCTCCGGAGCTAGCGAGATGATCTTCATGAAGCGCTTGTCGCGAAGTTCGCGAGCAACGGGTCCGAAGATACGAGTGCCGCGTGGTTCGCCATCTGCTTTAAGGATGACTGCAGCATTCTCATCAAATTTAATATAGGAGCCATCTGGACGACGACGTTCCTTAACAGTGCGAACGATGACAGCCTTAACGACTTCACCTTTCTTCACTTGACCGCCAGGAATTGCATCCTTAACGGAACACACGATGATGTCTCCGATGCCGGCATAGCGGCGCTTGGATCCACCGAGAACACGAATACAAAGAAGCTCTTTAGCTCCTGTGTTATCCGCGACGCGTAGACGCGACTCTTGTTGAATCATCTTGTATCCACCCGCCCCTTACTTGGCCTTCTCGAGGATCTCGACTACACGCCAACGCTTAGTTGCCGATAGTGGTCGAGTTTCCATAATCGTCACACGATCACCAATGCCAGCAGCATTGAGTTCGTCATGTGCTTTCAATTTCACAGAACGCAACATAACTTTGCTGTACATGCCGTGCTTCACACGGTTCATGACCTCGACAGTTACTGTCTTGTCCATCTTGTCGCTCACAACGATGCCTTCGCGGGTCTTGCGGAAACCGCGTTCTTCATTCGTTGCAGCAGGGCTGTTCGGAGTCATGCAGCACCTCCGATTCCTAGTTCACGTTCGCGAATAACGGTATAAATGCGAGCAATCTCTTTGCGGACTGCTCCAAGACGACCGTGACTCTCGAGCTGACCGGTTGCAGCTTGGAATCGAAGATTAAAGAGCTCTTCTTTCGATTCACGTAGCTTTCCAGTTAACTCTTCGGCGGATAATGCGCGAAGTTCTTCGTTTACATTAGCCATTACGCCTCCTCACGTTTCACAACACGACATTTCATCGGCAACTTGTGAATTGCAAGGCGCATTGCTTCATTAGCAATAGCTTCGGTAACGCCCGAGATTTCGAACATTACGCGGCCTGGCTTCACGTTTGCGATCCACCACTCAGGTGAGCCTTTACCCGAACCCATACGAGTTTCAGCAGGCTTCTTAGTTAATGGACGATCTGGATAAATATTGATCCATACTTTTCCGCCGCGCTTGATGTAACGCGTCATTGCAATACGCGCTGCTTCAATCTGACGGTTGGTGACGTAGGCAGGCTCGAGAGCTTGAATACCGAAGTCACCGAATGACACTGCGGTTCCACCCTTAGATGCACCACTGCGAGATGGGTGATGCTGCTTACGGTGTTTAACGCGACGTGGAATTAACATTTACGCCTCGCTCCCTTCAGCAGGTGCTTCAACAACGGGTGCTTCAACAACCGCAGTAGCAGCAGGTGTAATGCCATTAATGGCGCTGTTGCGCGGTTCGACCTTTGAAGTTGTTACTTCTCCGCGAGGTGCACGTGGTGCACGACGAGCTTGATCTTTCTTAGGAGCACGAGCTGCTGCAAGAGCTGCTGCTTCGCGTTCTGCACGAGAATGAATAACTTCACCCTTGTAGATCCACACCTTGACGCCAAGGCGACCAAAAGTTGTGTGAGCTTCATAGAAGCCGTAGTCGATATCAGCGCGCAAAGTGTGCAAAGGAACGCGACCTTCACGGTAGAACTCAGAGCGTGACATTTCTGCTCCACCTAAACGTCCACCGCACTGAACACGAATGCCCTTTGCGCCAGACTTCAAAGCGGTTTGCATTGCCTTACGCATGGCGCGACGGAATGAAACACGAGCAGCTAGCTGCTCAGCAATTCCTTGTGCGACAAGCTGGGCATCGATTTCTGGATTCTTTACTTCAAGAATGTTGAGCTGAACTTGCTTGCCGGTGAGCTTTTCAAGTTCGATACGAAGCTTGTCAGCTTCCATACCGCGGCGACCAATAACGATGCCAGGACGGGCCGTATGTAGGTCGATTCGAACACGATCGCGGGTGCGCTCGATTTCGATCTTGGAAACGCCTGCGCGTTCCATGCCCTTTTCCATCATGCGACGGATGAGAACATCCTCTTTTACATAGTCCTTGTACAACTTGTCTGCATACCAACGTGACTTAAATTCAGTTGTGATGCCAAGACGGAAGCCGTAGGGGTTTACTTTTTGACCCATTACTTGGTCGCTCCCTTCTTGATATCTGAAACCACAACAGAGATGTGACTGCTGCGCTTCAGGATTCGAAAACCGCGACCTTGAGCACGTGGGCGAAAACGCTTCATGGTGACACCTTCGTCAACAAGAGCTTCGATAACCCATAGCTCAGATGCATCGCGAATAGCAGGATTTTTCTGCTTTGCGTTTGCAACAGCTGATGCGAGCAAGTTGTAGACATCTTGGCCAGCAGCTTGTGGTGCAAACTTCAAAACAGAGAGCGCTTGATCAGCACGTGAACCACGGATCAGATCAACAACGCGACGTGCCTTTTGAGGTGTGTGGCGAATGTCGCGCAAGATTGCACGAGCCACTGTTGCCTCTGGAGCGTCAGCTTTTGTATTAGGCACGAGTAGCCCTCCGATCATCCTTCACGTGACCCCGGAAGGTACGTGTTGGTGAGAATTCACCGAGCTTGTGCCCGATCATTGAATCAGTAATGAAAACTGGGATGTGCTTGCGACCATCATGTACTGCGATGGTGTGACCAATCATCGAAGGAGTGATCATCGAACGACGTGACCAAGTCTTGATCACGTTCTTTGTGTTCGCGGCGTTTTGCGCATCTACCTTTTTGGTGAGATGGCCGTCCACGAATGGACCCTTTTTTAAACTACGTGGCATGAGGGCTCCCTATCGATTCTTATTCGATTTACGACGACGGACAATGAGTGAATCACTCGCTTTTTTCTTACGAGTGCGGCCTTCAGGCTGACCCCATGGAGTAACTGGGTGACGACCACCAGAAGTCTTACCTTCTCCACCACCGTGTGGGTGGTCCACTGGGTTCATAACAACACCGCGGACCGATGGGCGAATACCTAACCAGCGCATACGTCCGGCCTTGCCGTAGTTAATGTTGGATTGTTCGGCATTTCCGACTTCACCAATAGTTGCACGGCAACGAACATCGACGTTACGAATTTCACCAGATGGCATACGTAGTTGCGCATATGCGCCTTCTTTTGCAACAAGCTGAACACTTGCGCCAGCTGAACGAGCAATCTTCGCTCCCCCGCCTGGGCGAAGTTCAATTGCGTGAACAACGGTACCCACAGGAATATTGCGAAGTGGCAAGTTATTACCTGGCTTGATATCGGCCTTTGGCCCGTTCTCAATAGTGTCACCTTGTTCTAACTTATTTGGAGCAATGATGTAACGCTTCTCGCCATCTGCGTAGTGCAGCAATGCAATACGAGCTGTGCGATTTGGGTCGTACTCAATGTGTGCGACCTTTGCTGGAACACCATCTTTATCATTGCGAGTGAAATCAATGAGACGGTATGCACGCTTGTGGCCGCCACCTTGGTGGCGAACAGTGATGCGACCTGATGCGTTGCGTCCACCCTTTGAGTGAATTGGACGCACAAGTGATTTCTCTGGGGTGGTGCGAGTGATTTCAGCGAAATCTGGAACGCTTGCTCCGCGTTGACCTGGGGTCGTTGGCTTTAGTTTACGAAGTGCCATGGTTATCTAGTCCTTTTCCTGTAGTCCCGGTCTCCGTTAGGAAACTGGGCCTCCAAAGATGTCGATGCGGTCGCCAGCGGCCACTTGAACGATTGCTCGCTTAGTGTCCTTACGCTTTCCATCACCAAAGCGAGTGCGCTTGTTCTTACCTTGGCGGTTCATGGTGTTAACGCTGATTACTTTTACGCCGAATACTTTTTCGACCGCGATCTTGATCTGGGTCTTATTAGCATCGGGAGCCACCAAGAAGGTGTACTTGTTTTCATCGAGCAACCCGTAGGCCTTTTCAGACACTACTGGTGCTAGCAAAATGTCGCGGTCGCTCATGCTGATACCTCTAGTTCACTCTCACGCGCAACGGCAGTTGCGCTTTTGCCCTTGGAAGGACCAGCAAGGAAATCTTTGATTGCAGACTCAGAAAAAACCATGTCATCGCTTTTTAGGATGTCGTAGGCATTGAGCTGATCTGGAACCAACAGGTGTAGGTCATCAGCGTTACGAAGTGAACGCCAAGCAGCATCTTCGTTACGTGAAACTACAACTAACAAATTCTTGCGATCGCTGAATTGACGTACTGCAGCAAGTGCGGCCTTGGTTGAAGGACCCGAAGTTACTGAATCAAGAACGTGAATGCGGTCATTGCGTTGGCGATCTGAAAGCACGCCACATAGCGCAGCAGCAATCATTTTCTTAGGGGTGCGTTGACCGTATTGGCGTGGGCGAACAGCATGAGCTGTACCTCCACCCTTCTGGTTAGGTGAACGGCTTGAACCCTGACGAGCACGGCCCGTTCCCTTTTGCTTAAATGGCTTCTTTCCACCACCACTTACTTCGCCACGGTTTTTTGACTTCTGTGTGCCTTGGCGAGCAGCAGCAAGTTGCGCGGTGACAACTTGGTGGATCAAAGGAATATTTGTTTGAGCATCGAAGATTTCAGATGGCAAATCAACGCTGCCAACTTTCTTTCCTTCGGCGTTCTTGATGTCAACTGTAAGGGCCATGGTTATGCACCAACCTTTTGGGCTTCTTTAACAACTTCAAAAATTGCTTTCTTTGAAGCTGAGCGGATAAATACAAGTTGGCCATCTGGACCAGGGATTGAACCCTTGATGAGCAACAAGTTCTTATCTGCATCGACTGAATGAACGAGAAGATTCTGAGTTGTGATGCGCTCGTTACCCATACGTCCAGCCATACGCATACCGCTGAAAACGCGACCAGGTGTTGAACATGCACCGATAGAACCAGGCATGCGGTGCTTACGATCTACACCGTGTGATGCACCGATACCACCGAAGCCGTGACGCTTCATAACACCAGCTGTACCTTTACCAGTGCTGGTTCCGGATGCATCAACAAGTTCGCCCGCTTCAAATACGTTGGCGCCAATTTCTTGACCAATCGTGTAAGCAGAGGCATTTGATGTGCGAAGTTCAGCAACGCTGCGACGTGGAGTCACGCCAGCCTTTGCATAATGGCCAGTTAATGGCTTGGAAATCTTCTTGGGATCAATCGCACCGTAGGCGATTTGAACTGCTGCATAACCGTCAACTTCAGGAGTGCGAACCTGCGTTACAACGCAAGGTCCAGCCTGTACGACGGTGACAGGAATCATTTTGTTGTTGGCATCAAATACTTGAGTCATCCCCAGCTTTGTGCCCAAGATTCCCTTGATTGCAGAACCCTGTGATTGAGTGGTTTTTGAACCGGCGCTTGTCATTTTTTTCCGATCCCCTTAGAGCTTAATTTCAATGTCGACGCCAGCAGGAAGGTCTAGACGCATCAAAGAGTCAACTGTCTTAGGAGTTGGATCAATGATGTCGATGAGGCGCTTATGTGTACGCATCTCGAAATGTTCGCGGCTGTCTTTGTACTTGTGAGGAGAGCGGATCACGCAGTACGTGTTCTTCTCTGTGGGTAGCGGAACTGGGCCAGCGACAGTTGCACCAGTGCGCTCAACTGTTTCGACGATTTTCTTCGCCGAAGAGTCAATCACCTCATGGTCATATGCCTTGAGCCGAATGCGGATCTTCTGTCCCGCCATGTGCTTCTCCTCTGGTCAGTACTACAACTTCAATTCCTATTTCTAAGAATCCTTAAAAGTTTTGTTAAACCCGGCGGTTGTGACGCCGCCGGGTCCAACCCTGCAATTACTTCTTGATCTTTGTTACTCGTCCTGCACCAACGGTGCGGCCACCTTCGCGGATTGCGAAACGCAGACCATCTTCCATGGCGATTGGTTGAATAAGCGCAACGGCTAATTCAGTGTTATCGCCAGGCATAACCATTTCGGTGCCTGAAGGCAATGTAACTACGCCAGTTACGTCCGTTGTGCGGAAGTAGAACTGTGGGCGGTAGTTGTTGAAGAATGGAGTGTGACGTCCGCCTTCATCCTTTGAGAGGATGTAAACAGATGCATCGAACTCTGTGTGAGGTGTGATGGAGCCTGGCTTGCAGACAACCTGTCCACGCTCAACGTCTTCACGCTTAAGTCCACGAAGAAGAAGTCCGACGTTTTCGCCAGCTTGACCTTCATCGAGCAACTTACGGAACATTTCAACACCAGTAACAATTGTCTTCTGGTTTTCTGGGCGGATACCAACGATTTCAACTTCTTCGTTGATCTTTACAACGCCGCGCTCGATACGACCGGTGATAACGGTTCCACGACCTGTGATCGTGAATACGTCTTCAACTGGCATCAAGAATGGCTTGTCGATTTCACGAACTGGCTGTGGGATAAATGCATCCACTGCGTCCATGAGCTCGACGATCTTCTCTGCCCACTTGGCATCTCCTTCGAGAGCCTTAAGTGCTGAGATACGAACGATTGGTGTGTCATCGCCTGGGAACTCGTACTTGCTAAGAAGTTCGCGAACTTCCATTTCTACAAGCTCAAGAATTTCTTCGTCATCAACCATGTCGGACTTGTTGAGTGCAACAACGATTGAAGGAACGCCTACCTGACGGGCAAGGAGAACGTGCTCCTTGGTCTGTGGCATTGGTCCATCAGTTGCTGCGACGACGAGAATTGCGCCGTCCATTTGTGCTGCGCCAGTGATCATGTTCTTGATGTAGTCAGCGTGACCTGGGCAGTCAACGTGTGCGTAGTGACGCTTCTCTGTCTGGTATTCAATGTGCGCGATGGAGATTGTTATGCCACGCGCTTTTTCTTCTGGTGCCTTATCGATTTGATCGAAAGGTGTGAATGGGTTTACATCTGGAAACTTATCGTGCAACACCTTGGAGATCGCGGCGGTAAGAGTGGTCTTACCGTGGTCGATGTGCCCGATGGTGCCGATGTTTACGTGCGGTTTTGTCCGCTCGAACTTCGCCTTTGCCACTTTTGGTCCTCGTCTTTCCTTTGTGTGAGTGCTTTAGTTAGGGTTTTTTATTTTGTTGTGGTGGATCGTTTGGGACTATTCGCCGCGAGCTTTGGCGATGATGTCCTTCGCTACGTTTGCAGGAACTTCTGCATACGAATCGAACTGCATGCTGTAACTCGCGCGACCTTGCGTTCTGGAGCGGAGATCTCCGACATAGCCGAACATCTCTGACAACGGAACGAGCGCCCTAACAATGCGGGCACCTGACCGCTCGTCCATGGCCTGGATTTGGCCACGACGACTATTGATATCGCCGATGACATCGCCCATGAAATCTTCAGGGGTAATGACTTCGACAGCCATCACTGGTTCGAGAATCGCAGGACCAGCAAGTTTTGCTGCTTCCTTAAACGCTGCGATACCAGCAATCTTGAAGGCCAACTCCGACGAGTCAACGTCGTGGTAAGCGCCATCAAGAAGAGTTACTCGCACATCGGTGAGTGGATAACCAGCAAGAGGACCTGTCTGCATTGCCTCTTTACAACCAGCATCAACTGAAGGGATGTATTCGCGAGGAATACGTCCACCGGTGACTTTATTAACGAATTCGTATCCGCCTTCTGTACCTGTTGGAAGCGGTTCAATTGCGATTTGAATCTTTGCAAACTGTCCAGAACCACCAGTCTGCTTCTTATGTGTGTAGTCATAACGATCAACGTTCTTACGGAGTGTTTCGCGATATGCAACTTGTGGCTTACCAACGTTAGCTTCAACGTTAAATTCGCGACGCATACGGTCTACAAGAATTTCAAGGTGAAGCTCGCCCATACCAGCGATAATTGTCTGACCAGTTTCTTCATCGGTCTTGACGTGGAATGTTGGATCTTCTTCAGATAGACGTTGAATAGCAACGCCAAGTTTTTCTTGATCGCTCTTCGTCTTTGGCTCAATTGCAACCGAAATAACTGGAGCTGGGAAATCCATTGATTCTAGAATTACAGTCTTATCAACGTCACACAATGTTTCGCCAGTTGTGGTGTCCTTAAGACCCATAACAGCAACAATCATTCCAGCGCCCGCACTGTC
>WLPU01000004.1 GCA_009698615.1 Actinomycetota bacterium | reverse complement strand
GCATTTGTACATTTAATTAATTCAGCGTACGTAGTTGGATAAACCGCATGAGGGTGGCCGGCTGCTGCCCAAACAACTTCAAAATCATTTAGCGCTTCATCAATCAGGATAATTTTTGGCTTTGAAATCCACCCCAATGGGCTCACGCCACCAATTGCAAAACCAGAATGTTCGCGAACGAAATCTGCATCTGCACGATGAAGCTTTTCAACTCCCAAATTCTTTGCAACTAACTCAGTGTTCACGCGGTGGCGTCCGCTTGTAAGTACGAGCAATGGTCCACCAGTTGGAAGTTTAAAAACAATGGAGGAGGCGACTTGTCCAACTTCGATTCCTAGGCCAGCAGCAGCTTCTGCAGCAGTTCGTGCGCTATCCGACAAATGTGTGATTGATGTTGATAGACCATGGCGCAGAAGTGCTTCCGTAACTCTTGCAACCGCCGGATGTTCTTCTGACATGGAGAAAAGATAGTAGAAAATGCAATTTGGCGAGGTAGGCTCCACCTCTCATGTCTGCCCTCACCCCAATTCAATCTGCAACACGGGCACGAAATGCTTTGTGGGCATCTTTTGGAGTTATGGGCGTAGTTGCAATGGCGTGGGTGCCTCGTATCCCAGAAATCAAAGATTCGCTCCATCTCAACAATGGCCAATTTGGATTGATGTTGATGGGTTCAACCTCGGGCGCTGTAGTAGGTGCGCAATTGTCTGGTCGCCTCATCCATACATTTGCTTCGCGGCGAGTAGCCAAAGTATCTTCCGTTTGGATGCCACTTGGTTTAATTGGGATGGCATATTCTAAGAATGCACTATCGCTTTTCATTTCCCTCTTCTTGATGGGATTGGGATATTCCATATTAGACATCTGCGTGAACACGCAAGCGGTTGCAGTAGAGAAAATCCTAAAGAAAAGATGGATGTCGAGTTTTCATGCCCTCTGGAGTACCGGCGCTTTTGTCACTACCGTATTCGGTGGAGTCATTGCTGCGCATACGACACCGAAATTCAATTTGGTTTTCGTGGGGCTGCTGTGTTTGGTGCTGTTTGTTCCGGGAGTGGCCTACTTACTCGATGACGAACTTGATGACCATGATGGAGGACATGAAGATACACAAGCGAAGATTCCACTTTTTGGAAAATCTGTAGCGCCATTGTGGGCGATGGGAATTGGATTATTTGGAGCACTAATTGCAGAAGGTTCTGTGAGTGATTGGAGCACAATTTTATTGCGCGATCACATCGGGATCTCGAAGGGGTTGAATGCTTCAGGATTTGCGTGCTTTGCCTTAGCAATGATCTTCAGCAGGTTCATGGGAGATTATGTATTAGAGCGCCTTGGGCCAGCAAAAACTGTGCGAATTGGTGGCTACATGGGTGGTAGCGCGATGGCGATTTCAATTGCGATTGCGGTGCCTTTATCTTCTCATTCCCACATTGGCGCACTTGTCGTGACCAACATTGGTTTCATCATTGCTGGATTAGGTATGGGACCAATTTGGCCTGCTTACATTTTAGGTGCTAGTTCAGTGCCTGGCATCGCGCCGGGAGTTGGAATTGCGCGCGCAGGTGTCATTGGTTTGAGTGCGTTCTTCGTTGGACCAGCTCTTGTGGGAAGTCTGGCTCAGGTAACTTCTTTGCCTATTGCATTTGGCCTGCCGGCAGTGATGTTTATTTTTTCTGGTTATCAATCCAGAGCGATTAAAAAAAGTAAGTCTGAATCAAAGTAAAGGCTGCTACCGAGTACAACAAGTAAGCAAATCCTCGCCTCAAGAGGACAGCTGAAACTTTTGAGCTGTGATGGGATGCAAGGCTTGCGATTATGACCGCAGTCAACGCCATCGTGAGGGGAATATGCCAAGACACTGCTGCCCAGTTATTTCGATGTCCTAGCAACGCGGTGAGTGAGTTGATGGAGATGATGAACAATGACGTACCTGCGGCTTTATTTTGAGGTGTTTTAAAAAATAGAACCAAGACCGGTATCGCCAAGAATCCTCCGCCGATTCCGAATAGACCAGTCATGAGGCCAATCACAAGGGAGACCAAAATCAATATTGCCAGCGGCATTCGTTTTTCCGTCCCGGTCACTGGCTTGATGAGCATTGATGTCCCAGCAAAAATCAATACGAAAGAAAATCCAGTGATGATGGCGGTCTCTGATAGACGATGGGCAATCCATGATCCACCGATATTTGTGATAAGCCCTAGGGACCAGATTGTGAGAGCTTCGCGGATTAAGACTTCGCGGGCTCGAAATTTTGGAATCGCACCAGAGGCTGCAGCACAAAAGACGATTGCAAGTGCCGCGGTGGATGCAGCATGTGGCGTAAAGCCAAAGAAATAGATGAGAAGTGGAACCGACAACATTGCTCCGCCTGCGCCGATAAAGCCCAGGACTGCGCCGATAAATGAGCCAGCTAGGAGCGCCCCTACTATTTCCATTGCCCGATCATGACAGAAGCCCCGCTGTGCGTTGGCACAACAGGGCTTCTGCTTAAAGAAGTTTTACTTCAAGTTAAAGAATGCGGATGTAATGTGCCATCCGATATCTGCTCCACGTCCGATAAAGACGAAGAGCGTCAGTGCTGCGCCAGCCAGTGCAAGGTTTTTAAAGAAGTTGTTCATTTCGTTCTGTTTGGCAGTAGGGTCAGTTTCTTTCCAGAAGGCGTGCATCATGAATGCTGTAGGGATCAGGAAGATAGCAATCAAAAGAGCGCCAAGGTCTGCATAGATGCCTAGGGCTACGTAGATTCCACCAAGAAGGATCATGAGGCCGGTGACAATTACCGAAAGCTTGGCAGCGGGCACCTTCTTATATTTGGCGTAGCCAGCCATTGTTTCTAGTTTCATGAAATGGGCGATGCCTGAATTGATGAAGATCATCGCGAAAAGAATGCGACCGATTAGTAGTACTGCGTTCATGTATCTCCTTTATGGTGGGTAAGAACCTTCCTATCGTAGCAAGGATAGTTGAACTTTCAACTATATTGAGCCTATTCACCTCTCTTGTGGCGTGTCCTTCCAGCGGGCTTGCCTATGTCAGCCCTAGGGGCTATTTTTCGAACATATGTTCGAAAAGCAGATTCCAGAGATCAACCGTGTTCACTCTGAGGGCGCAACCCCTGTGGAGTTCACCTTTAACGGTAAGCACTTTCGCATTCATGCCGTTTTATCGCGATGGTGTGAAGCAGGGGGATGGTGGAACCGCATCAGCGATGGTCTCTATCGACCCGATGACCGCGCTCGCGCTCTCTGGCGAGTAGAGGCGGCGCCTATCGGTGCACTTGCAACCTTCGAACTCGAACGCGATGAAATTAACGGCACCTGGCGCATCACATCTATCTAATGAGCACCTTTATTCATCTGCATGTGCAGAGTGCTTACTCCTTGAAATACGGCACAACTTTGCCTCAGGATCTTGTGGAGCAGGCGAGTGCGTATCAGATGCCAACTCTGGCGCTGACTGATCGCGATGGCTTAGCGGGAGCAATTTCATTCGCGCACAGTTGTGTTGAGTACGGCATTGCCCCCATCATCGGTATCAACCTCGCTATCGATTTAGATGGCGCTGATCGAAGATCCCAGCGCGCTCGCATCACACTCTTAGCCCATGGTGATGGTGGATGGCGCTCTCTTTGCCGATTGCTTACTTGTCTACACACATATTCTGATGGGGGATTAGAACGCAGGAAATCACCTCTACTTACTTTTGAATTCCTGCAACGCTTTAACGAGTACAGCTGCAATCTTCTGGCTTTGCATGGCCCAGACTCACCTGCTGGTATAGCGATTACCGGTCGGCGCCCCGATCTTGCTCGTGAGAGATTTATGCGCACTCGTGAATTTTTTCTAGACAATGCCATTGAATGCGTTTCTCATCTTGTTGCTGGAGATGGCCCGCGTTCTAGTGCACACGCAGCTCGATCACTGATTTTTGCCCGTGATAACGAGATTCCAGCGCTTATTACCAATGCGGCGCGCATGCGTAATCGCGAGGATGGCCCGATTGCTGACATTTTGGATTCCGCAAGGTTGCTGGTGCCATTGGATGCGCGCCATGTCGAGCGCAAGAATGCTGAAGGATTTTTAAAATCTAGCGATGAGATGGTGGCAATTGCTAACGAGATTGCGCGTGCTGGCGGAGAGCGTAACGCCCACCAACTTTTAGCAACAACGCAAGAATGGGCTGAGCGCGCAATACTTTCACCCACCGCAGATATTGGTCTTGGCGGCATTCATCTTCCTGAGCCACATGTTGTTGGGGCTAATTCATCACAACAGATGCAATCGATCTTGCGCACCCGATCCGAGGCTGGACTTCATCGGCGCTATAGCGATAGTGCAACAATCGCCAAAGCCCGCCAGCGTTTAGATGACGAACTGGCGACGGTGGCAACGCTGGGTTATCAGTCATATTTTCTTACCGTTGCCGACATTACCGACATGGCTAGATCTGCTGACATTCGCGTCGCAGCCCGTGGCAGTGGTGCTGGTTCGCTTATCTGCCATCTTCTAGGTATTTCTGGTGTTGATCCTTTGCAACATGGATTATTGATGGAACGTTTCTGTTCTCCGCTTCGTCGAGCACTTCCAGATATTGATATTGATGTCGAATCTGCCCGTCGACTTGAAATATATGATCTAGTTTTTGCACGCTATGGCGATCCCAATTGGAAAATACCAGGTAATACTTCACGCTGCGCCACTGTTGCAATGTTTGATACCTATCGTGCACGCCATGCAATTCGCGATACCGGAGCTGCGATAGGCCTGCCTTCTGCAGAAATCGACATGCTTGCCAAATCCCTGCCGCATGTGCGTGCACGAAATATTTCACAAGCACTATCAAGTTTGCCCGAACTACGTGGCATCAACCTTAAGAACCCACTTGTTGCAATGACTATCCAACTAGCCCAGCGTCTTGATGGCCTACCTCGCCACCTGGCGATGCACCCATGCGCCATCGTTTTATCTGATGGAGCCTTTCTTGATCGTGCGCCATTGCAAGTCAATGCAAGCGGTTATCCGATGGTGGAGTTTGATAAAGATGGCGTTGAGGCGGTGGGCTTACTCAAACTGGATATCTTGGGAGTCCGGATGCAGTCAGCTATTGCTTACGCGATCAAGGAGGTAGAACGAGTAGAGCAAGAAGCAATTGATATTGATGCAATTGCACTTGATGATCCGGCTACTTTTGATCTGATCGCATCTACTAGGACTTTGGGTATTTTTCAGGTTGAAAGTCCGGGCCAGCGCGAACTTGTTGGCAAGTTAGCACCAGAAACGTTTACAGATCTAATCATCGATATTTCGCTTTTTCGCCCCGGGCCAGTTAAAAGCGACATGATCACTCCTTTTCTTAAAGCTCGACATGGGTGGAGCCAAGCACAGATTATTCATCCCGATCTTTACGAAACTTTGCGCGAAACAGAAGGCGTTGTTGTCTTTCACGAACAAGTGATTTCTATTATTTCCATTATGACGGGGATATCTCTTGCCTCGGCTGATGAAAAGCGTCGAGCGCTGGGAGATAGAGAAAATCAACAGGAGATCTGTGATTGGTTTTTCAGCGCAGCTCAGGTTCGTGGGTATGACAATTCAACAGTGAGTTCCGTCTGGGATGTCTTGCGGGCATTTGCATCCTTTGGGTTCTGCAAAGCGCATGCTGCAGCTTTTGCTCTGCCGACATATCAATCGGCATGGCTCAAGGCGCATCACCCAGCAGCCTTTATTGCAGGTGTTTTGACGCATGATCCCGGAATGTATCCCCGACGTCTGATTGTTGAAGATGCCCGTCAAATAGGTATCGCTATTACCGGAGTTGACGTCAATCGTTCTGATGCGACGTATCGAGTCGAGCGGGTAGATCCCACAACTGCACGAGCGCCAGTTGCACTCATTGATGCTCCTAGCACTGGACGCTCTTTAGTTTTGCCAGATGCTCGAGGGTATGCAATTCGGATGTCGTTAGCTGATTTATCTGGAATCAGTTCAGCCGAAGTCGATTCCATTATTAGTGGGCAGCCATATGCAGATCTATCTGATTTTTATCGCCGCTCTGGCGCCTGTGCACCCACAACCGAGCGACTTATTCTTGTTGGAGGATTTGATGAGCTCCATAAAATTGGAGACAGCTCGATTAACCGTAGAGATTTGCTACTTCATCTCAATGATCTTCAACGCTCAGCAGTTGCTTCATTAGGTGGAGGCCAACTAAATCTTGGCTTTGCACCGCCTGATCTTATTTCTAGTGGGTTACCAGATTTAAAGTCAGATGAAAAAGTTCGCCATGAGATACACCATCTTGGCGTGGATGTTTCACACCATCTTCTTGAGTTTTACGCAGATTTTCTCAACGAGATTGGCGCAGTGCGTTCTTCTGATCTTTTGAAACAACGCTCTGGTGCATCAGTTTTAGTCGCTGGAGTAAAAGTGGCTCTGCAGACTCCGCCCGTACGCTCTGGCAAGCGAGTTCTTTTCTTGACGATTGAAGATGGCTATGGATGCAACGACGCGACTTTCTTTACCGATGTTCAAGAGCAGTATGCCAACGTGCTCTTTAATTCTTGGCTTTTTCTTGTTCGCGGACAAGTAAGGCGCACTGGTCCTAGAGGAGTCTCATTACGAGCAACAGGGGCATGGGAGTTAGGTGTCGCTTACGAAAAATGGCGTACTAGTAGAAGTACTCTCGTGACGTGAGCACAGCAACAATCTTGCATGTAGATATGGATGCCTTCTATGCCTCCGTAGCCGAACGCGACGACCCATCACTCAAAGGTAAGGCGGTAGTGGTTGGTGCAGGGGTACGAAGTGTGGTGCTATCTGCCAATTACCAAGCCCGTACCTTTGGAATTCATGCCGCGATGCCGGTGAGTAAGGCGCAGCGCCTTGCACCACACGCCATTTTTATTGCCCCCAATCACGCTCGTTACAGCGAAGTTTCCGAGCACGTGATGGAGATCTTTCATTCATTTACACCAATGGTCGAGCCAATTTCCTTGGATGAGGCCTTCTTGGATGTTACTGGTGCTCAACGATTACTGGGCACTGGTCGCCAGATTGCTGTTGCCATTCGCGCAAAGGTGGAAGCCACTGAAGGCATCACATGTTCGGTAGGCATAGCGCCATCAAAGTTCATCGCCAAACTTGCATCGGGGCGATGCAAACCAAATGGCATTTTAGAAATTCCATCCGATCGCATCCTTACCTTTCTTCATCCGCTTCCAGTCAAAGCAATATGGGGAGTGGGGCCAAAAACTGCAGAAGCCCTCGAACGATTGGGGTTGCGCACAGTTGCAGATGTTGCAAATACACCTCGCGCAACTTTGATTCGAGCTTTGGGTGAAGCAACTGGTGCATCGCTTTATGAATTAGCGTGGGGCCGCGACTATAGGGACGTTGTCTCAGATGAGCCAGAAAAAAGTATCAGCGCAGCCGAAACTTTTCCTCGTGATATTGATGACCCAGAAATAATTTTGCAAGAGTTCTTGCGTTTGACGGAGAAAGCTTCAGGCAGATTACGAGAGCGTTCGCTGTTTGCAAAAACTATTTCCATCAAAGTGCGTTATGCAGATTTCACGACAATTAGTCGTTCAAAAACTTTGCCACTTGCTGTTGATAGTTCACACGACATTTATGACGTGGTAAAAAATCTTTATAAAGCCTTACGAATCGATGGTGCGCGGTTGCGGTTAGTAGGAGTGAGCCTTGAGAATTTGGAGGCAGATGCTCCCGAGCAGATGCTTTTGGGCGCCCGAGAGCGCGGGTGGAGGCAGGCCGAAGGGGCGGTGGATAAGGCCCAGGCCCGATTTGGAGCTGGAAGCGTGCGTCCGGGGCGACTGATCGAACCCGAAACACCGAAATAATTACCCTAACTATGCAATCTTGAGAAGGATGTCCTATTGTGGGGCTGTAGGAGATTTGAGCGTGAAAGGGGATGCAATGCCGTTATCAGAGCATGAACGCGCCCTCCTTGCCGAGATGGAAGAAGCGCTCTCTGTTGATGATCCCGGTCTTGTTTCAACTCTGACCGGCACCCGTCTCTATCCTGGACGTACTCGAGTGCTGCTTGGGATATCCCTTATCTTGGGTGGACTAGTCACCCTTTTTGCCGGACTGATTTCAAAAGCAATTGCCTTAGGAATTTTCGGCTTTCTGATCTCCCTAGGGGGAGTGAGCTTGGCGATCGCTGCAGCTACTGGCATGAGCGCATATAAAGCACCCAAAGCTTCTAAAAGAGGAAAACGCAGCATCAATTCACGCTTAGAAGATCGCTGGGAGCGACGCAACTTCGACAAGTAGGTAGAGGCGATCTGATTGACCGGGCCCGTAGGGCCCTTTTTTTCTGCCCGAATGGCCCCTTGTCAATGCGGGCGATCAGCTAACCCTTGGAGTTGCGCTGGGCCCAATCCCTGACATCGCGCCCTCGAATCGGGGGGAGGAGTGGGGAGGCGAGGGGGCTAAAAGGGTGGAAGGTGGTTGAAAATGGAGAGAAAGGGAGTAAAGTGGGGAATCGTTACCTAGGGACCTGGGGAAGGGGACCGAAGAAATGTTTCTTGGCACCCACGAACCTCGCCTGGATGAGAAGGGTCGCCTCATTCTTCCCGCAAAATTTCGCGATGAATTAGCTGCTGGATTAGTAATTACTAAAGGGCAAGAACGTTGTTTATATGTTTTTCCTTCAAATGAATTTGCAACTATCACAGAACAATTAAGACAAGCGCCAGTTACTGCGAAATCTGCACGCGATTACATGCGCGTGATGTTTGCAGGCGCGCACGATGAAATTCCAGATCGTCAAGGACGTATCACAATCCCACAAGGTTTGCGCACCTATGCAGGTTTAGCAAAAGAGTGCGTAGTTATTGGCGCAAATACTCGCGTTGAAATTTGGGATTCAACTTCATGGAGTGAGTACCTCGCAGATCGCGAGAAGGGTTTCGCTGATGTCTCCGAGGAGGTATTCCCCGGACTGTTCTAAAACTTCATAACAAATGAATTGATGTGGCTCTCTCTTGTGGCCACCGCCGACCTAACTCACCGGCGCCCCTTCCCCGGCGCCGTTGGCAACAAAGTTCCGTCGGCCGGCGGTGACCAGAGTAGAGAGCGGAAGAAGATCTAGATAAGAAATTTACGTTCAACGAGAGCCAAGAGATAGAAGGGGGAGCAGGTTATGGCAGAGCACGTATCAGTAATGCTTGATCGATGTATTGATTTGCTTTCTCCATCAATACAGAAGAGTCCATCACCAGTCGTAGTGGATGCAACCTTAGGTCTGGGCGGGCACTCTGAAGCGCTGCTAGCTAAGTTTCCACACTTGACCGTAATTGGAATTGATCGAGACCTCGAAGCCATCGCACTTGCAACTGAGCGGCTATCTGGCTTCGGTGATCGGTTCCAAAGTTTTCATGGAGTTTATGACCAAATCTTGGAAGTCATTGAAAATGCTAGGTATACAAAAGTTGATGGCATTTTGTTTGATTTAGGAATTTCCTCGATGCAAGTAGATCGCAGCGAACGAGGATTTTCTTATTCTCAAGATGCCCCCCTCGATATGCGCATGGATCGGAGTCAAGGTCCGACAGCTGCTGACATTGTCAATAATTCAAGCAGAGGTGAACTTATTTCAATCTTGCGAACTTTCGGTGAAGAAAGATTTGCCCCACGCATTGTTGACGCCATTATTCGCGAACGAGATATCGCTCCATTGAATTCGACTTCTTACTTAGCAACGCTTGTGAAAGAGAATATTCCAGCTGCAACACGTCGCACTGGAGGCAACCCAGCCAAGCGCACTTTCCAAGCTTTGCGTATCGCCGTTAATGATGAGCTTGGAGCATTGACTAGAGCACTACCTGCGGCCCTGAACGCGCTAGAGGTTGGTGGGCGACTGGTGGTTATGTCCTTCCAGTCTCTTGAAGATCGAATCGTGAAAGAACTTTTTGTTCGTGTAAGCGCATCTGGAACTCCAAGGGATCTACCGGTAGAACTTCCCGAACTTGCAGCCAAATTTTCACTCGTAATTAAAAACTCCGAAACAGCCGATGCGAGCGAAGTAATCCACAATTCGCGTTCACAGTCGGTGCGGTTACGGGCGATTCAAAGGGTGGCTGCGTAATGGCGATGACTTCATTTGCTCCTGCAATTACACGTTCTCGCAAGATCGTTGCCCAGAAATCTGCACAGGCAGCACTTCGCCTAGTCCCTGACGTCGCACCCGGAGAAAAAGTTGATCATAAATACTTTGTCACCTTCGTTTCTGTAGTAGCCGCAGTTGGGTTACTTCTACTTCTCACAATTAACACGCTTTTAGCGCAAGATGCATTTGAACTACATCGCCTCAACCAACAGGTAACAATGTTAAGTGATCAGAAGGAAGCGCTCATGCGAGAGATCGCATCGGCATCGTCGCCTCAGAAGTTGGCGTCCAGTGCCAAATCGTTGGGCATGATCGAGTCGCAGGCACCAACTTTCTTGGATTTAACCCCACCATCCCTCGCCCCCGTCAGTTTTCAAGGCTAAAGCATGGGAAATTTCTCTTTGGCACGTGAGCGTATCCGTTGGCTCATCGCCGTAATCATGGTGGTTTTGATGCTCTTTGCATTTCGTTTGGTGGATATACAAGCGGTACAAGCTCAGACTTATTCACTTAAGGCCGCAAATGAAATGTCGCGTACAACGATAATGCCTGCCGCCCGCGGAGCGATTACCGATGTTAATGGGGTCGAATTCGCTCGAAGTGTTGCGGCGGTCAACGTTGTTGTGGATCAAACGCTAATCAAGGATCCAATTAAGGCCGCAGAAATTGCAGCCCCCATATTGCAAATGTCGCCAGCAGATGTTCAAGCACTAATCACCGGCAAGCACCTATGGAAAATGGTGGCGCGCGATGTTTCACCTGCCCAGTGGAGCGCTTTGACTGCGGCCTTTGCGCACTACAACGACGGGCTCGACCGAACGAACTTGAGTAAGAAGATTTTCGGATTCTTTGCCGAACGCGTATACACCCGCGAATATCCATCTGGTTCGCTGATCGCATCCTTAATTGGTTTTGTGAATCAAGAAGGGGTTGGCGCAACCGGTCTCGAGGCAAGCAAGAACTCAATCATTTCTGGTGTTGATGGCAAATACATGTATGCCTATGGATATGGCGCTCAGATTCCAGGCTCCCAACAAGAATTGATTACAGCGAGAACGGGAACAACCATTCGCCTGAGCGTTGATCGCGACATTCAATGGGTCGCCTCACAAGCCATTTTGCAGGCAGTTAAATCCGCCCACGCATTAAGCGGAACCGTAATAGTCATGGACCCAAAAACAGGAGAAATTTTGGCGCACGCTACTGCGCCGACTTTTGATCCGAACAACACAAAGAATGTGTCGCTTCTAGCGATGAAGAACCCATCTGTGCAAGATGTCTACGAGCCTGGCTCCACCGGAAAAGTGATGACTCTCGCTGCTGCGATTCAAGAGGGAACCGTAACGCCGACTTCAGTATTTACCGTCCCGTACGGATTAAAAGTTTCGACCACCACTTTTCATGATCATCAAAAACATGCCACTCAGCGCTTAACAACTTCTGGAATTTTGGCTGTGTCAAGTAATACTGGTGCGATCCAAGTGGGAGCTACTCTTAAAAACAGTGTCCTGTATGACTACCTTCGCAAGTTTGGAGTTGGAAGCAATACCGGTTCAGGTCTTGCAGGTGAATCCGATGGAGTTCTACCCGCAGTATCAACATGGAGTGGAACGACTGCTCCGACTGTTGCTTTTGGGCAAGGATATTCACTTACGGCAATGCAGGCCACCAGTATCTTCGCTACGATCGCAAACAACGGGGTACGCGTTTCACCTACCGTAATTGCAGGCACGAGCGATTCAAACGGACTTTTCACACCAGCGGTAAAACGATCAAGTGTCCAGGTTGTAAGTCCAGAGACAGCGATGAAAATGCGACTCATGATGGAGAGTGTTGTTTCGGCAAACGGCACTGCACCTGAGGCAGCAATCGCAGGCTATCGAGTTGCTGGAAAAACTGGCACCGCAATGCGAGTGGACGACACATGCCATTGTTATAAGGGATACACCGCTTCGTTTATTGGTTTTGCTCCAGCTGATCAACCAAAATATGTGGTGAGCGTGACGATCCAAGCGCCACAAGGAATTCACTGGGGTGGCACCCTAGGAGCTCCTGTTTTCAAAAAAGTGATGTCATTTGTATTGCAATCGCGCCACGTCGCTCCAACTTATACGAAAGTTACTCCCTATCCATTAACTGAAGCTCAGGTACAGAAGGCAAAAAATTAATGGAGCGCCCACTTTTTCCTGTCACTAAATCTCTTGCCAGTATCGCGAGCCTCCTCGGTGTGCAAACTAAAAGCGGAGATCTCCTAATCTCAGGAATGACCCATAACAGCACTGAGATCCAGGAGGGAGATCTGTTTTTAGCATTTGCCGGAGAGAAATTCCACGGCGCGCGATTTGCCAAGGATGCGAAAAAACTTGGGGCTAAGGCGGTTCTAACCGACGCCGAGGGATCAATGCTCTGCGAAGGCATGCCAGTGGTTGTTGTTGAAAATCCCCGAAGCGCGGCAGGAGATTTGAGTGCTTGGTTTTATGGCGAACCAACCCGTGACATTTTTTCTGTGGGAATTACTGGAACAAATGGCAAAACGACGACAAGTACGTTGCTCCATCAGATTTGGACTCACGCTGGTCATGAAAGCGGCTTGATTGGGACAGTTGAAACTCGAATTGGACGAGATGTTGTGGCTAGTAAGCGCACGACGCCAGAGAGCGCAGACCTTCAAGCACTGGTTGCAACCATGCGAGAGCGACATGTACGAAATCTAGCGATGGAAGTCTCAAGTCACGCGATGAGCCTTTCACGGATTAAGGGTTCACATTTCAATATTGCTGCTTTTACAAATTTGACCCAAGATCATTTAGATTTCCATCACACGATGGAGGAATACTTTCAAGCGAAGGCTTCATTTTTTACATTTGAGTATGCGGATCTAGCAATTATTAATGGGGACACTGAATTCGGCATACGTTTGCTTGGACAGACACAACTGCCAACTGTGCGAATTTCTCGATACGACGCAAAAGCTGACTGGAGTTACGTGAATGCGGTCGCCACATCAGCGGGGTTTGATGTTGCTATACGGGGCGTCGGAGGAATTTTGATCGAAGGATCAATCCCATTTCATGGAAACTTCAACCTTGACAACGTGCTTCTTGCAGTTGCAATTGCATTTGAAAGCGGAGTAGATAGTTTAGATATTGCAGGAGCGCTTGCGGTGCTGACAGGTGCTCAAGGTCGTTTGGAGCCGATCAATATCGGGCAAAATTTCCGAGCATTTGTTGACTATGCGCACTCTCCAGACGCCGTTTCGCGAGTTCTGAGCGCATGCAGGGAAATGACAGATGGCAAAGTGATTGCTGTGTTGGGCTGTGGCGGGGATCGCGATTCTTCTAAGCGGCCATTAATGGGTGAAGCTCTTGTTGCTGGAAGTGATATCGCAATCTTCACCAGTGATAATCCGCGCTCTGAAGATCCGGAAAAAATCCTTCGCCAGATGGTGGATTCGGTGGAGCTTTCGACAACTAGACGTGTAGTGCTCGATCGTAAAACTGCAATAGAGCAGGCTGTAAAAGTCGCAAATGATGGCGACGTTGTCATCATTCTTGGGAAAGGTCATGAACTTGGTCAAGAGATACTAGGGATCATTCATCCATTTGATGACCGACTCCTCCTAGCCCAGGCGATTGAGGGGCGATCATGATCGCATTGAGTGCCCAAGAAATAGCAAAAATCGTGGACGGGCAATTGCATGCAACTGGAGATTTAGTCGTGACCGCGCCACCTAGTATCGATTCTAGAGATGTTGCCCGAGGATCAATCTTCTTAGCACTCAAAGGTGAACATGTCGATGGGCATGATTTTGCAGGCAAGGCGCTGAAACAAGGAGCCGTTCTGGTTCTTTCATCACAGAAGATTGACGGTCCATGCATCGTTGTGAAAGATGTTGTTGCAGCGATTGGTTTGCTCGCAGCTTATGTGCGCAGGCAGTTGCCGAATCTGGTTGTAATTGGGATAACCGGCTCTCAGGGAAAAACGACCAGTAAAGATTTGCTGTCGTGGATACTCTCGATGGCTGATTCCACAATAGCGGCCGTTGGCTCATTCAATAATGAACTAGGCGTCCCTCTCACGCTACTGAGGTGCGCCGAATCTACAAAATACTGCATTGTTGAAATGGGGGCTCGACATAAGGGCGATATCAAAGCTTTGAGCACTATGGCGGCACCCAACATCGGAGTTGTTCTCAAAGTGGGAAGTGCGCACGTGGGCGAGTTTGGATCTCTTGAGGCAATTGCATCCACAAAAGCTGAACTAGTTGAGGCCTTGGACGAAGAGGGAATTGCAATTCTGGGACGCTATGACGAATTCACTCCGAAAATGGGAAATGGTTTGAAAAGCAGTGTGATCACCTTTGGAGAAACGCATGAGGCCCACATACGAGCAAGTGATATTGATATGCGTGAAGGTAGGGCGCATTTCGATTTAGTGACTCCCGAGGGGCGCGCGGCGGTTGGACTTCGACTTGTCGGCTCACATCAAATTGCAAACGCACTCGCTGCTGCTGCCGTCGCAACTGGCTTAGGGATTCCACTTGATGTTATCGCGGGCGGGTTGTCTACAGCCGAAGTTGTCAATAAGTGGCGAATGGAACTCCACGAATTATCAAATCTTCTTCTTATTAATGATGTATACAACGCCAACCCGGAATCCACCGCGGCAGCTTTACGGACTCTGGCACTGTTTGCACAAGAACGCGGTGGACAGTCCTGGGCCTTTTTGGGAAAGATGCACGAGCTCGGCGCGTCTTCAGATCAAGAACATGCATCTATTGGCACCCTTGCTGAAAGCTTGGGGATTGACCATCTCGTTTGTGTTGGGACGCCAGAGTATGGCGCTGATGTCAACAAGCAAGGGGAGATGAGTACTCACTTTTACCCGTCGAAGGCGTTGGCTGTGGAGCTCTCGAAGGATTTTGCTGAAGGAGATGTCGTCCTTGTTAAGGCATCTAGAGCCGAAAGAATGGAAGAGTTAGCAGCAAACATTATCGAGAATTGGAACGAGAGGGTGGGATTAGTCGAGTGAGAGAAATTCTGATCGCTGGAGCCATTGCTCTCATGATTTCTTTATTCGGAACGCCAGTTTTGATTCGTGGCTTGAATCGCAAAAAGTATGGTCAGATCATTCGCGATGATGGACCCAGATCGCATCAAACTAAACGTGGTACTCCCACAATGGGTGGGATCATTATTATTCTTGGTTCCTTTATTGGATTTCTCATCGGCCACTTAGTCACTTCTGTGCCAGTAAGTATTTCGGCAATGCTGGTTATGGGACTTATGGCAACTTTGGGTTTCGTTGGTTTTCTCGACGACTGGCTTAAAGTTTCGAGGCAACAATCACTTGGTTTAACGGGTCGTCAAAAGATAATTGGTCAAGGGTTATTTGCTGCCATATTTGGCAACCTTGCAATCCATTTCGCTGACGTCGATGGCTTAACCCCTGTTTCCTTACATTTATCTACACTGAGAGACACCTCCTTAAATTTGGGACCAGTGTTGGTGGTCATTTGGATTGTTTTCATGGTGATTGGGACAAGCAATGCCGTCAATCTCACCGACGGACTTGATGGTTTAGCTACTGGCGCAGCGGTTATGACATTTCTTGCTTTTGTTCTCATCGGAGTCTGGGAATTTGGTCAAGGGTGTGCTGTAACCCCTGGCATCAACTGTTACAACGTGAGAGATCCTCTGGACCTTGCTGTACTAGCTGCCTCACTTGCTGGCGCATGCACCGGCTTTCTTTGGTGGAATGCTTCGCCGGCAAAGATTTTCATGGGCGATACAGGTTCGTTAGCACTTGGCGGCGCGCTGGCAGGATTAGCGGCAACACTGCGAATCGAGTTGTTACTTGTTCCTTTGGGGGGATTGTTCGTAATCATCACCATGTCTGTGATCATTCAGCGTCTCTATTTCAAGGCATCTGGTGGCAAGAGAGTTTTCAAAATGGCGCCCCTACAACATCACTTTGAACTCCTAGGTTGGGGCGAAGTAACGATCGTATTGCGATTTTGGATTATCGCCGGGCTCTGTGTGGCCCTGGGCTTGGGCTTGTTTTATGCGCAATGGGTGGCGAAGTAGTAGTGGTTTCATTTTTGAATGTTAAGAACGCCAATGTTTTGGTGTTGGGGGCAGGAGTTACCGGAAAAGCGGTCACCAAAGTTCTCAGCGCTAGGGGCTTGCACGTTGCGATGGTGGATGAAGATTCGACCCGCACTGGAGAAAAAGTAATCACGTTAGAGACAGCCAAAAGTTCAGATTGGGATTTTGTCGTTGTATCGCCGGGTTGGCGTCAAGATCATCCACTTGTTACGCACCTTAGGAGCAAAAACTTCCCCTTAGTCAGTGAAGTCGATCTTGCGTGGCAGTTGAAAATCGAAATTGCGCCTAAGCAAAATTGGTTAGCCGTGACTGGCACAAACGGGAAAACTTCGACAGTGGAACTGGCTACCGCAATGTTGCGACAAGGCGGCTTGAAAGCACGGGCGTGTGGCAATGTCGGAGAGACAATCGTTGAGGCGATAACTAATCCTGAGAAATTTGATTTTCTAGTTGTTGAACTTTCTTCGTTCCAATTGCAATGGAGCAATTCCCCTGAGTTCCATGCAAGTGCACTTTTAAATATTGCCGATGATCATGTTGACTGGCACGGATCGTTTTCTAAATATGTGGCAGCAAAGGTACGAATCTTGGATCGAACAGAGCTTGCCGTATTGAATGCCGATGATGGAGATGTTGTCCGAGCAACCCAGCATTGGCAAGGACGTAAGGTTTTCTTTTCACTCGACACCCCTTCTCCGGGCGAGATTGGCCTGGTTGAGAATCTCTTAATCGATCGTGCATTTGTTTCTGACCCACAAGAGGCTTCAGTCTTAGCGCAGTTAGATGATGTTCATCCAGCTGCACCACATAGTGTTTCAAATACATTAGCCGCCGCGGCGCTGGCCAGATCGGTTGGGGTTTCTTACGAAGATATTCGAAGTGCTACTCAAACTTTTCATCCTGGCCGACATCGGATTGAGGTTGTAGCCGAAGTAGGTGGAGTTTCTTGGATCAATGATTCGAAAGCAACTAACCCACATGCAGCCGCAGCGTCCTTGGCTTCCCAACTATCTGTCGTATGGATTGCTGGAGGATTGGCTAAAGGCGCCACGATGGATCAGTTGATTTCGCGAACCAAAAGCCGAATTAGGGCAGCAATTCTTATTGGAGCAGATCGCGAACTCATTGCTCAACAACTTGTTCTTCAGGCCCCGCAGGTTCCGATAGTGCGCATCAATCCGGATCCACCTCAATTGGCAACATTGATGGAACGAGTAGTTTTGGAAGCCAAACGATTGGCTCAACCGGGTGATGTAGTAATGCTGGCACCAGCCTGCGCTTCTATGGATCAATTTATTTCATATGCCGATCGTGGGGATCAATTTAGGGCAGCCGTGAAGAAGTTAGTGGTGGAAGCATGAAGCAACAACACTTTCTATCAAAACCATTAAGTTCCTACTATTTACTTCTTGGAAGTACAGCCGCACTTTCGGCACTAGGACTTCTGATGGTGTTATCGGCTTCCTCCATTCACTCCTTGGAAACTAACGGATCTACATACGCAATTGTTTTGCGCCAATTCTTCTTTCTTATTCTGGCGATTCCATTGGGTTATTTGGCTTCACGCTTGCCGTTAGAACGTTGGCGCTCACTTGGAAGATACTCACTCTTGGGCTCTATTGGCGTTTTGTTGCTGATTCAAATTCCTGGAATCGGACATACCGTTGGAGGCAATCGAAATTGGATTGGCTTTGGTCCAGTCATCTTGCAACCAAGTGAGTTTGTAAAATTCTTTATGATTTTATGGGCCGCTTCGATGCTTGCAAAGCGAGAGGGCAATCTGCAGGCTCAAACAAATGTGATTGCGCTACTTGTTCCTGGGTATCTCGCCGTTATGGTGCTGATCATGGTTGGCGCAGATCTAGGGACTACTGCAGTTTTTGCTGCCATCCTTGTCGGTTTGCTTTTTGTATCTGGTATTCCATTGCGATGGATCGGCTTGACCTCAATATTCGGTTTGACTGCAGTAGCAATTCTTATTGTGAGCGTTCCAAATCGGATGCGCAGATTGTTGGTGGTGCTGCATCCCTTTTCACCTGAGTATTACAAATTGGCTGGGTGGCAACCAGCGCACAGCATTATGGGACTTGCAACGGGCGGATTGTTCGGCGTAGGGCTAGGGGCAAGTCGGCAAAAGTGGGGGAATTTAGCAGAGGCGCACACTGACTTTATTTTTTCGGT
The DNA here is from genome assembly GCA_009698615.1 of Actinomycetota bacterium. Lineage (GTDB taxonomy): Bacteria > Actinomycetota > Actinomycetes > Nanopelagicales > Nanopelagicaceae > QYPT01. The sequence goes on along the minus strand of WLPU01000004.1, from coordinate 92,047 downwards.
AATTGGTGAAGAACTAGGACTTGTTGGGACTCTTTGCGTTCTAGTTTTACTTGCAGCACTCATCTTTTCGATCTTCAGAATCGCTCTGCGCGCCAACGATCCGATGGTGAGATATGCATGCGCTGGTATTGGGTGTTGGATTGCGATCCAAACAGTTCTCAATATCGGATCAGCGACGAGCGTTTTGCCCGTTGTCGGGGTAACTCTTCCGTTGGTTTCCTATGGTGGGTCGTCGTTGTTGGCCACGTATCTAGCTCTTGGGTTTGTACTTGGTGCGGCCATGCGTGATCCAGCAATCGCCCCTGCGATCAAAAAGTTGGCGCGATGACGAAGACTATATTTTTTGCTGGTGGCGGAAGTGCTGGACATGTCGAACCCGCTTTGGCTGTGGCTCGTCAATGGAAACTTCGACACAGTGACGATCGCGCCATTTTCTTGGGCACATCCCAAGGGCTTGAGGCTTCCTTAGTTCCTGCTGCAGGATTTGAATTACGCATGATCCCGAAAATAGCCGCCCCTCGAACTGCGAATCTAGATGCAATTGCTTTCCCAGTGAAGTTTTTTAGATCTATCGTGGTTGCATATCGGGCTCTGGCTCCAGCAGATGCCGTTATCGGTTTCGGAGGCTACGTGTGTGCTCCGGTGTATGTGGCTGCTGCGATGCGAAGAATTCCGATTGTGATTCACGATGCCAACGCAAAAATTGGTTGGGCCAATTCTCTGGGATCACGGTTTACAAAATATTTGGCAGTCGCCCATGAAATCAAAAGAGGAAGATTCGCTGGCGCTACTCATACTGGCCTACCACTCCGCTGGGATGTTGAAATTTCAGCGCGAGAGAGCGCTAAGGATTGGGTTAGTGCGCGTACGGCTGCAAAGGTGCGTTTGGGATGGAACCCTACGCACCCTTCTGTTGTGATACTTGGTGGCTCTCAAGGCTCTCGTTCTTTGAACGATGAAATTGCACTTGCGAAAGATAAGTTAGGTGCATTGGGAATCCAAGTTTTGCATTCGGTAGGCCCCAAGAACCCAATTGGCAAGACAACTCCACTCTATAAAGCAGTCCAATATATTGAAGACATGCCAGCGGCTTATCTGGGTTCGGACTTAGTAATCGCACGAAGCGGCGCAGTCACATGCGCCGAATTTGCTGCCTTAGGAAAGATGGCGGTTTTTGTTCCTCTTGCAATTGGCAATGGCGAGCAGGCACGAAATGCTGACTCCTTGGTTGAAGATGGACGCGCCATCGTCGTTGCACAGCGAGATTTCACCGCCCAATGGCTGCTAGACAATATTGATTCCCTCCTGTTCCAATCCGCAAATAATTCACCCAGTGGCCTCACTGATGATTTGAACGCTTCTAGCAATATTGTGGATTTGATGGAGCGTGCGATCAAAGAGAGCCATTCATGAAGTATTCACTCGACCAATTAATTGGTAAGCGAGTCCACTTTGTTGGCGTGGGCGGTTCCGGAATGAGCGGCCTGGCTCGCATCATGACAACCCATGGAATCAGTGTCAGTGGTTCTGATGAAAAGGCCTCATCTGTTTTATCTGGACTGCGTGCAATCGGTGTCGTGGTGTCAGAAGGTCACGATGCTTCCAATGTGGATGGTGCAGATTTCCTCGTTTTCTCATCCGCCATCTCTGGTTCGAATCCAGAGATCCAAAGGGCTCAAGAATTAGGCATTATTCAGTTCAGCCGCGCACAGGCACTTGCAATTTTGATGTCTGGTTCGCGAAGTGTTGCGGTTGCTGGAACCCATGGAAAGACCACAACGACATCGATGTTGACCGTTGCAATTCAAAGTTGCGGGGAAGACCCATCTTTTGCAATTGGCGGCACACTCAGCGTTTCAGGTTCTAACGCTCACCGCGGGACTGGAGAGTTCTTCATTGCTGAAGCTGATGAATCTGATGGCTCCTTTGTCGAATACCGACCCTTTGGTGCAATTGTTACAAATGTTGAGCACGATCACGTGGATTATTTTCCGACGCCTGAATCAGTAGTGGATGCATTCGCAAAGTTCGTTACAACAATTTCGCCTGAAGGATTTTTGGTCTACTGCGCAGATGACGCTGGATCTACATCCCTTGGTAGCAGTACCTCTTCTTGCGCTACATATTCTTATGGAGTCAATGAGGGGGCAGATTTACATATTGACCGTATTGAGTTAGAGCCAGGGGGTTCACGCGCCAGGGCGCTATGGCGTGGTCGCTCCATTGGTGTGATTGAAATTCATGTGCCTGGTCATCACAATTTACTTAATGCGGCAGGTGCACTGACAGCGGGGCTAGCCCTGAATCTGCCTGCCGCTGAATTACTAGCGGGCTTAGCAACTTTTCGCGGAACAGGGCGCCGTTTCGAACTTAAAGGACAAGTCCACGGCATACGAGTGATTGATGATTATGGCCACCACCCTACTGAGATTGCAGCAACTCTCACGGCAGCCCGCCGTTATGCCACTGATGGACGAGTACTCATTGTATTTCAACCTCATCGATATTCTCGTACGAAAGCATTCGTTAATGAATTTGCCATCGCCTTAGATTTAGCAGATTTAGCCTGGGTACTTGAAGTCTATGGAGCGAGCGAAAAACCAATACCCGGAGTCAGTGCTGCCTCCATTGTTAAAAAGATGCAGCGGGGATTTTTTGAACCCAATTTCATGTCCGCCACAGAAGCAGTTGTTGCTGAAGCCAAAGCCGGAGATGTAATTTTGACATTAGGAGCTGGGGATGTGAGCTCCCTTTCGGGAATAATTGTTGATGCACTTGCTAAGAGATTCCCCCAGTAGTGAGCAAAGCTAAATCCAGAATTCGCACAGTTCTAATTTTAGTTCTACTCTCGGCAGCTGCATATGTGCTCGGGTGGTCATCGATATTCAGTGTAAAGTCCATCTCGGTTGAAGGCGCACCCGATGCTTCGAGTAAGACTTTGGTCCTTGATAAATCCCAGATCTCTGTGGGAGAAAAACTTGCTCGCTTAGAACCGCGCGTAGTTCAGAATTCGATTGAGAAAATTTCATGGGTAGATCATTCTCGAGTATCTCGCAACTGGATTTCAGGGGCGGTCGCAATTCATCTCTGGGCGAGAGTTCCTGTGGCTAGATACGGCAGTGGTTTCGTGGATGGCGGAAACGTATTTTTTGAACTCTCTGGAGCGCCCACATCTACGAAAATTACAATATCTGCAAGTTCGCCTGTAGATCGAAGTGTTGCTATCGCACTTTTAAAAAAACTGCCCATCGAGATCCGCAATGTTCTGGTAGAGATTCGTGTCCTGGCAAGTGGCTCTGTGACACTCACCATTCACGACACAAGCCTGAGTAAGGATCGAAAAGTTAATTGGGGAGATATGCAGGATGTCGACCTAAAAGTGAAGGTATATCAAGCACTTATTGCATTACCGGCGAACAAAAAAGTAACGTTTATAGATCTCTCTGCACCACATGCTCCAATCGTTAAGTAAGAAGTTCATTAACGAAGAGTTCGTGTCGGTGTTTGCTTAGCCCACCCAGTCGCCCTACCGTCACCCCACGCAGAGAGAAGACCGTAATGCTCAAGGTGAGGTTTACGGTTCATGAGGAGGACGCACAGTGGCTTCACCACAAAATTATTTAGCAGTCATCAAAGTTGTTGGTATTGGTGGCGGTGGAGTTAATGCTGTTAATCGAATGATTGATGTTGGACTCAAAGGCGTCGAGTTCATTGCAATTAATACTGATGCGCAACATTTGTTAATGAGCGATGCAGATGTGAAATTGGATATTGGTCGAAAGTTAACTCGTGGACTTGGTGCTGGTGCATCTCCTGAACGTGGACGTGAGGCTGTGCTAGATCACGTAGATGAAATTGAAGAAGTGTTGCGCGGAGCGGATATGGTTTTTGTTACTGCAGGTGAAGGTGGAGGAACAGGTACCGGTGGTGCTCCGATAGTTGCAAAGATTGCGCGCGAACTTGGCGCACTCACCATTGGTGTAGTAACTCGTCCATTTGCATTCGAAGGAAAGATTCGCACGCAACAAGCAGATGCAGGTATTGAAGAACTTCGCGAACACGTTGACACTCTTATCGTTATTCCTAATGACCGACTTCTTGCAATCTCTGATCGATCAATTACCGCCGTTGATGCATTTAAGAGCGCCGACCAGGTCCTTTTGTCTGGGGTTCAAGGAATCACTGAAATAATTACGCAGCCTGGTCTCATCAACTTGGACTTTGCCGACGTAAAGAGCGTTATGACCGATGCAGGTTCGGCACTCATGGGAATCGGATCAGCGCGAGGCGAAAATCGCGCATTGCGCGCAGCAGAGTTAGCAATCTCCAGTCCTTTGCTTGAGGCATCCATCGATGGTGCGATGGGTGTGTTGCTGTCGGTGGCTGGTGGCTCAGACCTTGGTCTCTTCGAGATTAATGAAGCGTGTGAATTAGTTCAAGCTGCTGCGCACCCGAATGCCAATCTCATTTTTGGAACAACAATTGATGACGCTCTAGGTGATGAAGTTCGCATTACGGTGATCGCCGCTGGATTTGAAGGTGGCGCGCCCAAGAAGGTAGCGATGCCTGTTATCGATGCTGCTTCGTTGAGCGGGCATGCCGATCCAGTCCCTTCGAATGATCCTTTGGCGGTAGCGCTGGAATTGCCAGATGATAATTTGTCACGTCGCCGCGTGACCTTTGAAGAACTTGTTGCCGAGGATGAAATTGATGTCCCTGATTTCATGAAATAAGGGCTCCATCGTTCGTGGCTTCAACACTTTTCACCCAGCGCCATAGCCCTTACAAAGGCAAGAGCGTTGGCGCATATTCCTCTTTCAATCTTGCCCTCCATGTGGGCGATGACAGCGAAGCCGTGGAGAGAAATCGTTTCTCGTTAAGTCGCGATGTTGGCCCAAGCGTCTATATGAATCAAGTCCATGGTAATTCGGTAGTGATTGTTGATTCGCACGTGATCGCTCAACCAACGGCGGATGCACTCGTCACGCAGGAAGCCAACGTTGCACTTGTTGTATTGGTTGCAGACTGCATTCCGCTTCTCCTATGGGATAACAAAGAGTCCTGCATTGCTGCGGCGCATGTGGGGCGACGCGGCTTAACTAATGGAATCACCAGCAACGTTTTAGAAATTATGCGGATCATGGGAGCGAGAGATATTCAGGCTTCCATCGGACCTTCTATCTGTGGGGCATGTTATGAAGTCGGTGACGACGTTTTTCAAGAGGTTGTTGATTTATTTCCTTTAGCTCAATGCAAATCCCACCGAGGTGGACGCTCCCTTGATCTCAGCAAAGCACTTGAGGCGCACTTGTTGGCAGATGGGGTTGAAGTAGTTGCAAGGGGTGGGTGTACCAACGAAGACGAAAACTATTTCTCTTATCGCCGAGATGGCCACACTGGACGACAGGCAGGAGTCATCTGGTTATGAATAATCGTCACGAAGAACTCTCGCGAAACGTTGCAATAGTAAGGGAACGAATTGCCCATGCTGCGCTCCAGTCGGGACGAAGTCCTGATGAGATCACCTTGATTGCAGTAACCAAAACTTATCCGGCCTCAGATGTGGCAACCCTCATTGAGTTAGGTCTTATTGATTTCGGCGAAAATCGAGATGCTGAAGGCAGTGAGAAATCACAACTCCTTAAAGCGCGATGGCATTTCCAGGGACAGATTCAAAGTAATAAAATTCCGTCTATCGCCAACTGGGCTAACGTCGTACATTCGCTAGACAATCCCCGCCATAGTGATCGGCTGGATCGAACCATTCCATCTGAAAAAACCATGGATGTATTTCTTCAAGTGAGTCTGGATGATGCACCAGGTCGTGGTGGAGTGAGCCCAGATCAGTTGAATCAATTGGCTATCGCTACCCTAGAAAAACCCCACCTTCGACTTCAGGGGCTGATGGCTGTTGCACCATTGGGAGTAGAACCTGCCAGAGCTTTTGAGCAATTAGCAGTGATTCATAATGGTTTTTCCACGCATTTTCCGCAAGCCCCATATTTGTCGTCGGGGATGAGTGGTGATTTCGAGACCGCAATCATCTATGGGGCGACACATGTGAGGGTTGGCACTTCAATCCTCGGAACTCGTAACCACCCCCTGTAACATTTTCGCCATGGCTAATGCATTGAGAAAAGTCGCGAACTACCTCGGGCTCATGGATGACCTTGAAATGGAATCCACTGCCGAGGCAGAAGCTCGCCCCCAGGTCCGTGTCCCTGATGTGAAGATTAAGACTCGTGAAGCTCGGAGTTCTGGTTTGTCTGTCGCATCGACCCCTTCGAATGCAATGCAGCTAGATCTGCCAGCGCTTGATCGAATCGTTACCTTGCACCCACGTTTTTACAACGAAGCACGGACAATTGGCGAGCACTATCGATTGGGAAATCCAGTCATCATGAATTTGAGCGATATGGAAGAAAGCGAACGAAAGCGTCTTGTGGATTTTGCGAGCGGGTTAGTTTTTGGTCACAATGGAACTATCGAACGCGTGACTTCAAAAGTCTTCTTACTCTCTCCTGCAAATATTCGCGTGAGCAATGAAGATAAAACTGCCGCTGCTCAAGCAAGTTTCTTTAATCAAAGCTAAAAATGTTTCACCTCGGCAGCATCCTTGTTTCTATCCTGCAGTTATTTCTCTTTGCCCTTCTTGGTCGTTTGATTTTTGATTATGTAAGAATTTTTTCACCTTCTTGGCGCCCTAAGGGGATTTTACTGTACCTAGTCGAAGCAATCTATTCAATTACCGATAAACCAACCTCGTTTGTGCGTAGGTATATACCTCCGTTGCGATTAGGCGCAGTGAGCCTAGATTTATCGTTTCTCGTTCTCTTCTTTGCCGTACAAATTGCTATCCCGTTTGTCGGACGCATCTAACTTCGCTTCACGGTTTAAACTCTTTACTTTTTAGTTCTTCGAAGCCTTTGTTAGGCGTACGTAGAGGCCAAGTTCGTTTTCGCCCAGTGGCAGCGTTACATCTAATTCTATTGAGGTTGCTAAAACTTCGCGTGAGATGCTTTCGTGGGCCCCGCTAATTGCCTGTGCAATTTCTGGCTGTGCATTCCACTGCACGGAAATCCGGTCACTGATATCAAAGCCCTCGCTCTTTCGAGCTTCCTGGATGAAGCGAACAACCTCGCGCGCATGGCCAGCTGCGATTAATTCAGGAGAGAGAGCAAGATCCATGGCCACGCTTTCACCTTCATGGCTTGCAACAGTCCATCCAGTTTTTGGTTGCTCGGTGATAATTAAGTCCAGTAGTTCAATTTCCCATGATTGTGCTTTGCCCGCAATGGTTGCCACACCCTTTTTCCGTAAGGTCGCGACTAATTCAACCGCTGATGTTGCCCCGATACTTTGTGCGATTTCTTGAACTTGGGCTCCGTATTTAACTCCGAGTGATCGGAAATTCGCTTTGATGCTGACATCGACTAGATCGCCATCTGCACTTGCAATGTCATGTAACTCCATGACATTGAGTTCATCGGCAATTTGATCCTTCATATCGGAGGGGAGATCATTCCACCCCTGTGCCGCAATGAGAGCGCGAGCAAGTGGCTGACGAATTTTCACACCAGATTCAGCGCGTGCCGCTCTACCCAATTCTACGATTCTGCGTGTTTGTGCCACGTGCGCGGAAAGTTGAGAATCTATGGCCGAAGTGTCGGCAGTAGGGAAATCACACAAGTGCACCGATATTGGTTGGGATGGCTCGACTGGACGAATGAGTTCTTGCCACACATGTTCGGATATGAAAGGAACCATCGGTGCCATCAGCAAAGTGAGTGTTCTTAAAGATTCATGCAAGGTAGCTAGAGCTGCCGGATCTGCATCCCAGAATCGTCGTCGGGAGCGACGGACATACCAGTTAGATAAGTCATCGATATAAGTTGCGATTGCCTTACCTGCCCGCTGAGAATCAAAACCCTCGAGTGATTGATCAACTTCAACGATGAGTGCCTGAAGTTCAGAATTAATCCATCGATCCATGAGAGGGCGATTTTTGATTTCTGGGGCGCCGGAAAGATCAAATGACGATGCGTTGGCATAGAGCGCCAAGAATGAAACGGTATTCCAGTAGGTGAGCAGGGTCTTTCGGACAACATCGTTGATTGCATCGTGTCCCACTCGACGTGCCGCCCATGGTGAACCGGCTGCCAGCATGTACCAGCGGACCGCATCTGCACCGTGCTTATCCATCAACTCAATGGGCTCCAATGAGTTACCTAAGTGCTTGCTCATCTTGCGGCCGTCTTTATCCAATATGTGCCCTAAACAAAGGACCGTCTTGTATGAACTTTGATCAAAAACCAAAGTTCCGATTGTCATGAGGGTGTAAAACCAGCCACGGGTTTGGTCGATTGCTTCACAAATAAAATCAGCGGGGTAGGCGGCCTTAAATTTTTCGACAGAGCCCGCCTTATGCGGATAGCCCCATTGGGCAAAGGGCATGGCACCTGAGTCATACCAACAGTCAATAACTTCGTTGACTCGCACCATGGGTAGAGAGCATTGACTGCAAGCCCACGTAATGTCATCGACAAATGGGCGATGCGGATCAAGCGAGCTGAGCTCTTGGCCAGCAAGTGCCCCTAATTCAGCAAGTGAACCGATGCAAACATCGTGCTTGTTTTCGCATCTCCAAATTGGGAGCGGTGTTCCCCAATAGCGATTTCGAGAAAGCGCCCAATCAATATTGTTATTAAGCCAATCTCCGTAGCGACCGGTTTTAATAGTTTCTGGGTGCCATTGAGTTTTTTCATTCTCACGGATTAATTCTGACTTGATAGAGGTAGTGCGGATATACCAAGACGGTTGTGCGTAATAGAGCAAGGCGGTATGACAGCGCCAGCAATGGGGATATTGATGCTCGTAAGGAACGTGCTTGTAGAGCGCCCCACTCTTTTTTAATTCTTTCACGAGAAGTTTGTCAGCCTCTTTGAAAAACATCCCGCCGATGATTGGGACATCAGGTAGGAATGTTCCATCTGGAGCGATGGGATTTACTACTGGCAGACCGTAACCGCGACAAACGATGAGGTCATCGGCTCCGAATGCAGGGGACTGGTGGACTAAACCGGTGCCATCTTCAGTTGTCACATAACTAGCAACCACAACGTAATGCGAATCTGGAATCTCAACGTAATCAAAAGGACGGCGATAGGTGGTGCGTTCGAGATCTCGTCCTAGGATTTTATTGATAATCTTGACTTGTCCTTGCAAAAATGTCACTAGCGGCTCGGCGATAATAAGCACATCGGAGCCATGTTCGGTGGTTTCTTCTACAACCAAATATGTAACATCAGGATTCACAGCAATGGCTGTATTTGAAACCAAAGTCCACGGTGTTGTCGTCCATACCAATAAGGAAGCTTTTAATTCGGCAAGAGGCCCAGATGTAATAGGGAAGCGAACATAAACTGAAGGATCGGTGATTGTTTCATACCCTTGAGCTAACTCATGGTCAGAGAGCCCAGTTCCACATCGCGGGCAATATGGTGCAACGCGATGGTCTTGTACCAACAACCCTTTATCCCACACTTGTTTGAGAGACCACCACACACTTTCAACATATTCTGGAGACATCGTCCAGTAAGCCTCATCAAAGTCGACCCAAAAGCCCATGCGGTGGGTCATTTGAGTGAATGCACCTACATGCCGCTGTACAGAGTCACGGCATTTTTCATTAAATGCAGCGATGCCATATTTTTCAATGTCACCTTTACCGCTAAATCCCAACTCTTTTTCTACCGCGATTTCTACTGGTAGCCCATGACAGTCCCAGCCAGCTTTGCGGACAACGTATTTGCCTTTCATTGTATGAAAGCGAGGGAATACATCTTTGAATACACGAGCTTCGATGTGGTGGGTACCGGGTGCACCGTTAGCAGTAGGAGGCCCTTCATAAAAAGTCCACGCGGGGGCGCCTTGCCTGGCCAACAGACTCTGGTGAAAAATCGATTGATCTTCCCAAAAATCTAAAACGATGCGCTCCATCGCGGCGAGATCCACCTGGGGCGAGATCGCCTTATATGCCGTTTGTGGCTTGTCTGCGCTCATTTGTCGAACTCTATTCCATCGTGGCGGGAGTGGCATTTACCCCCATAAGCGCATAAGGTGCGCGCCGTGGCTGTGAAATCGAAAAAGAAGGCAAATGTGAAAAAGGCGCTGTCAAAGAAATCTGCTGGGAAAAAAGCACCCGTAAAAAAGAAGGCAATCAAGAAGTCTCCTGCTAAGAAAGCTCCAGCGAAAAAGGCGCCAGCCAAGAAAATTGCGGCTAAAAAGGCTCCTGGCAAAAAGATTCCCGCCAAGAAAGCAGCAGTAAAGAAAGCGGCTGTTAAGAAAGCACCAGGGCGCCCATTTCCCTCGAAGAGCACACCTGCACCTGTGGCCGTTGCTTCTGCATCTCAAGTAATTACCCTTCCTGAAGAGCGTCGTTTGGTGATGCCGCCTCCACCACGCCCTTCCAAAACTGCAAAAAAGAGTGCGCCGCTCAAGCCGATTAAGGTCGCACCAACTCCAGTTGTTGTCTCTGAAGGTGAAGCACCCTGGAGTGCAACTGAACTTAAAGCGATGCGCGCCGAATTATCAAAAGATTTACTTCGTTTGCAATCCGAGCTCGCAGCAGTTGAGCTTGAGATGGATGAATTAATTCGCGAATCCGGTGAAGGCGCTGGCGATGATCAGGCAGATGCGGGCACGAAAACTTTTGAACGCGAACATGAGATGTCTCTTGTAATTAACGCACGGGACATGGTCTTGCAAACAGAACGTGCCCTCGAGCGCATTGATCAAAAGACTTATGGTGCTTGTGAAGAATGTGGAAATTCCATCGGGAAGGCGCGCCTCCAAGTTTTCCCACGCGCAACCTTGTGCATGCTCTGCAAACAAAAGGAAGAACGGCGCTAATTTTGCGCCGAACAATGCCAATCTGGCGCAGCGTCCTACTCGCTGCTTGGGTCGTATGGCTTCTTGATGTTGCAACAAAAACCTGGGCGCTTGCAAGCCTTGAAGGTAGCAACCCTAGAAAAGTGCTGGGGAGTTTCTTGCAATTCACATTTACGCGCAATTCTGGCGCAGCCTTTAGCATGGCCACCGGTGGGGCGATATTCCTTTCGATTTTTGGGATTGTCGTAGTCGGGTTCATTGCAATCTGGGCTTCACGCATTACCTCGCGCCACTGGGCGATAGTGATGGGATTGGTCCTTGGCGGAACGTTGGGAAATCTCACCGATCGAATTTTCCGAAGCACGCACGGCGCCTTCAACGGCCAAGTGATTGACTGGATCGAGCTGCCGCATTGGCCCATATTTAATCTTGCAGATTCGGCTATTGTGATTGCAGCACTTCTGGCTTTGGTTTTTTCACTCCGCAACATTGCACCGATACATCGGATCGGTCCAGACTCCAACGCAGAACTGCATCTCAAAGATGGGGAGGGGACACATGGCGCGTGAATTGCGAACCCTCATTGTTCCCGAAGGCGTTGCTGGTGAGCGTGTTGATAGCGCATTGACTCGAGTGCTGGGGCTTTCCAGAACTGCCATCGTTGGGCTGATAGAAAATGGTGAAATTCGCAGTAACGGACTTGCGATGGGCAAGTCAGAACGCGTCAACGCAGATCAGATGATTGAAATATTAATGCCAGATACAGCAGTGCGTGAACCAGTACCACTGACTCCCCTTGCTGGACTCACGATTGTCTATGACGATGATGCCATTGTCGTTATCGACAAACCCGTCGGTTGCGCCGCGCACCCTAGTCCCGGGTGGACTGGCCCAACCGTTATCGGTGCACTTGCAGCAGCTGGTTATTCCATTTCAACAAGTGGCGCACCAGAGCGCGCTGGCATTGTGCATCGCCTTGATGTTGGCACAACTGGCCTGATGATTGTCGCTAAGACAGATCGCGCTTATACCGTTTTGAAAGACGCGTTTAGAAATCGTGAAGTAGAAAAGGTTTATCACGCATTAGTCCAAGGACATATGGATCCGACTACCGGAACCATTGACGCCCCGATCGATCGCCATCCTAAGGAAGATTATCGATTTGCAGTTGTGGCTGATGGCAAGACGAGCATTACTCACTATGAAGTGATCGAGTTTTACCGCGCCGTTTCCTTAGTGAAAGTTGAATTAGAAACAGGGCGCACCCATCAAATTCGTGTGCATTTTTCTGCATTACGCCACCCTTTAGTGGGGGATATGACCTATGGCGCGGATCCAACACTGGCGGCTCGCTTGGAGATATCAAGGCCTTGGCTGCATGCTCTTGAATTGCGTTTCAACCATCCAATTACCCAGCAACCTCTAGACCTTCACACTCCTTATCCCGCTGATCTTGTCAGGGCTCTGGCGTTGCTTGACTCGTCAGTTCTGCCTTAAGGGCTAGTGTCACCAATCGTGGCCTCCTTCGTTCATCTCCATACGCACACTGAGTACTCCATGCTTGACGGTGCTGCTCGTGTTGGAGATTTAGTTGCAGAAGTGGCGCGCCAAGAGATGCCGGCGATCGCTATTACTGATCACGGAAACGTTTTTGGAGCATTTGATTTTTACAAGCAGGCAAATAGGGCTGGCATTAAGCCCATCATTGGAATTGAAGCTTATGTTGCACCTGAATCTAGGTTTGATAAACATAAAGTGAAATGGGCAGATGGCGGAGATGATGATGTCTCAGGTGGTGGAGCTTATACGCACATGACATTGCTTGCCGAAAATAATGAAGGTCTAGGAAATCTCTTCCGCCTTTCTTCCCTTGCATCCCTCGAAGGGTATTACTACAAGCCACGTATGGACCGTGATCTTTTGTCGAAATACGGCAAAGGGCTCATCGCAACAACTGGCTGCCCTGGGGGAGAAGTACAAACACGATTGCGCATGGGTGCGTATAAAGAGGCCATCCGGGCAGCGAGTGAACTTCGAGATATTTTCGGCCGCGAAAACTTCTATTTAGAGATTATGGATCATGGGATTGAAATTGAATCCAAAGTAAAAGCCGATCTCCTCAAACTTGGTAAAGAGCTTGGTCTGCCTTTGCTTGCGACAAATGATTTGCACTACACCTTTCATGCAGATGCAACGGCTCATGAAGCTCTACTGTGCGTGCAATCTGGCTCGACTCTTGCAGATCCGAAACGATTCAAGTTTGATAATCACGAGTTTTATCTCAAAACTGCTGCGCAAATGCGCGAGCTCTTTAAGGAAATTCCGGAAAGTTGCGATAACACTCTGTTGATCGCCGAACGTTGCAACATAACTTTGCGTGAAGGCGAAAACCTTCTGCCAAAATTCACTGTACCTGAAGGAGAAACTGAAGACACCTGGCTTCGCAAAGAGACCGAGCGCGGATTAAGCGAACGAATGAAGGGTTCAATCCCAACACAACATCGAGAGCGAATGAATTATGAACTCGACGTCATGATAAAGATGGGTTTCCCGGGATACTTCCTTGTTGTGGCTGACCTCGTTGGTCACGCAAAGAGCGAAGGAATACGTGTTGGCCCGGGGCGTGGTTCTGCTGCGGGCTCTTTAGTTTCGTACGCACTTGGAATTACAGCGCTGGATCCGATCGAGCACGGTCTATTATTCGAGCGTTTTCTCAATCCCGAGCGCATCTCTATGCCCGATATTGACTTGGACTTTGATGAGCGCAGGCGCGGCGACATGATTCGATATGCGACAACCAAATACGGCGAAGATCGTGTAGCTCAGATTATTACTTACGGAACAATTAAGTCCAAGCAATCGTTAAAAGATTCCACACGCGTTCTCGGTTATCCCTATGCCATCGGTGACAAATTAACAAAGGCGCTTCCGCCATCCATCATGGGTAAAGATATTTCGTTGGCTGGCATCTTCGATACTTCGCACGAACGCTATGACGAAGCCAGCGAGTTTCGCCAACTGTACGAAACTGATCCAGATTCAAAGCGCGTTGTCGATACTGCGCGCGGGTTGGAAGGTCTAAAAAGACAGTGGGGAGTTCATGCTGCGGGGGTAATTTTATCTCGAGAGCCGTTGTTGGATGTCATTCCGATTCATCGTCGAGAAGCCGATGGCGCAATCATCACTCAGTTTGATATGGGAGCCTGCGAGGCAACCGGACTTCTTAAAATGGATTTCTTGGGACTTCGAAATCTCTCCGTTCTTGATGACTGTTTGTTGAACATCAAATCGAATTTAAATAGGGATGTTGTTCTTGAAACCTTGACTCTTGATGATCCAAAGACATTTGAACTTCTGGGACGCGGCGACACTTTGGGTGTTTTCCAGCTCGATGGTGGACCGATGCGCGCTCTCTTGCGATCTATGGCGCCTGATTCTTTTGCTGATATCTCCGCGGTGATAGCTCTCTATCGCCCAGGACCCATGGGAGAAAACGCGCACAATAACTATGCTGATCGAAAGAATGGGCGTAAGCCTGTCGAACCGATTCATCGTGAATTGTCTTCACCGCTACAAGACATTCTTGGTGACACTTATGGCCTGATCGTTTATCAGGAGCAAGTAATGGCTATCGCGCAAAAGGTTGCCGGATTCTCTCTGGGACGAGCCGATCTGCTCCGTAAGGCGATGGGTAAGAAAGATCGCGAAATTTTGGATAAGGAATACATCCATTTCGAGGCCGGAATGAAAGCAAACGGCTTTGGGGATGGAGCTATCGCAGAATTATGGAAAACCTTGATCCCGTTCTCCGATTATGCATTCAATCGAGCACATAGCGCTGGTTATGGTGTTGTTTCCTATTGGACCGGTTATTTGAAGGCCAATTATCCAACTGAATATATGGCAGCACTCTTAACAAGCGTGCGCGATGATAAAGATAAATCTGCTCTGTATTTGAGTGAATGCCGCAGAATGGGTATCCGAGTTCTGCCGCCTGATGTCAATGAATCAGACGCTGAGTACACACCACGGGGCGTTGACATTCGTTTTGGATTAGCTGCTATTCGAAATGTTGGCGAGGGCGTAGTTGCCTCGATTAAGAGTGCGAGAGAGACGAAAGGTCGATTCCTTTCATTTGGAGATTTTTTGGCAAAAGTTGATGTGCACGTGTGCAACAAAAAGACAATCGAATCCCTTATTAAAGCCGGAGCATTTGATTCCTTTGAGGTATCGCGAAAAGGTTTGATGGCGGTTTATTTAGAGGCTATTGATTCAATTATCGAAACCAAGCGCGCCGAAGCGATCGGACAGTTTGATTTATTCGGGGGAGTTGCCGAATCAAATGTCGCAGGCATCGATTTAGAGATCCCACAAGGTGAATGGGAGAAGGCACTGCTGTTGAGTTATGAACGTGAAATGTTGGGACTTTATGTTTCAGATCACCCATTATTAGGAGTGGAGCACGTGCTTAAAGCGGCCACCGACATGTCTATCAGTCAGTTACTCGATGATGGTTCGGCGATGGATCAAACCGTGACAATCGGTGGTCTCATTACGGGGATTCAAAGAAAAGTCACTCGTCAAGGAGCGTCGTGGGCAATTGTGACGATCGAAGACCTCGAAGGCTCCATTGAAGCGCTTTTCTTCTCCAACACGTATGTCCAATACGCACTTTCCTTAACAGAGGACCGTGTTGTAGTGATTAGAGGTCGTGTAGATAAGCGAGAGGATCAAGTGCGTTTCACTGCTCTTGAAATGATGATTCCAGATATCTCGAAAGGCCCCGTTGGACCACTTGTTATTTCTATGCCGGTCAACCAATGCACCCCACCGATCGTGGATCGCATGAAAGAAATCTTGCGTACTCATCCTGGCAATCGCGAGGTCCATCTCCATTTGGATGATTTCGGCAAAGTCACAATTATGAAACTCGAACCGCGGGTAACTTCTTCTCCGAGCTTGAGCGCAGATCTAAAATCTATTTTGGGCTCTGGTTGCCTTGTCTGACCGTCATTAATAATCTGACGACCCGCATCGGTGCCTAACCTCTAGACTTGACCAATGATTCGAAGCGTTGACTGCCGCGGGCAAGCACTCACGAAATCAGAATATAAATCATTGCTTCCACGTGCTGCACTAAATGTTCAGGAAGCGATGGGGCTTATTGCTCCCATTCTTGCAAAAGTAGAAAACGGAAATCAAGAAGATTTATTCCAATTATGTGAAGAATTTGATGGTGTTCGTCCAGTTTCAATTCGAGTTCCAGAATCTGCAATCGCCGACTCGCTCAATGATTTGTCGCCCGATATTCGATCAGCCCTTGAACTTTCGATAAAGAGAATTCGAACGGTTCACCTTAATCAAGTGCGCACGGATAGGACTACTTCAGTTGTTACAGGTGCGAGTGTCACCGAGAAGTGGATTCCGGTAGATCGAGTGGGGCTCTATGTTCCAGGCGGACGTGCCGTTTATCCCAGCAGCGTCATGATGAACGTGATTCCTGCCCAAATTGCACAAGTGCCGAGCATCGCAGTTGCGTCCCCGGCTCAAAAAGATTTTGGTGGACTGCCGCACCCCACGATTTTGGCCACGTGCGCACTCTTAGGAATTACAGAGGTTTACGCCATCGGTGGAGCTCAAGCCATCGCGCTCTTTGCTTATGGCATGAAAGATGTGTGTGAAAAAGTAGACTTGGTAACTGGTCCTGGAAATATCTATGTTGCTGCTGCTAAGAGATCTTTACGCGGCGTTATTGGAATAGATTCAGAGGCAGGCCCTACCGAAATTGCGATTTTGGCAGACGAGAGCGCGATCGCAGGTGAAGTTGCGGCAGACCTCATCAGTCAAGCAGAGCATGACACTATTGCTGCAGCCGTTTTAGTGACTTCATCTCAAAAGTTGGCCACGCTGGTTGAAAGCGAATTAGTAAAGCGAGTTGCTGCAACCAAGCATGCCCAGAGAATTAGACAAGCACTTACCGGAATTCAATCAGCGATTGTCCTAGTTGACTCGATGGAACAAGGCACTGACGTGATTAATGCTTATGCTCCGGAGCATCTAGAAATTCACACGAAGAATCCTGCGACTGATGCGATGAGAATTCGCAACGCTGGGGCAGTGTTTCTCGGTCGTTTTTCTCCCGTTTCACTCGGAGATTATTCTGCTGGATCCAATCACGTCCTGCCTACCGGTGGATGCGCATGTCACTCCAGTGGGCTTTCTGTACAAACTTTTCTACGCGGAGTTCATTTCATTGAATACAGCGAGAGTGCGTTTCGCGAAATCACCTCTACTGTTATTACTTTGGCCAACGCCGAAGATTTACCCGCTCATGGAGAAGCGATGACCGCTCGAGGGGAAACAAATTGACTACCCCATCATGGTTACCACTTCGAGCCAATTTGCAGGAATTAACTCCCTACGGAGCACCGCAACTTCCTTCGCAAGCCCAGCTCAATACAAATGAAAACCCATACCCACCTTCGGCGCAACTGATTGCAAAAATTGCAGATCGAATACGAGAGGTAGCTGCAACACTTAATCGATATCCCGATCGTGATGCAGTTGCGCTCCGGAGCGCACTTGCAAATTTCCTTAATGAGCAATCTAAAACTGCGTTGACCCAAGACAATATTTGGGCTGCAAATGGCAGCAATGAAATTATTCAATCTCTCTTTCTTGCTTTTGGTTCTGGCGGAGCACTGGGTTTCACCCCCTCTTACTCGATGCACCCACTTATCGCGCGAGTTACTGGGACTACCTGGGAAGAAGGCGCGCGAAAGGCAGATTTCTCAATAGATATAGAAGCCGCTTGCGCACACATACTTCGTCTTCGGCCAAGTCTTACATTCGTAACCACTCCAAATAATCCAACTGGCAGCGCAATCTCATTAATGGATCTGATTGCCCTTGCCGACAGTTGCGCAAACGTGGCCGGACTCTTAATTGTCGATGAGGCGTATGCCGAATTTTCGCAAGATCTTTCTGCAGTTACTGTGATAGCACAACACCCACACGTTGTAGTCATTCGAACAATGAGTAAAGCTTTTGCCTTTGCTGGCGCCAGAGTTGGATATATGGCTGCCGATCCGGAAGTGATAGAAGCGATGCTGATAGTTCGACTCCCGTACCATCTCAGCGCACTGACTCAGGCCGCAGCGCTCTCAGCGATCGATTTTCGCGACGAGCTACTTTCAAGCGTTCATGAAATTTCCACATCGCGAGAAGAAGTTGCTGCGGAGTTATCAGCCATGGGCCTAAGAGTTATTCCAAGCAGCGCTAATTTCCTCTTATTTGCTATTGAATCGCCAAAGACCATCTGGCAATCACTCCTAGATCAGGGCGTACTTATTCGCGATGTGGGATTATCAGGGTATCTAAGAGTGACAATCGGCACGCAATCCGAGAATGAAAGATTTATTTCAGCACTGAAGAAATCACTAGGAGGCAAGCAATGAGAACATCTCGAGTAGAGCGAGCGACTAAGGAATCCCACGTCATCGTCGAACTTAACCTGGACGGCGAAGGCGTGGTGGACATTTCTACTGGTGTTCCATTCTTTGATCACATGATGGGACAACTGGGAAAACATTCTGGCTTCAACCTTGTTGTAAAAACCAAAGGCGATGTTGAAGTTGATTCGCATCACAGCGTAGAAGACACTGCGTTAGCTTTTGGGCAGGCCCTTCGTGAAGCACTCGGAGATAAAGTGGGCATACGTCGCTTTGGTGATGCAATGGTTCCATTGGATGAGGTGCTTGTTCAAGCCGCCGTCGATCTTTCCGGCCGACCATATTTGGTTCACCGCCAACCAGAAATTGTTGAGTTGATCGGTACATTCGATACAACTCTTGGACGCCATATTTGGGAGTCGATCGTTGCTGAAGCCCACATTGCCTTACATATCCGAGTCCTTGAAGGAAGAAACGCACACCACGTAATGGAAGCGCAATTTAAGGCGGTCGCCCGCGCGTTGCGCGATGCAGTCTCTCTCGATGGTCGAGTATCAGGAATTCCTTCAACCAAAGGCGCTCTTTGATAGCAATTCTTGATTACGGATCTGGAAATTTGCGCTCTGCCCAAAAGGCATTCGCAACTTCTGGCCATGAAGTTGTTATCACCGCTGACCGAAAAGTTGCACTTGAGGCAGAAGGTTTAGTTGTACCCGGCGTGGGTTCGTTTCAATCATGTATGAAGGGCCTGGTCTCAATAGATGGCGATTCGATTATTAGACAACGCTTAGGACTAGAACGACCAACTCTAGGAATTTGTATTGGGATGCAAATACTTTTTGAAAATGGAGTCGAACCTACCCGTGCCGATGCAAGCCCAAGTCACGGTGTTGGAGTTTGGTCTGGATCAGTATCGAAAATGCTTGCGCCGATCTTGCCCCATATGGGCTGGAACACTGTGGAGGTTAACGAACGCTCGACACTATTTCGTGGTATTGCTGATCAATCATTTTATTTTGTTCACTCATACGCGGCGACCCGGAGTGTGGGAAAATTACAAGCATGGTCAGAGTACGGGCAAAGATTTCTCGCAGCAGTTGAAGATGGACCTATTACCGCAACACAATTTCATCCGGAAAAATCTGGCAGTGCTGGACTGCGATTGATAAAGAATTGGACGGACTCGTTGTAATGGCACGCTACCTAGAATTATTGCCAGCCGTTGACGTCAAAGATGGCAAAGCGGTGCGCTTGGTCCAAGGCGAACTCAGTAGAGAGAGCATTTATGGAGATCCGCTTGATGTAGCTCTTGAATTTCAAGCAGCAGGAGCCGAATGGATTCACCTAGTGGATTTGGATGCAGCATTTAGTCGTGGTGATAATTCTGATCTTGTAGCACGTGTAATTGGCGCCCTAGACATAAAAGTAGAACTTTCTGGCGGCATCAGAGAAGAAGTCTCGCTGGCTCGCGCTTTAGCCACCGGATGTCAACGTATAAATTTGGGAACAGCGGCCCTAGAGAATCCATTCTGGACTTCGCAAGTGATTGCTGAACATGGAGACAAAATTGCGGTTGGTCTTGATGTTCGTGGTCACACGTTGGCTGCTCGAGGATGGACAAGTGAAGGCGGAGATCTTTTTGAAACAATTTCCCGCTTAGACAAGGATGGATGCGCGCGTTATGTCCTGACCGATGTCGCTAGAGATGGAACTTTGACTGGGCCTAATATCGAATTACTGAAATCTGTCTGTGCAGCAACATCAAAGCCCGTTATCGCCAGCGGTG
This sequence comes from Actinomycetota bacterium, assembly GCA_009698615.1. Taxonomy (GTDB): domain Bacteria; phylum Actinomycetota; class Actinomycetes; order Nanopelagicales; family Nanopelagicaceae; genus QYPT01. The sequence goes on along the minus strand of WLPU01000004.1, from coordinate 71,920 downwards.
GCATTTCTTCGCTGGTGGATATTGAAACGCTTTCAAGACTTACTTCACTCGGTGTTGAAGGTGCGATCGTAGGTAAGGCACTTTATGCGGGTGCCTTTACGTTGCAAGAAGCACTTGAGGTAACACGCCGATGACATTGTCAGTACGAATCATTCCTTGCCTTGATGTCACCGACGGTCGTGTAGTGAAAGGTGTGAATTTCACAAATCTTATTGATGCGGGGGATCCAGTTGAGATGGCATCTTTGTATAATAAAGAAGGCGCTGATGAACTGACATTTCTAGATATATCAGCAAGTAGTTCTGGGCATGAGATGACTCTGGATGTTATTCGCAAGTGTGCTGAAGAAGTCTTTATTCCACTTACCGTTGGCGGTGGAATTCGCTCTGTGAGTGATGTCGATCAACTTCTCCGAGCAGGCGCAGATAAAGTGTCGATCAATACTGCGGCAATCACTCGCCCTGAATTGATTGCCGAAATTGCCGATCGGTTTGGTTCTCAAGTTTTGGTTTTATCCGTTGACGCAAGACGAGCAAATACTGATTCTGGATTCGAAGTAACTACACATGGCGGACGCGAAGGAACGCGAATGGATGCGCTTACGTGGGTGGGTCGCGCATGTTCCCTTGGGGTCGGTGAGATATTGCTTAATTCCATGGATGCAGATGGCACTCGGGCCGGGTATGACATCGGAATGATTAAAGCTGTTCGAGCCGTGACATCTGTACCTCTTATAGCCAGCGGGGGAGCCGGAAGCCTGGATGATTTTGCGGCCGCGTTGAATGCTGGAGCCGATGCGTTGTTGGCAGCCAGTGTCTTTCATTTTGGCATACACCGGATCGGTGACGTGAAGAGATATCTAGGTTCTGCTGGATATTGCGTGCGCGAGGCAACGACCGCATAGGGCAGAATAAGCATATGAAAAGCGCTGAAGGATCCATTGCGCTTGAAAATATTTTCCAAGACTCACAGCAGCTCATTGCCGCAATTGCGCAGGATGCAACATCTGGGGAAATTTTAATGCTCGCATGGATGAACAGAGAAGCGCTAGAGCTGACGATCAAAACTCACCAAGGAACATATTGGAGCCGTAGCCGTAATGAGATGTGGGTGAAAGGCGCGACATCAGGCAATACTCAACACGTTCGTTCCATTTCATTGGATTGTGATGGAGATGCAATTGTCCTCAAGGTCGATCAAATCGGAGTTGCTTGCCACACTGGCAGTCCCACCTGTTTCTACCGCGACATTGAGCTGGTGAAGAAATGAACATTGAAGAATTTAGAGCCTACGCCAAAGAATTTAACGTCATTCCTATTTCTAGAAAGTTGCTTGCCGATAGCGAAACGCCTTTGGGTGTTTACCGAAAGTTGGCAAAGAATGCGTCGGGGACCTTCCTCTTGGAATCAGCCGAGCACGGTGGCGCATGGTCTCGTTATTCATTCATTGGAGTGCGCTGCGAATCAACTCTGACCGAGAGAGATGGTCAGGCCCTTTGGGATGGAATTGTTCCGGCTGGCGCGCCTACTCAAATGCCCGTTCTTGAGGCACTTCGAATCTGTGCACAGCATCTTCGTTCACCAAAAATTGCGGGTCTACCTCCGCTCACTGGAGGTCTCGTTGGTTACATGGGTTACGACTGCGTTCGTGGCATCGAAAAACTTCCCATGCTTGCAAAGAAAGATTTACCTTTGCCAGATTTAGCATTCATGCTCACGAGTGATTTGGCGGTCTTAGATCACAGCGACGGCACCATTACTTTGATCGCTAACGCCATTAATTGGGATGGAAGCGATGAACGCGTCGATGAGGCTTTTCATTCCGCGCAAGTAAGACTCGATCGCATGCAACAAGATTTATTGGCAGCATCTCCTGGTGACATTGCCACTATTGCCGCGCGCACACATCCCGAATATGAACGCAATGCTTCCGCGCAGGAATATCGGGACCGTGTAATGCATGCGAAGGCAGAGATTACTCGGGGTGAGGCATTTCAAATAGTCTTATCTCAACGTTTTAGTATGGGTTGCCCAACCGATGCCCTTGATGTCTACCGTGCGCTGCGCCTACATAATCCAAGCCCTTATATGTATATCTTGCGTTTGCCTGATGGCCTTGATGTTGTTGGTTCTAGCCCCGAAGCGCTAGTTAAAGTTACGGATCGAGAAGTATTAATTCATCCAATTGCGGGCACTCGTAAGCGTTCGGCCTCACCAGAGGAAGATCATCGCTTGGGAGAAGAGTTGCTTGCCGATCCCAAGGAACGAGCAGAACATCTCATGCTTGTAGATCTCGGACGAAATGACCTCGGGAGAGTATGCGCACCAGGCACGGTCGAAGTTGTCGAATTCATGCACATCGAACGTTATTCGCATGTGATGCATATCGTGTCAACAGTGACAGGCACACTTGCCAGTACTGCCTCACCAGTGGATGCACTCTTTTCAGTATTTCCAGCAGGCACCCTTTCTGGAGCACCAAAACCTCGAGCGATGGAAATTATTGAAAGCCTCGAAACTACTCGCCGAGGAATTTATGGTGGCGCAATTGGATACATTGATTTCACAGGCAATATAGATACCTGCATAGCCATCAGGACCGCTGTACTTTATAAATCTAAGGCATATGTGCAGGCAGGTGCAGGCATTGTTGCAGATTCAGATCCCGAATCAGAAAATCAAGAGTGTATTAATAAAGCCGCAGCCGTTCTTGGGGCAATCCATGCGGCAAATTCATTAGTGAAACTCAAGGATTAACTATGCGCAACTTGATTGTCGCCGCACTTTGTCTCTTTCTTGCTGCGGTGGCATTAGTACGGATTGTTAAATTACCTTCACGATATAGTCGGACGGCCTCAACTAAGAAACTTTCACCATGGAATTCATTAGATCTGAACGTAGATCCGACCATTGAAGCCCCTCATCTTTCTGAATCTAAAGAGCTTCCATGAGCGTCCTGGATGACATTATTGTGGGGGTACGTGAGGATTTAGCGACGCGAAGAATTTCACTTTCTGAACTCCAAGAAAAAATAGATTCTGCTCCATCAGTACGTGCAGCAAGCGCAGCCCTGTCTTCGGCTGGGATGCAAGTGATCGCTGAAGTGAAACGTTCCTCACCGAGTAAAGGAGCCCTTGCTTCAATCGCTAATCCGGCTGCATTAGCCAAAAGTTATCAAGATGCAGGGGCAGCGGTCGTGAGCGTTCTTACTGAAAAGCGACGCTTTGGCGGTTCTTTAGAAGATCTGGATCTTGTTCGCTCAGCAATCACCATTCCTATTTTGCGTAAAGATTTCATGGTAGATGACTATCAATTCTTTGAAGCACGCGCTCATGGTGCCGATCTTGTTTTACTTATTGTTGCCGCGCTTTCGCAAAGCCAACTTCGTGATTTTGCTTCCCTGACTCATGAACTAGGTATGCAAGCCCTAGTTGAAGTTCATACTCTGGATGAACTAGAACGTGCTCTTGAAATTTCCCCGGCGATTGTGGGAGTAAATTCCAGGGATCTAAAAACTCTCGATGTGCATCGTGGAGTATTCCAAGCATTGATTCCGCAAATTCCCAAGAATGTGATTAAGGTCGCAGAATCGGGAATCAGCACAAGTGAAGATGCAGAATTTGCTTCACAGTGTGGGGCAGATGCGATTTTGGTAGGTGAGGCACTGGTTCGTTCGGGCGACGATATTGCTTTGACTATGCGCACTCTCTTAGGCAGAGGGTAGACTTTCCACATTATGGAGCAATCACATTCAATCGGGCACTTTGGACCATACGGCGGTCGATTTGTTCCCGAGGCCCTCATAGGAGCGTTAGATGAACTTGAGGCAGCGCATAATGCCGCAATTATTGATCCAAGTTTTCAAAAAGAACTAGCAGAACTGCATTTAACTTACACCGGGCGTCCAAGCATTCTTACGCGAGCAAAAAGATTTGCCGAACACGCAGGTGGAGCGGAGATTTTGCTCAAGCGTGAAGACCTTAATCACACTGGAAGCCACAAGATTAATAATGTGTTGGGGCAAGCGCTTTTAACACAGCGCATGGGAAAAAAGCGCATCATCGCTGAAACGGGAGCCGGTCAACATGGCGTAGCGGCAGCAACTGCAGCTGCACTGTTTGGTCTTGAGTGTGTTGTGTATATGGGCGAAGAAGATACGAAACGTCAATCACTCAATGTCGCTCGAATGAAATTGCTCGGCGCAGAAGTAATTCCGGTAACGACTGGCTCGAAGACTCTTAAGGATGCGATTAATGAGGCAATGCGCGATTGGGTAACAAATGTGGAAACTACACATTACTTATTGGGGACGGTGGCCGGACCGCACCCTTTCCCGACAATGGTGAGGGATTTTCATAAGATCATTGGTGAAGAAGCGCGAGCTCAAGTGTTAGAGCTCACCGGGCGCCTTCCGGATGCAGTCCTTGCATGTATTGGTGGAGGCTCTAACGCAATAGGTATATTTCATGCCTTTATACCTGACGCATCGGTGCGCCTTATTGGTTTTGAGGCAGGTGGCGATGGTGTCGAAACTGGACGTCACGCAGCAACAATCACTGGAGGCTCACCTGGAGTTCTTCATGGAACTCGCTCGTACGTTTTGCAAGATGAGAATGGACAAACCATCGAGTCACATTCGATATCGGCTGGTTTAGATTATCCAGGCGTAGGACCAGAGCATGCATTTCTCCATGACAGTGGGCGCGCTGAATACCGTGCAATTACAGATGCTCAAGCGATGGAAGCATTTGCCCTCTTATGTAAGACGGAGGGAATAATTCCTGCAATTGAGACCGCGCACGCATTGGCAGGCGCGATGATCGTCGGAAAAGAACTCGGCCCTGATGCAATTCTATTGATTAATCTCTCCGGACGCGGCGATAAAGATGTAGCAACTGCCGCTGACTATTTCGAGGTACCACTGTAAATGACGACAGCTCTGGAACAGATGTTTGTACAAGTTCGAAAAGAAAATCGAGCGGCATTGATTGCATACATTCCAGCAGGATTTCCATCTGCTGCTGGCTGTAAGAAGGTTATAGAAGAGTTCGCCAAGGCTGGAGTAGACGCAGTTGAAGTTGGTTTCCCTTATAGCGACCCCGTAATGGATGGCCCCACAATCCAAGAGGCGGCCAGCATTGCATTGGCAGCAGGTACTGGCGCAAAGGAAGTTTTTGAAACCTTGAAGTCAGCGCATGAAGCCGGATTGCCTGCTTTGGTGATGACATACTGGAATCCGATTGAGAAGTTTGGTGTGAGTGCATTTGCTGCAGAGATGGCACGAAATGGCGGTTCAGGTGTAATTACTCCGGATCTCACCATCGAAGAATCTCAGGAATGGAAAAATGCCACATCCAAAGCAGAAATCAATAGCATTTTTGTGGTTGCATTAAGCACAACCGATGATCGCCTGGTCAAAGTAACAAATGAATGCTCTGGATTTGTTTATGCTGCAAGCATTATGGGAGTCACTGGCGCACGTACTTCAATGGCATCAGGTGCGCACAATCTTGTTTCTCGGATTCGAAAAGTTTCGACTTTGCCCATTGCAGTTGGCCTAGGCGTATCGACCAGAGAGCAGGCCAAAGAGGTTGCTTCCTATGCTGACGGAGTTATTGTGGGATCTGCATTTATTAAGTTGTTACTAGAGGCCAAATCTGAAGAAGAAGGCCTAGCGGCAGTGGCCGAACTTGCAAAACAATTGGTGGCGGGAGTGAGGCAGGCTCGATGAAGAAATATGGTCCCTGGATTGGCTTACTCTCGCGTTTGATCCTCGGCGGAGTGCTTGCATTCGCCGGATATCTCAAAGCATTCAATCCGAGTAAAGCAAAAATGGCTGTGCGTGCTTACGAAGTTCTTCCAATACCCGTAGCAAATGTTTTTGGAATCGCTCTGCCTTGGCTGGAAATTGGAGCAGGGCTCTTATTAATCCTAGGCGTAGCAGTGCGGCACACTTCAATCTTTGCCGGAGCCCTCATGCTCCTGTTTATCGCAGCCATTTCACAGGCATGGGCACGTGGTCTTTCTATCGACTGCGGCTGTTTTGGTGGCGGAGGCCAAGTGGATCCCAAAGACACAAAATATTTACCAGAAATTGCCAGAGATTTTGGTTTGCTTATCTTGTCGGTCTATCTATTTCGATACCCTAGGACCCGTTTCGCACTTGAGAAAGTAGGATAACCAATGGCAACTAAACCTGGTGGAGATAAAATAACTCGATACATTGTTATCGGAATGGTTGTTTTCGTAGTGGCTATTGGAGTTGTCTTCTCACTGGTTTCAAGCAAATCCTCTGGAAGCGCAGCGGCTCCATCAAGCGTTTCTAAAGCTGATGGATATGGCATGGTCTTTAACGCTGACCTCAAGGGCAAGCCAGTTGTGGATGTATGGGAAGACTTTCAGTGCCCTGTGTGTAGCCGATTTGAAGCACTAAACGGTGCATACGTGCAGCAACTCATTACCGAGAAGAAGGCGAAAGTTATAGTCCATCTCCTCTCCTTCATTGGGCCCGAATCGATTCTGGCAGCGAATGCTGCAGCATGCGCAGCGGATGAGAATAAGTTTCTTGCGTTCCATTCCTACCTTTATGCGCACCAATCACCGACAGAAAATTCAGGCCTTTGGACAGGGGCTGGCTTGCTCAAGGCAGGTGCAGCAGTAGGTTTAACTTCGAGCGAATTCGCCGCTTGCGTAACCTCTGGAAATTATTCTGATTGGGTCACTAACGTTGCCGCCGATGGCGCGAAGAAGAACATCAACTCAACCCCAACTATTTTTGTGAATGGGAAAGAGATAGATCGCAATACAGCGTATTTCGATGCCGCTGCATTTGCTAAAGCCGTAGAAGGTTAATTCCGCACCGTCATGCTTCGCTTCATACCGACGCCGAGCACATCGCAGTTAGGTATTGGACCTTTTACAGTTCATTTCTACGCGCTATGCATAATCGCGGGGATCACGATTGCAATCTGGTGGGGTGACAAGCGGTATCGACGCGTTGGTGGCGCTGAGCATGTAGTTGCAGATGTGGCAATCATTGCGGTGCCATCTGGGATTATTGGTGGGCGCCTTTATCATCTTCTTACTTCGCCCGATGCGTATTTTGGTTCTGGAGGGCACCCGCTAGATGCGTTCAAAATTTGGCAGGGTGGGTTAGGAATTTGGGGTGCGATTGCTCTCGGAACACTTGCAGCATGGTGGATGCACAAGCGATTACGGAACAGGGGACGTCAAGGACTGCTTACATTTTCACAATTTGCTGATGCGCTTGCACCCGGAGTTTTATGTGCGCAAGCAATTGGTCGATGCGGGAATTGGTTCAATGGTGAGCTTTTCGGCAAACCCACAAATCTTCCGTGGGGATTGGAGATCCCACTTGCGCTTAGGCCACTGGGATTTGAAACCTTTCCAACTTTTCATCCGACTTTTGCCTATGAAGCACTCTGGTGCCTTGGGATTGCATTCTTGATCCTTCGATTAGAAAAGCAATTTAAGCCCGGACAAACCTTTCTCTTTTACATTGCGGCGTATTGTGTCGGGCGTTTCTTCTTTGAAAGTTTGCGTATCGATCAAGCTCACGTAATTTTTGGCATGCGAGTAAATGAGTGGGTAAGTCTAATTGTGGGATTTCTGGCAATTGCGCAGTTGAGGCGAATATCAAAACGGGTAACCAATTCTGAGGAATCAGGTACGATTTCACCATGACCCTTGAAGAGGTATACAAAAGAAATTTGGAACATCGTACGCACCGCGCAGGCTGGTTGCGTGCGGCTGTTCTTGGGGCAAATGATGGACTCGTTGCAACAGCGAGCTTAATGATTGGTGTTTCAGCAGCGAAGGTACCTGGATCATTTCTTATCACCGCTGGAATTGCTGGAATAGTTGCCGGCGCAATGTCGATGGCGGTCGGTGAATATGTTTCCGTGCGTTCCCAAAATGACATCGAAGAATCCGACCGACTTCTTGAAATTCAACATCTTGCAATTGATCCAGAGGCCGAACTTTTGGAGCTCGAACACATTTACATCACCAGAGGACTGACACAAGACTTAGCACATCAAGTTGCGGTTGCCATGCATGAGAAAGATGCGCTAGCCGCACACTTGCGAGACGAATTAGGCCAGCATCCGCACACCAAAGCGCGGCCAGTGCAAGCATCAATCGCATCGGCCACAAGTTTTATTATCGGAGGGCTAGTGCCATTCATGGGCGCGTTCGCTCCGAACGCTGGAGCGAAGGCATGGAGCATTGTGGGATTCGCGATTGTTGGTTTAGTCATGACTGGCATCGTGAGTGCGAGGAGTGCTGGATCACCAGTTTTACGCCCAACAATTCGAGTAGTCCTAGGCGGCAGCATTGGTATGGCAATTACGGCTGGAATCGGTCACTTGGTCCAATTGAGCGGTATCTAAGGGCTGCACATTTAAACGCAATTTTGGTAGAGTAGAACTCGCAGTAATCGCACTATTTTTACAAGGGCCATCGTTGTCCCAAAAGCATCACCGGACAACTGGAGCTCAACTCGTGTCACTTCCATCGAATGCGCCATTGAAGCAAGGTCTTTACGACCCTGCCTTTGAGCACGATGCATGTGGCGTGGCCATGGTTGCAACGTTAAACAAAGTTGCATCTCATGCAATTGTTTCAACAGCGCTGACTGCGCTGCGAAATTTGGAACATCGTGGAGCATCTGGAGCCGAACCAGATAGCGGTGATGGAGCCGGAATATTAATACGGATCCCAGATGCTTATTATCGCGCTGTCGTCGATTTCGATTTGCCTGCACCAGAACACTACGTTGCTGGAATAGCCTTCATTGCTCCGCATGCAAATATTCGAGACGAAATCGAAGAATTGGCCAAGCAAGAGGGGCTCTTCGTTTTGGGATGGCGTGATCTTCCAATTAATTCAACTTCTTTGGGTAAAACTGCACTTTCTGTGATGCCTCGATTTGAGCAGCTATTTTTGAGCGGTGCAGAGGGTGAATCCGGACTAAACCTTGACCGCTTGGCATTTTGTTTCCGCAAACGCGCCGAGCATTCACTTGACGTCTATTTCCCATCACTTTCGGCGCAAACAATCGTTTACAAGGGAATGCTTACGACAGGTCAACTAGAAGAGTTTTTCCCGGAACTTTCAGATGAACGCGTTGTTTCGCCTTTGGCCCTCGTGCACTCACGTTTTTCAACAAATACATTTCCCTCCTGGCCGCTGGCGCACCCTTATCGATTCATAGCGCACAATGGCGAAATCAATACCGTTAAAGGCAACCGCAACTGGATGCGTGCTCGTGAAGCACTTCTGGCAAGTGATCTCATTCCGGGTGATCTCAACCGAATTTTCCCGATTGTCGATGCTCACGGTAGCGATTCAGCCTCATTTGATGAAGTACTCGAACTTCTTTATCTCGGTGGTCGTTCACTCCCGCATTCAATTTTGATGATGATTCCAGAGGCGTGGGAAAACCATGCCTCTATGCCTCAGTCACGAAGAGATTTCTACTCATTCCATTCCTCTTTAATGGAACCGTGGGATGGTCCAGCGTGCGTAACCTTTACAGATGGCCATCAAGTAGGTGCTGTCCTTGATCGCAACGGTTTACGTCCTTCACGTTTTTGGGTTACTCATGATGGTCTGGTGGTGCTGGCAAGTGAAGTGGGTGTTTTGGATATTCCCGCAGAGCAGATTGCGCGCAAGGGGCGACTGCAACCAGGAAAGATGTTCTTAGTTGATATTGAGGCTGGGCGCATCATCGAAGATGAAGAGATTAAGAATCAATTAGCAGCCGCTTCTCCTTACAGCGAATGGCTACACGCAGGTAAGGTGAAATTAGTTGACTTGCCAGCTCGCGAGCACATTGTCTATCCGCACGCATCTGTGGTTCGTCGCCAACGAGCATTCGGATACACAGAAGAAGAACTACGAATTCTTGTGACGCCTATGGCTCGCAATGGCGCCGAACCGTTGGGTTCGATGGGAACAGATTCCCCAATCGCAGCACTTTCTGATAAACCTCGTTTGCTTTTCGATTATTTTTCACAGCTTTTCGCTCAAGTGACAAACCCACCGCTAGATGCAATTCGCGAAGAATTGGTTACTTCACTTGGCGGGTCGATCGGCCCAGAACATAATCTTTTGGATCCGGGACCGTCATCATGCCGACAAATCGAATTAGATTTTCCAGTCATTGATAATGATGAGCTAGCAAAGATTATTCACGTGAATGCAGATGGAGATCACCCCGGCTTTGCCACCCATATTGTTCGAGGACTTTTTCCTATTGCTGGTGGGGGAGAGTCACTTGCAGATCGGATCGAGGAGATTCGCGCAGAAGTTTCCACGGCAATTGCCCAAGGTGCCCGTCTGATAGTTCTTTCCGATAGAGATGGTGATGGCGATCATGCTCCGATACCGTCGCTGTTGCTCACTGCCGCAGTTCATCATCATTTGATTCGCGAGAAAACTCGTACCAAAGTTGGTTTGATTATTGAAGCCGGAGATGTTCGCGAAGTTCATCATGTTGCGCTTCTTATCGGGTATGGAGCCGCTGCCGTGAATCCATACCTGGCGATGGAGAGTGCAGAAGATCTAGTACTTCAGGGAGTGATTACTGGGATTACTCCCGAGAAGGCTGTTCGAAATCTCATAAAATCTTTGGGCAAAGGCGTATTGAAAGTAATGTCGAAAATGGGAATTTCAACTATCGCTTCCTACACGGGCGCACAGGTATTTGAAGCCATTGGTTTATCCCACGAATTAGTCGATGAATATTTTGCTGGGACCACTTCACGCTTAGGTGGTATTGGCATCGATGTGGTCGCTCAAGAGACGATTGCACGCCATCACATTGCATATCCGCCGGGTGGGGAAGTACCTGGGACGAAACGCTTACCAATTGGCGGCGAATATCAATGGCGACGTGAAGGCGAGCCGCATCTATTTGACCCAGAGACAGTCTTTACTCTTCAGCATTCCACTCGCAATAAACGCTTTGACATCTTTAAGCGATATACCAAGCGCATTGATGACCAAAGTAAATCTTTGATGACATTGCGAGGACTTTTTGGTTTTCAAAACCAAGGACGCGCGGCAATTTCTATTGACGAGGTTGAATCTATCGAAAACATTGTGAAGCGATTCTCTACTGGAGCAATGTCTTACGGATCCATCTCACAAGAAGCTCATGAGACGATGGCGATCGCCATGAATCGCTTGGGTGGAAAATCCAATACTGGCGAAGGCGGAGAAGACCCTGACCGATATATTGAAATGGAGAATGGGGATTCAAAGCGTTCGGCAATCAAACAGGTTGCAAGTGGACGTTTTGGAGTAACAAGTCAGTACCTTGTAAATGCCGATGACATACAAATTAAAATTGCTCAAGGGGCTAAACCCGGAGAGGGTGGACAGCTTCCTGGTAACAAGGTGTATCCATGGATTGCCAAGGTTCGCTATTCAACTCCCGGGGTAGGCCTTATTTCCCCACCTCCTCACCATGACATTTATTCTATTGAAGATCTTGCTCAATTGATTCATGACCTGAAGAACGCAAATAAGAATGCACGCATTCACGTGAAGTTAGTAGCAGAAGTTGGAGTTGGTACTGTCGCAGCAGGCGTTAGTAAAGCCCATGCAGATGTAGTTCTCATCTCCGGTCACGACGGAGGCACTGGTGCATCACCACTGACTTCTCTCAAACATGCTGGCGCACCGTGGGAATTGGGCTTAGCCGAAACGCAGCAGACACTTCTCCTCAATGGCCTACGAGATCGGATTGTCGTTCAAACAGATGGCCAACTCAAAACTGGGCGCGATGTTGTGATTGCAGCGTTGCTAGGTGCAGAAGAATTCGGATTTGCAACTGCGCCACTAGTTGTTTCTGGATGCGTAATGATGCGAGTGTGCCATCTAGATACATGTCCAGTAGGCGTGGCAACCCAAAACCCTGAGCTTCGTAAGAATTTTTCTGGAAAGCCTGAATTCGTAGAAACTTTTTTTGAATATATCGCCCAGGAAGTTCGCGAATATTTGGCAGCCCTTGGGTTGAAATCAATAGAGGAGGCAGTTGGTCGCGTTGAGTATTTGAATACTCAAGCAGCGATTGACCACTGGAAAGCAAGCGGATTAGATTTAGCTCCACTTTTAGCGCGGCCGGATGTGAGCGGACCGTTGCATCAAACTGTTGTACAAGACCACGGGCTTGAGGCTGCGTTAGATAATCAATTGATTGAATTGGCACAACCGGCTTTGTTGCGAGGGGAGAACGTACGCATCGACCTACCAGTACGAAATGTCAATCGCACCGTAGGCACGATGCTAGGCGCAGAGATTACGAGGCGATACGCAAGTGCGGGGCTTCCAGATGGAACCATTGATGTCTCATTGCACGGATCGGCTGGTCAATCGATTGGTGCATTCATTCCGCAAGGACTCACCGTTCGCCTGTACGGGGATGCGAATGACTATGTTGCCAAAGGTATTTCGGGGGGCCGCGTTGTTGTGCGCCCCAATGAGAGAGCAACTTTTCCATCCGAGAAGAATGTAATTGCTGGAAATGTCATCGGTTACGGAGCAACTTCAGGTGAAATATTTATTCGCGGGGTTGTGGGAGAGCGATTCTGCGTTCGGAACTCAGGAGCAACCGCTGTAGTTGAAGGCATCGGCGATCATGGTTGCGAGTACATGACCGGTGGCACTGTTGTGGTCTTGGGTCAAACCGGAAGGAATTTTGCAGCAGGAATGTCTGGGGGTCGTGCTTTTGTACTCGACTTAGACCCGTCACTTGTTAACGGGGAGCTCGTAGATATCGTTGCTATTCCAAATGACCAAAAGGATTTCTTAAGATCTCTTATTTCTCGTTTTCATTCTGAAACGAGTTCACAAGTTGCGGCGGAGATACTGGGAGACTGGGAGGCATCGCTTCATCGTTTAAGTTTGGTTATGCCTCGGGATTATGCAAGAGTCTTACAGGCAATGGCAAAAGCGACTCGTGAAGGTTTTCCCGCTGATAAGTATGTAATGGAGGTCGGTCATGGGTGATCCCAAGGGATTCATTACAACTCCACGCGAATTACCTCAGCGGCGAGCAGTTGATGTTCGAATTCAAGACTGGAAGGAAGTCTATGAGCCACAAAGTTTCGAACATTTGCAAAAGCAAGCAGGCAGATGCATGGATTGTGGCATTCCTTTTTGTCATCAAGGATGTCCATTAGGTAACTTGATTCCCGAATGGAATGACTTGATTCACCGTGGGGATAAAAATGAAGCGATCGCCAGGTTGCACGCGACAAATAATTTTCCAGAATTTACTGGCCGTTTATGCCCAGCACCCTGTGAAACTGCGTGTGTCGTAGCGATTAACGCTGATGCGGTGACGATTAAGCAAGTGGAACTCAGAACTATCGAAGAGGCATTTGAATCTGGAAAAGTGGTCCCGCTACCACCTGATCGTCTGTCTGGGAAAACGGTTGCAGTTATTGGCTCTGGACCTGCAGGTTTGGCGGTCGCTCAACAATTGACGCGCGCCGGACATACTGTGGCTGTGTATGAGCGAGCCGAGAAAATTGGCGGGCTCATGAGGTATGGCATTCCAGAATTCAAAATGGAGAAATCTATTTTGGATCGGCGCCTGCGCCAAATGGAAGAAGAAGGAACTCGTTTTCGTGCCAGCGTAGATGTTGGCGTTGAAATCACTGGTCAGCAGCTGCGCTCACGTTATGACGCAGTGGTAATAGCAGTGGGTGCGACGCAATGGAGAGAGCTTCCAATTCCTGGTCGGGAATTGCGTGGCGTTTATCAAGCCATGGAATTTCTGCCCTGGGGAAATAAGCAAGCCCTAGGTGAAGAAATAGATCCACCCATCAATGTTGCTGGCAAGCATGTTGTGATCTTGGGCGGCGGAGACACGGGAGCAGATTGCTTAGGCACTTGCGTAAGACAAGGCGCTGCAAGTGTGACTCAGTTGGAAATTATGCCGAGACCAGATGATGAACGTCCTAGTGCTCAACCTTGGCCGATGTATCCCATGGTTTATCGGGTTTCTAGTGCTCACGAAGAGCTCGACAATAGATTATTTTCTGTCAGTACCGAGAAATTTATTGGGGATGCGAACGGACAACTTCGAGCTATTTCCATTATCGAAACGGTACTTGTCAACGGTAAATTCGAATCAGTTCCCGGGACAGAACGCGAAATCCCTGCCGATTTTGTATTCCTTGCGATGGGATTTACTGGACCCGAGAAGAGCCCACTTTTAACTCAGCTAGAAGTGCAACTCGATGATCGCGGAATTATTATTCGTGATGGAAACTTCCAGACTTCATCTGAAGGTGTTTTCGTTTGTGGGGATGCTGGCCGAGGGCAATCACTCATCGTGTGGGCGATTGCAGAAGGAAGAAGCGCAGCAGCTAGCGTAGATAACTACCTATCTGGTCACACTCAATTGCCTTCACCGATTGAACCAACCTCTCGCTCGTTAATGGTTTAGGGTAGATAAATGCGTAGAGCCAAGATTGTGTGCACGATGGGCCCCGCTGTTGAATCTCCGGAAAAAATTCGAGAGTTGATTGATGCGGGCATGAATATGGCTCGCCTCAACTTGTCTCACGGTAGCTATGAAGATCATCAAGTACGCCTTGATCGCGTGCGTCATGCTGCTCGCGAATCAGGCCGTCCAATCGCGATTCTTGTTGACCTCCAGGGACCTAAAATTCGCCTCGCTCGCTTTGCGAATGGACCACATGAACTCTCCCGCGGCGATGTTTTTACTATCACAACAGATGAAGTGGAGGGCACTAAGGAGCGCGTCGGCACCACCTACAAGGGCCTTCCTGGAGATTGCAATGTAGGGGATCGAATTTTAATAGACGATGGAAAGGTTACGGTCGAAGTTGTTGAAGTTCGAGGCAATGATGTCGTCACCAAAGTAATCGAGCCTGGTTCAGTAAGCAACAATAAAGGAATCAATCTTCCCGGTGTTGCAGTTTCCGTTCCAGCGATGTCTGAAAAAGACATTGAGGATTTGCGTTGGGGGCTCAAAGCAGGCGCTGATTTTGTAGCACTTTCATTTGTCAGAAGTGCTCATGACATCAAAGATGTTCATCGGATTATGGAAGAGATAGGGATTAAGATCCCCGTAATTGCCAAGATTGAGAAACCTCAGGCAGTTGCTAACTTAGTAGAAATTGTCGATGCATTCGATGGGATCATGGTTGCTCGCGGTGATTTAGGCGTAGAGCTACCAATTGAAGATGTACCACTTGTCCAAAAACATTGCATTGAGCTAGCCCGAGAAGCGGCAAAACCAGTAATCGTTGCAACTCAAATGTTAGATTCCATGATCTCGAATTCACGTCCAACCCGCGCTGAAGCTACGGACTGTGCAAATGCTGTTCTTGATGGCGCAGATGCGCTGATGCTCTCTGGTGAAACAAGTGTCGGAGATTTTCCCATTGAATCCGTCGCCATGATGGCCCGAATTATTGAAAAGACTGAAGAAGGTGGGTTGGACCGCATCCAACCTCTCAAGCATTCACCGAGAACCAAAGGTGGCGCGATCACTCGAGCAACAGTAGATGTGGGCGAAACTGTCGGGGCGAAATTTTTGGTGGCCTTTACGCAAAGCGGAGATTCAGCCAGGCGAATGGCCAGACTGCGCTCCGTCATTCCAATCTTGGCGCTGACACCAGAGGCCGGAACTTACAATCGGATGGCCTTGACGTGGGGAGTTGAATCCATGCTTGCACCAACAGTGAATCACACTGATGAAATGGTCAAGCAAGTGGACACAATACTTATTCAATCTGGTCGGGCCCTTGTCGGTGAACTGATCATGATTGTGGCGGGCTCACCTCCCGGAATTCCAGGATCGACAAATGCAATGCGCGTCCATCGCGTAGGAGATGCGGTCGGGGGAGCAGCGCCCGCGTATCGCTAAAGATTAGGTAGACTCACTTTCGCGCCTCGGTACTCCAACGGTAGAGAGGGCAGTCTCAAACACTGCATAGTGTCGGTTCGAATCCGACTCGGGGCACATGGATACGCAGTTACAACAATCGGGAGATCAAGGAAAAACTCACGCTCGAATACTCGTGGCCGAAGATGAAACTTTGATCCGTATGGATCTGGTTGAAATGTTGACCGAAGCGGGATATGACGTCGTCGCTCAAGCAACTAATGGGGAAGAAGCGGTTGCACTTGCAAAACAATTCAATCCGGACTTGGCGATACTCGATGTAAAGATGCCAGTGCTGGATGGAATTTCTGCAGCCGAGCAAATTATTCCACTCGCACCAGTATTGATGTTGACCGCTTTTAGCCAAAAAGAATTAGTAGAACGCGCACGCGATGCTGGCGTGATGGCTTATGTTGTAAAACCATTCTCTATAAATGAACTTCTGCCCGCCATAGAAATTGCGATCAGTAGGCATGTGCAGATGCGCTCGTTAGCCAACGAAGTTGCGGATTTGCATGAAAGGCTAGAAACGCGCAAATTGGTTGATCGCGCTAAGGGAATTTTGATGGCTGCCCTCAATCTTTCTGAGCCAGAAGCCTTCTCCTGGATTCAACGTGCCGCCATGGACCGTCGCCTTGGGATGAAAGAGGTAGCACTTGCAGTGATCTCTCCGTCGGCCGTCCCTGAGCGTTAAACCCGCATCACAACTTCGTTATAACACAGCGCCTGAGCCTGATTGGAGTTGTCTGCCTCACAGTGCTCCCGCTACCCTTTCCACCTCCCTGTCCCGGGACACAAGTAACAGGAAGGCACTACATGAAGAAGAGTTTCCGTGTTGTAAGTGCTATTGCCGCTGCGGCAATGGTGACTACTGCACTAGTAGCGGGCGCAACTGCATCCAATGCAGCCACCGTGCTCACGATTTCGTCTGATCTTCCGCTACAAGGATCATCATTCGACTCAAATGATTCAACTAATAAGGCAATTCAGTTGTACTTGAAGCAAATCGGGAACAAGGTTGGCAAGTATGCAATCAAGTTCAAGGTTTATGACAACGCAACAGCTGCTAAGGGTGGATGGGATGACGCCAAGTGCGCCGCCAACGCTCAAGCACACGTAGCCAACAAGAGTGAAGTTGCTGTAATGGGAACTTACAACTCAGGTTGCGCAAAGATTATTGTACCTATTCTTAACCAAGCTCCTGGTGGAGCAATGACAATGGTTTCTGACGCCAACACCAACCCTGGTCTTACCAAGGTATGGAACCCAGGCGAGCCAGATATCTATTATCCAAAGGGCATCCGCAACTACGCACGTGTTTGCACCACTGATGATATTCAGGGTTCAGCTGCTGCACAGTTCGCAAAGTCAATTGGCATCAAGAGTGTTTATGTTCTTAACGACACACAGACCTACGGTCAAGGTGTTGCTCAGGCATTCACAACTGAAGCTAAGAAGATTGGCCTCAACGTTCTTTCAAGTGGCTCATACGGAGAAGGCTGGGATTCAAAGCAGTCTTCATACGAAGCCCTCTTCACAAAGATCGCTGCATTGAAGCCAGACATGCTCTATATCGGTGGAATTTTCGACAACAACGGTGGACAACTCGTTAAGGACAAGTTCAAGGTCCTTGGAGATAACACTGCTGTGAAGATGATGGCACCAGACGGATTTACTGGATACCCAGACTTCAACAAAATGCCAGAAGCAGACGGTGCATACCTCTCCTTCGCAGGTCTTTCAACTGAACTTCTTCTTAAGAATGCACCAAATGGCGCAGGCGCGAAGTTCGTTAAGGCTTACAAGGCTGCATACGGTAAGGATCCAATCGGGTCTTACCCAATCTACGGCGTAGCTGCAGTTCAAGTTATCTTGGCAGCAATTGCGAAGTCAGATGGAACTCGCAAGGGCGTTACAAACGCCATCTTCTCTGGCTCAGGAATCACAATTCCTGCTAACCAGTCTGTACTTGGTAAGGCGCTTGTAATCAGCACCTTGTCAGGCGACACATTGGCTAAGGACATCACCATTGAAGTTGTCAAGGGTGGAGAAGAAACAACATTGCGTGCTTGGACAGTTAAGTAACTCTTAACTATTTCTAGCCTCACAAAGTTGAAGGCAATGGGGTGGGCCACAAGCCCACCCCATTACTTATTTCGTATCGGTTTTCACTTTCCTTATCTAGTAGCGTGTAATACTATGAACCACTTTCAGGTAGGCATCTAAGGAGCGCGAGTGTCATTATTTAGCGGCGGATATCAAGCTAGACAAGATCGCAGACGCTACCTCGAAAGAACTCTGAGCATTATCGCAGCCTTTGGACTTTTATTCTGGCTAGGCATTAATTTTTTGAAATCTCCTTCTCAGTTTTTCCAAGCCTCTCTCATTGGTCTTAGTAATGGGATTCTTTACGCGCTCATCGCATTGGGATACACACTCGTTTATGGAATTATTGAGTTGATTAACTTCGCTCATGGCGATTTGTTTATGCTGAGCGCGGTATTTTCAGCAAACTTCATCACTATTTGGTTTCATAGAGATTCATCAAGCCCGGCCGCATGGGGATTGTTTTTGATGTGTTTACTCACCGTCATGATCTTGGCTGCCACTGTGAATGTTGGCATTGAGCGCTTCGCCTATCGACGGTTAAGGCGTGCCCCCAAGTTGGCTCCGCTGATTACCGCTGTTGGTGTTTCTTTTGTATTGCAATTTATCGGATTGCGTTGGAATGGTTCTGGTCCAAAGACTTGGAATAGCGTTTTGCCATCGGGGTATTTTCACATTTCCACTATCAAGATTCCCTATACGACCCTTCTCTCCTTCGTAATTACAACGCCACTGTTAATTTTGATGTCATGGATAGTTACTCGCACTCGTCAAGGTAAAGCGATGCGTGCAACGGCGCAAGATCAAGATGCAGCACGCCTTATGGGCATCAATGTTGATAGGACTATTTCTTTCACTTTCGCTTTAGGTGGCGCCTTGGCTGGCGCAGCTGGATTGCTCTTCCAGCAAACTCGCGGACTCACAAGCTATAACTTGGGGTATCAACTAGGTTTGATCGCATTTACCTCGGCGGTTATGGGTGGAATTGGAAACCTTCAAGGAGCTGTTCTCGGTGCGCTGCTCATCGGCCTTATTCAAGGACTCAACGATGGATTGCCAATCGGCCTGGGACAGCAATGGTCACAAACTGTTGTCTTTTCGATCTTGATTCTTCTCATGGCATTTAGGCCTACAGGCTTACTCGGCAAAGCCGTTACAGAGAAGGTGTGATGACTATGAAATTACGCAAATCAAAAACTCCCAAACAAAGTGCCAGCCATAAGAAGTGGACCATTGGTTTCCTCATTGCTGCAGTCATCATCTGGGTTTTCTACACCTACATCATGTACAACTTGCCGGATGGCCCACAAACTATTTTCCAAAATTGGTTTCCTCCCACAACGATTAACGAGGCAATGGTCTGGGTTATATGTGCCTTGGGCCTTAACATCGTTGTCGGGTATGCGGGATTGTTGGACCTTGGGTTCGTTGCCTTTTGGGCCATTGGCGGTTACACCGCAGGTTGGTTCATGTCCGCATTTTTCCGACAGGTAAATATTCACCTCGGCTCACCATCGGATGCTGCAAAGCTTCCAGGTATTCACGTAACTTTTTGGGGAGTGCTATTTATCGGCGGACTTATTTGCGCCTTCTTTGGAATCATTATTGGAGCGCCAACTTTGCGTTTGAAGAGCGACTACCTTGCCCTGGTCACACTTGGCTTTGGTGAGATAATCCCTCAGGTTTTTACCAACGGAGAAAATATTGCTGGCTTTAATATGTCTAACGGAACCAAGGGAATTTCCCCGGTAGATAACATTTCAGTCCCTGGCAAAATTCTTGGCCCATTTGACTTTAGCTGGAAGTTCGCAATTTTCGTCTTGCTCACGGCCATAATGGTTTTCGTCTCCCTGCGATTGCGTAAGGGACGACTAGGACGTGCGTGGTTAGCAATCCGTGAGGATGAACTTGCAGCAAGCATGATGGGTGTTCCTCTCATGTCCACCAAACTGGCCGCATATGCCGTTGGAGCATTTAGTGGTGGCGTGGGCGGCGTTGCATTTGCCACGCACGTTAATGGCGTTTTTGCTGATCGTTTTAACTTTTCAATTTCCATCATCTTGCTAGCGATGGTTGTGCTCGGCGGAATGGGTAACGTCTGGGGAGTAATGGTTGGCGCACTTCTAGTTGCCTGGATTAACTCAACCGGATTGCCCGCCTTTGGGGATTTGGTCAATAACACCTTTGGCACATCTATCAATTTCCCTTCGTACAACTTCCTACTCTTTGGTGGTGTCTTGATTTTGATGATGCTCTTTAAGAGAGAGGGCATGATTCCCGAATCGCGTCTTAAGGCAATTTTGCATGAAGCAGATGACACGACTTCAAATGTGGGGGGCGCTCACTAATGACAAGCGCGCTTTCAGCAAAGAACATAACCGTTAAGTTCGGTGGGCTCACCGCCGTCAATGACGTCACCTTCGACATCCCTACCGGAAAAATTGTTAGTTTGATCGGACCTAACGGTGCCGGTAAAACGACATTCTTCAATGTCCTTACTGGTTTATACAAGCCAACGAGCGGCAACGTTATTTTCGGAGAAGTGGATATCACAGCACGCCCACCTCACAAGATTGCCTCTGGCGGAGTTGCTCGTACATTTCAAAACATCCGACTTTTTGGTCTCATGACAGCAGAAGAAAATGTCATGGTGGCCATGCACTCTCACCTTAAGGCTGGAATTGTGGCAACAATCCTTGGTACTCCAGGCCAGCGCCGTGAAGAAAAGAAGGCACGCGAAGATGCCCGGGCACTCTTGGATTTTGTTGGGATCGGCAAATGGGCGGGTGAGTATGCACGCAATCTTTCTTACGGCGATCAACGCCGTTTAGAGGTTGCACGCGCTCTAGCTTTGAAACCAAAAGTGTTGCTCCTTGATGAACCAACTGCCGGTATGAATCCGCAAGAGTCTTTGACCTTCATTAATTTTGTGTACAAGGTCCGCGACGAGCAAGATGTTTCAATTTTGCTCATTGAGCACGACATGAGCGTTGTGATGACAGTTTCTGAGCGCGTCACAGTTTTGGATCAAGGCGAGAAGATTGCTGAAGGTTCACCAGCCGAAATCAAGTCCAACCAACGAGTAATTGAGGCCTACCTAGGCAAAGCAAAGGGAGAGAAGGCATGAGCGCTCTTCTAGAAGTTAAAGATCTCAAAGTGGCATACGGTTCGATCTTGGCTGTAAAGGGCGTCTCCCTCACGGTCAACGAAGGTGAAATTGTTACGTTGATTGGTTCTAACGGAGCCGGAAAATCAACGACTCTTCGAACGATTTCTGGTCTCTTGAAACCTAAAGAGGGGTCGATAACTTTCCAAGGCGAGAGTATTGAAGGCCGTCCGGGACACGAAATTGTTGCGAAAGGCTTATGTCAATCGCCTGAAGGTCGGCGTATTTTCCCCCGAATGTCAGTGCGTGAGAATCTCGATTTGGGTGCATTCTTGCGAAACGACAAAGCTGGAATCGAAGCAGATCGTGAACGCGTATTGGACCTCTTCCCCCGACTTCGCGAACGCTATGAACAAAAGGGCGGCACGATGTCAGGTGGCGAACAACAGATGTTGGCCGTTGCCCGAGCAATGATGGGGGCACCAAAACTCTTGCTCTTGGATGAACCATCAATGGGTCTTGCACCTGTTTTGGTGGATATGATTTTTGAAACCATTATCAAGATTCGCGAACAAGGAATTACAATTTTGCTGATCGAGCAAAACGCATCTGCGGCTTTGGATGTAGCAGACCGGGCCTACGTCCTTGAATCTGGCTTGATAAAAATGAGCGGGAATGCTTCAGATCTTGCTAAAGACGAAGCGGTAACCAAGGCCTACCTCGGCGGCTAGAGATTTATCTCTGTGCCAAAATCAAACAAGTAATTCGAGCAGTACATGTTCGCTCACCTTTGTCATTTGTGATCACGATCTCATAGCTGCACATCGTCTTGCCTAAAGAAACCGCAGTCGCGACTGCTGTCACAATTCCGGAAGTTGCTGATTTGTGGTGAGTTGCATTGATGTCGATGCCGACCACTTTGCGCTCTGGCCCTGCATGCAACTGAGTTCCGATGGATCCCAAACTCTCTGCCAGAACGACATTTGCCCCTCCGTGCAACAAACCTATCGGTTGAGTGTTGCCTTCTACTGGCATCGTTGCAACAAGTCGTTGCGGCGAAGCTTCAATGATTTCAATGCCCATCTTCTTATCGAGGGCGCCGCTGCCTCGAACACGTAGCTGCTTCATAAATTCTGAATTATCACTCATACGGCAGATTCTATCTTGCGCCCAATAGAATGCTCATCATGAGCCCTCGACTACTTCTGATCGATGGACATTCAATGGCATATAGGGCTTTTTACGGTCTGCCTGCTGAAAACTTCACTACCGCGACAGGCCAGCACACCAATGCCATCTATGGATTTGCGACGATGCTGATCTCCCTTCTGCGTGAAGAAAAGCCCACTCATGTGGCAGTTGCTTTTGATGTTTCTCGTAAAACTTTTCGTACGCAAATGTACCCCGAATATAAGGCGAACCGAGCTACCACCCCTGATGAGTTTCGATCACAGATGTCGCTTTTACATGATCTTGTTACTGCTTTCGGAATAACGCAATTTGAGGTCGAGGGGTACGAAGCAGATGACATTCTTGCAACTTTGTCAACGAAGGCGCAGAAGGAGAATTGCGATGTTGTAATCTGTTCCGGCGATCGCGACACTTTCCAACTAGTAACACCAAATATTACGGTTTTGTACCCAAAACGCGGTGTGAGTGATCTAGTCCGAATGACACCCGAAGCCGTATTTGAAAAGTACTCAATGTCTCCTAGCGCCTATCCGGATTTTGCTGCGCTCCGAGGAGATCCGAGCGACAACCTGCCATCTGTACCAGGGGTTGGCGAAAAGACGGCGGCTAAGTGGATTATCGAACATGGCTCCTTATCTAACCTGGTGACAAATGCTGAAGGAATCGGCGGGAAGGTTGGTGAATCTCTCCGGCAGAACATCGATGTGGTTTTGAGAAATCGTGCATTGACTCAGTTGGTGCACGATGTTCCATTGGATGTTGAAATCGCTGCGCTTGCGTGGAGCGGAATCGTAGAAGAGCGAATGTATCCACTCCTAGATGAATTGGAGTTTCGCACCCTCAAAGAACGGCTCAAACCATTCCTTAATCGTGGCGGTGTTAACAAATCTGTAAAAGAAGAACCACTCACACTTGTTGGTATGGACCCTACCGACAACGTGAAAACCGCTGCGGAACTTTCCTCTCTTATCGAGAAAACCTCCGGTCCCCTTGCAGTTTCCTACGAATTGGTTGACGAGCGAATACATCGTTATGCAGTGGCGTTTTCAGCGACTGAGGGTTTTGTTGTTCACTCGAGTGCCATTGGCGATTGGATTTCGAATCCGAAAATCCTGAAAATTTTCCATGATGCAAAATCCTTTGCACGAATTGTCCCAGTGGAAGGAATTGAGTTCGATACCTCTTTAGCTGCCTACCTCGTGAATCCGGGGGTACGGTCGCAAGAGATTTCCGATCTTTCAAGTCGGTGGGGAGACGGAATTGAATTAGCGATTGGTGATTTGACCTCTCAAGCAACGGTGCTTTTCACTTTAAAAGATGCGCTTTTTGTGGAAATGCGGGAACGAAAACTGATGGAGCTCTTTGAACACCTTGAGCTGCCAATCGCCAGACTCCTAGTAGTCATGGAACGCCGAGGGATAGCGGTTGATCGTGCTCAATTGGAGGAGCTGCAAAAGTTTTTCCAAGGCGAGGTAGATCGCGAAACCTCAGCAGCGTACGAAGTCGCAGGCCACGAATTTAACGTTGCCTCTCCTAAGCAGTTGCAAGTAGTGCTCTTTGATGAGTTAAAGCTGCCGAAAACAAAGAAGATTAAAACTGGGTATACAACAGATGCCGAATCACTTGAAACCTTAGCCGAGAAGACCCAGCATCCGATCTTGAAGCATCTCTTGCGTATCCGCGAGACAAACAAGTTGCGTACAACTATTGAAGGCCTGATTGCCGAAGTCGCCCCTGAAGGGCGAATACATACTCATTTGCAGCAAACTATTGCGGCAACAGGTCGGCTCTCATCAACTGGACCAAACTTGCAAAACATTCCAGTTCGCAGTGAGGAAGGTCGCAAAATTCGTGAATGTTTTATTCCAGGCAAAGGCTTTGTCTCCTTATTGACTGCTGACTACAGCCAAATTGAAATGCGAATCATGGCTCACCTTTCCGACGATGCGCATTTGTTGGCAGCTTTTTCTTCGGGGGAGGACCTACATTCGAGCGTGGCTTCGGAGGTTTTTGGTGTTGAGGGATCTCAAGTAACTCCTGAGATGAGGCGCCAAATTAAGGCGATGTCATATGGCCTTGCCTATGGTCTTTCTTCTTATGGACTTTCCGCACAACTTGCGATTTCTCCTGCCGAAGCGCAAGGTCTTATGGATCGATATTTTGAGCGCTTTGGTGGAATTCGAGATTACTTGAAGACAGTAGTGGAGGAGGCGCGAAAAGTTGGCTATACAGAAACGATTCTTGGTCGCAGGAGATATCTACCGGATCTCATGCATGACAATCGACAACGCCGTGAAGTGGCAGAGCGCATGGCACTCAATGCCCCGATCCAAGGTTCTGCAGCAGATATCATCAAAGAGGCGATGCTCTTGGTTGAGCGAGCTATTACGCAAGCTCAATTGAAATCGCGGTTGTTATTGCAAGTACATGATGAATTAATATTTGAAGTGGCGGAAGGCGAAGAAGAAGTACTAACGAAATTGGTTCGCTCGAATATGGGTTCTGCTTACCCGCTTAAGGCACCCCTTGAAGTGAGCGTAGGAATCGGCACTAGCTGGAATCAAGCCGCACATTAATGTGAAGGAGAAGCGTTGTCCTTCATTGCGTTGAGATCTTGAGCCTCGGTCGGAATTGCATTAGCTGCGGCTAATCGCTTGCGGCCAATTGTGAGAACTAATAGGCCGCAGGCAACTGAGATTGTCGAAAATGAAAGACACACTCGTGGTGATAGAGAGTTGGAGACCCATCCACCGACTGCGGCTCCAAATGACATGAAGGTACCTTCGACTGTCCAGAGCCAACCAAGAGATGAAATCGCACTTCCGTGCGGGCGCACCGCCTCCATGACTTCTAGATAAAAAACTTGTAACGCCCCGCCGCAAAGCCCAATGCCACCGGCAATCAGCGCCATACTCCATCCCGGATATGAAAAAGCAAGAGGTAGTTCAATGAGAAACCAGACGAAGTAGGTTCGTCTGAAAACCAAGAGAGGAGAAGTTTTCTTCGAAACCAAACCTCCAAATAGACCGCCGAAAATATTACAAATCCCCATGATGGCCAAGATCCAAGCAGTTCGCTCTGGAATGTGTTCTAGCGTTGCAAATGCTGGGACGGCAATATCGAAAGCACCGATACCAAATCCAATGAAACATCCCTCAAGCATGAGCAATCGAATCGCTGGATTCTTAAATAGCGATGCACTTCCGCGCGCTTTGACCTCAGGGGTCCAGGACTGCGCGGCCTTAGTGAAGGCTAGGCAAGCACCTCCAATGAAAACCAAAATAGCGCAAAGAGTAAGAGCACTTCCTGGATGTTTCGAAAGCGCGAGCGAAGTCGCAATCACTGGCCCAAAAACAGTTGCAGCACTTATTACAGCGGTATCCAGTGCGTATGCAGTTCGCAAGAATTCTGCGGGTACGACGCTCTTCCACATTGGCCTGATCGAAAGATTAATCGGGGGCGAAGCCAGGCCCAAAATGAAAGAGATCAGCAAAATCACCGTGCGATCGTGCGAGGCGTTGAGAGCGAGAATCATGAGTGCGTAGGACGGTACAAAAACTCGAAGCGGCCATTTAAGGCCAAAGCGATCCATCAAGGACCCACGAAGTCCAGCAGTGATTGCTGATGAAAAGGATTCGAGACCAATTGCTAAACCAGCAACAGCAATAGAATGTGTTGCATTTTCTGCCTTAAAGAATGTAGCCAACGCAATCATTCCGTAGGCAACTCGAGCGGGAAATGCGCTGATGAGGAGGGCTTTTACATGCGGAAATCGCAGTAATGCTCGATATCTCTCCATAATTGTCAGTCTACTCGCGCGAATTGACGCTTTGCGGGCGCGAACCGTACCCTTAGCAGCCCTATCCCTACTACTACCTATCCCTACGGAGCACCTTGAGCATCTCACCAGTAATCGCAATAAATGACGTTGGATCAGCAGAAGATTTTCTAGCCGCAATTGAAGGAACCATCCGAAATTTCAACGATGGAGACCTTGTTGAAGGCATAGTCGTACAAGTAGATCGTGATGAAGTACTTCTCGATATCGGATATAAAACCGAAGGCGTGATCCCTTCCCGTGAGCTCTCTATTCGCCACGATGTGGATCCCAATGAAATTGTTAAGGTGGGCGAGAAAGTAGAAGCCCTTGTACTTCAAAAGGAAGACAAAGAAGGCCGTCTCATTTTGTCTAAGAAGCGCGCACAGTACGAGCGCGCATGGGGCGACATTGAGGGCAAGAAGGAAAGAGACGAAGTTGTCGTCGGAACTGTCATTGAAGTTGTTAAAGGCGGTCTCATTGTGGATATCGGCTTGCGCGGATTCTTGCCAGCATCGCTGGTTGAAATGCGTCGCGTCCGCGATCTCACGCCATACATTGGCAAGCAGGTTGAGGCTCGCATCATTGAACTAGATAAAAACAGAAACAACGTAGTTCTATCTCGCCGTGCCTACCTTGAGCAGACTCAATCCGAATCTCGCACAACATTTTTAAACCAACTCCAAAAAGGTCAAGTACGAAGCGGAGTTGTTTCATCAATAGTCAATTTCGGCGCTTTCGTAGACCTAGGTGGCGTTGATGGGTTGGTTCACGTTTCCGAGCTTTCATGGAAGCACATTGACCATCCGAACGAAGTTGTTGAAGTTGGCGACGAAGTAACTGTCGAAGTTCTTGAAGTAGATTTCGAGCGCGAACGCGTATCGCTATCTTTGAAGGCGACACAAGAAGATCCATGGCAAGCATTTGCTCGAACCCACACAATTAATCAAGTAGTGCCTGGTCAAGTAACGAAGTTGGTGCCATTTGGTGCCTTCATTCGTGTCCACGAGGGCATCGAAGGATTAGTACATATTTCTGAGTTAGCAGAACGTCATGTCGAAATTCCTGAGCAGGTAGTTCAGGTTGATGATGAGTTGTTCGTAAAGATCATTGATATCGATCTGGAGCGCCGTCGGATTTCTCTTTCTCTCAAGCAAGCCAACGAGGGCAAAGAAGTGACGATCGAGGCTTTTGATCCGACTCAGTACGGCATGGCTGCTCGATACGATGCTGCTGGTAATTTCATTTACCCAGAAGGATTTGACTCGGATACCCAAGAGTGGAAACCCGGATTTGAAACTCAACGCGAAGAATGGGAGCGCCAATACGCGCAAGCCCAAGAACGTTTCATTGCGCACAAGAAGCAAAAAGAGGTTGCTCAGGCCGCAGATGCTGCAGCAGCAACAACTGAAGAAAGTGCTCCAGCGTTGGCTGAATAGTTCTAGGAAAATAGTGGCCGACCCTCCGAGGCAATATCTCGAGGGGTCGGTTTTTTTCTGCCCTCGCGGTAGTGTCGGCTTATGTTGGTGGTCGCGCTCACGGGTGGAATCGGGTCCGGCAAATCTTTGGCAGCACAATATTTCTCGCAGCTCGGCGCCTTAGTTATGGATGCTGATCAATTAGCTCGAACTGCCATTGAGCGGGGCAGTACTGGATTTGATCATGTAGTCCGCGCCTTTGGTGATCGAATTCTTCACAATGGAGATATTGACCGACGGGAATTAGCAGAGATCATTTTTAATGATCCCTCTCAGCGGGAAGTCTTGGAAGGCATCATCCACCCTATCGTCCGAGCGAATTTTGAATCAGCGGTGGAACTCTTGCACGGAGATGACGTTCTTATTTATGAAATTCCACTACTCGTTGAAACTGACGCATCTGCAAGGTTTGATTTTGTTATTACAGTTGAAACAGATGATGCGCAGCGGAACGCGCGATTAAAGGGACGCGGAATGTCCACTTCGCAAATCAGCCAACGCATCTCGGCGCAAACCACCCGGATAGAAAGACAAGCGGTCGCCGATGCAGTTATTGTGAATAATGGGACATCCGATGACCTGCTGCGACAAGTGGAGCACCTCTGGGAGAGCGTACTTCCAGCACACCAACGCGAAAAAGATTGACCTCTACTAGACTCATCCTGTGCGTCCAATCACTGATCTGCAGCGACGCGTTGAACCCTTTCAAGTAATCAGCGATTACATTCCGGCAGGTGACCAGCCGGAGGCTATCGCTGAGATCAGCCGCAGAATTTCTCGCGGAGATCAAGACATTGTTCTTTTGGGAGCCACCGGAACTGGAAAATCAGCGACCACTGCCTGGCTCATTGAAAAGCTACAGCGCCCCACATTGGTGATAGCGCCCAATAAAACTCTCGCTGCCCAATTAGTCAATGAGTTTCGTGAACTTATGCCAAATAACGCCGTTGAGTACTTTGTTTCGTATTACGACTACTACCAACCTGAGGCTTATGTTCCACAGACGGACACTTTTATTGAAAAGGATTCGAGCGTCAACGATGAGGTAGAGCGCTTACGCCACTCAGCAACAAATTCATTACTTACTCGACGAGACGTGATAGTTGTTGCAACCGTCTCTTGTATCTACGGCCTTGGTACGCCGCAAGAATATGTGGATCGAATGGTGAGGCTGCGCGTTGGCGATCAGATTGAGAGAAATGTGTTGCTCCGCAAATTCGTGGATATCCAATATAACCGCAACGATATTGCCTTCGAACGTGGGACCTTTCGCGTTCGCGGCGATACTGTAGAGATCATTCCTATGTATGAGGAGTTGGCGCTTCGCATCGAGATGTTTGGCGATGAAATCGAAAAGATTACGACGCTTGATCCTTTAACTGGGGAGATTGTTCGTGATGAAGAAGAGATGTATATCTTTCCAGCAACGCATTATGCCGCCGGTCCAGAGACGATGAAACGTGCAATCACGGAAATCCAGGTAGAGCTGGAGGCGCGGTTGAAAGTATTCGAACGAGAAGGCAAGTTGCTCGAGGCCCAACGACTCAGGATGCGCACGACGTTCGACATAGAAATGATGGAACAATTAGGATTTTGCTCTGGAATTGAAAACTACTCCCGACATATAGATGGTCGCGAACCCGGTTCTGGACCAAACTGCCTCTTGGATTATTTTCCAGAGGATTTTCTCCTCGTCATTGACGAATCACACGTTACCGTGCCGCAGATCGGTGCGATGTTTGAAGGCGATGCATCCCGAAAGCGCACTCTGGTTGAGCATGGTTTCAGATTACCGAGCGCTATGGACAACCGACCTTTGCGTTGGGACGAATTCCTACTTCGCGTAGGACAGAAAATTTTTCTTTCAGCAACACCTGGACCGTATGAACTCAATAAGGTTGAAGGTGATGTTGTTGAGCAAGTTATTCGCCCCACCGGCTTAGTCGATCCAAAGATCGTTATCAAGCCAATCAAGGGGCAAATCGATGATCTACTCCTTGAGATTAATGCGCGAGCTGAGCGAAATGAAAGAGTCCTTGTAACGACTTTAACCAAAAAGATGTCGGAGGATTTGACAGATTATTTGCAAGAACGGGGAGTGAGAGTCCGATACTTGCACTCTGAAGTTGATACCTTGCGAAGAGTTGAACTGTTGCGCGAACTACGCACGGGGGAGTACGACGTTCTGATCGGAATCAACCTCTTGCGCGAAGGCCTTGATTTACCAGAAGTATCTCTCGTTGCAATTTTGGATGCTGACAAGGAGGGCTTTTTGAGATCTAGTACTGCCCTTATCCAAACCATTGGTCGCGCTGCCAGAAACGTTTCTGGAGAAGTTCATATGTATGCAGATAACATCACCAAATCCATGGCGAAGGCAATCGATGAAACCAATCGGCGAAGGGCCAAGCAAGTGGACTACAACCTTGAGCGCGGGGTAGATCCACAGCCACTGCGCAAGAAGATTGCCGACATTACGGATTCGATAAACCGCGAGAACGAGGATACCCAAGCTCTGCTGCAATCCGCGGGAGGCAAGACATCGCGCGCTAACTTGCCAGCCCTTGGTATTTACGATGGCAAGGGCACATCTTTGCCGCGACAAGAGCTGATCGCGTTGATAGAGTCGCTCACCGATCAAATGCGTGCAAGTGCAAAAGAACTGCAATTCGAATTGGCGGCACGCCTCAGAGACGAAATCCGAGATTTGAAGAAAGAGTTACGAGCGATGGAAACGGCCGGTGCCTAAGCGGTGATAGAGAAGTTAATTATCCGGGGAGCCCGCGAGCACAACCTTAAAGACGTTTCTCTTGAGTTGCCCAGAGATGCTCTCATCGTTTTCACGGGCCTGTCAGGATCTGGAAAATCGAGTCTGGCCTTCGACACAATTTTTGCTGAAGGGCAACGGCGCTACGTCGAATCCTTGTCAGCTTACGCCAGACAATTTCTAGGTCAAATGGATAAACCAGATGTTGATTTTATTGA
The DNA here is from genome assembly GCA_009698615.1 of Actinomycetota bacterium. Lineage (GTDB taxonomy): Bacteria > Actinomycetota > Actinomycetes > Nanopelagicales > Nanopelagicaceae > QYPT01. The sequence continues at coordinate 41,286 of WLPU01000004.1, read as the reverse complement.
AGGTTTATCCCCAGCCGTATCGATCGATCAGAAATCTACAAATAGAAATCCACGATCTACCGTTGGAACAATAACTGAAGTTTATGATTATTTACGATTACTTTTTGCCCGAGCAGGAAGGCCCCATTGCCCCAAGTGCAAGAGTCCTGTCTCGCGACAAAGTCCGCAGCAAATCGTGGATCAGATTTTGACGATGCCTGCAGCGACAAAGTTTCAAGTTTTAGCTCCCGTAGTTCGCGCACGTAAGGGCGAGTTTGTCGACCTTTTCCAAGAGCTAGTGACCCAAGGTTATTCGCGGGCACGCGTTGATGGCGCAGTGATCCAATTAGCCGAGCCTCCAAAACTAAAGAAGCAAGAAAAGCACACTATAGAAGTTGTTATTGATCGCTTGAGCGCTAAAGCTGAATCAAAGAATCGCCTCACCGATTCGATCGAAACCGCGCTACGCCTTGCTCAAGGGATTGTTTTATTGGATTTCGTTGATGCAAAGGGCACCGAAAAGGAACGCACATATAGCGAACATCTAGCGTGTCATACATGCGAATTATCATTTGAAGAGCTTGAACCACGCTCATTCTCATTCAATTCACCCTTTGGTGCCTGCCAAGAATGTTCGGGCATAGGTACTAAATTGGAAGTAGATGAAGAATTAATTGTTCCCGACGACAGTGCTTCGATCAATGAAGGAGCGATCGCTCCGTGGTCTTCCGGCCAGACTTCAGAGTACTTCTTGCGTTTACTCCAGGCTCTCTCCGGAGAGATCAAATTCTCATTAGATACACCGTGGAATAAATTGTCTGTCAAGGCTAAGGATGCGATTTTGCATGGCTCAGATTATGAGGTGCACGTAAAGTACAAGAATCGTTATGGTCGAGTACGAAACTACTCCACCGGTTTTGAAGGCGTTATTCCCTTCATTCACCGACGCCACGGTGAAACAGATAGTGACTACAGCCGCGACAAGTTTGAAGGATATATGCGTCAGATTCCCTGCCCAGAATGCAAGGGGGCCCGTCTCAAACCAGAAGTTCTGGCAGTCACGATCGGGGGAAACAACATTGCACAAATTTGCGAACTTTCTATCGCCGATTGCGCCACATTCCTCCTAGGAATCGAACTCAATGCACGCGAGAGCCAGATTGCTGAAAGAGTATTGAAAGAAGTCCATGCTCGACTGGGATTTTTGCTCGACGTAGGTTTGGATTATTTGTCGTTAGAGCGCCCAGCTGCAACGCTGTCGGGCGGGGAGGCACAACGCATTCGATTGGCCACTCAGATTGGTTCGGGATTAGTTGGAGTTCTCTACGTCCTGGATGAACCTAGTATCGGCCTTCATCAAAGAGATAATCGACGTTTAATTGAAACACTCACTCGACTTCGCGATTTAGGGAACACTCTCATCGTTGTAGAACATGATGAGGAAACTATTCGAGCGGCCGATTGGATCGTTGACATTGGTCCAGGAGCAGGAGAGCACGGTGGCAAGGTTGTTGTTTCAGGTGACTATCAATCACTGATTGATTCAAAGGAATCGATCACTGGGGCGTATCTTTCTGGGCGGAAAACTATTGCCATTCCGAAAGAGCGTCGCCCCATTGATAAAAAACGCCAACTTGTCGTTAAGGGAGCCAAAGAGAACAACCTCAAGGACATTGAAGTTGCTATCCCCTTAGGTGCATTCGTTGCTGTCACTGGAGTGAGTGGCTCTGGAAAATCGACACTCATCAATGACATTGTCTACGTCACTCTTGCCAACAAACTCAATGGAGCACGATTAGTACCCGGTCGCCATCGCACTGTGACTGGAATCGATCTCTTGGACAAAGTGGTACACGTAGATCAATCTCCGATCGGTCGAACACCACGATCAAATCCTGCAACCTACACAGGGGTTTTCGATAAGGTGCGCGCTCTCTTTGCTGAAACATCTGAGGCAAAGGTGCGTGGATATTTACAAGGGCGCTTCTCGTTCAATGTCAAAGGCGGCCGCTGCGAGAATTGTTCGGGTGATGGGACCATCACCATCGAAATGAACTTTTTGCCTGATGTTTATGTTCCATGCGAAGTCTGCCATGGCGCTCGGTATAACCGCGAAACCCTTGAAGTCCACTACAAAGGCAAGACGATCGCGGAAGTTTTGGATATGCCGATCGAATTGGCACGCGATTTCTTCGAGGCCGTTCCAGCCATAGCTCGTTATTTAAAGACACTCTGTGATGTAGGGCTGGGCTATGTTCGCTTGGGGCAATCAGCGCCGACACTTTCCGGAGGAGAAGCCCAACGTGTAAAACTTGCCACAGAACTTCAGCGACGTTCAACAGGGCGCACAATTTATGTCTTGGATGAGCCAACTACGGGTCTTCACTTCGAAGATGTCAGCAAACTTCTAGGGGTTCTCAATCGCTTGGTAGATAGTGGTAATACCGTTGTTGTCATCGAACATAATTTAGATGTAATTAAGTCTGCCGATTGGGTTATCGACATGGGCCCTGAGGGCGGTTTCCGAGGTGGGACAGTGATTGCAGAAGGAACCCCTGAACAAGTGGCGCAGAACTCAAGTAGTTATACCGGCCACTATTTGTCACAGATCTTGGCAACAAATCGAAAGAGTACAAAGAAGGCGCAGTGATGGCCGATCCGACAAGCTACCGGCCTACCGACGTACCGTCGTTACCAGGGGTGTATAGGTTTTTCAATCAAGATGATCGTGTCATCTATGTCGGCAAAGCAATAAGCCTTAAATCCCGACTTAACAGCTATTTCCAAAATAATCTTCCAGAGCGCACGGATCAAATGGTGCATGAGGCCGTCCGAGTCGACTGGACAATCGTCGACACCGAGATCGCAGCGTTACAACTTGAATTTTCTTGGATCAAACAATTCAATCCAACCTACAACGTTCAATTCAAAGACGACAAGTCTTATCCATATTTGGCAATTTCAATGAAAGATGAGTACCCACGCGTTTTCATCACACGCAAACAGAAGAAAATGGGTATCAAATATTTTGGTCCTTTCACACATTCCTGGGCACTTCGCAATACCTTTGATGCAGTATTGAAAGTATTTCCAGTTCGCTCGTGTACAGATTCAAATTTCGAGAAAGCAAGAAAAAGTAAGAGGCAGTGTCTGCTAGGAGATATCGGAAAATGCGCCGCCCCCTGCGTTGGTTGGGTAACTCCTGATGAGCACAAAAAGTTGGCAGGGCGCCTGATCGATTTCATGGGGGCCGGCAAGGGTGATGTGCTTCCAACACTAGCTAAAGAAATGGACACCGCTGCTAACAATGAAGAATTTGAACGTGCAGCTAAGATTCGTGATCAGATTTCTTATATGCAGCGCGCCTTAGAGTCGAGCGATGCCACATTATCTGAAAGCCTTTCAGCCGATGTCATTGCAATCCATCGAGAAGGCACGCATGCAGCTGGATCTCTTTTCACAATTCGGGGAGGCTCCATCAAGGGCTCGCGTTCGTGGCTCCTTGATCAGAAAAAGAGCGTGGAGGAACAAGATGATGTAACGGCGCTGTTTGCCTCAATCTACGCCACAGATGCGCAAGTAGAAATTCCACCTGAGATTGTGATCAATGAATTACCCCAAGATGTAGCGACTCTAGAGGAGTGGTTAGGACAGTTGCGCGGCGGACGTGTAGAAATCAAGGTTCCGCAACGTGGCGAGAAAGTTGAAGTTCTAGCAACGGTGGCAAGAAATGCACAATATGCACTTATTCAATATGTAAATAAGCGCTCAACCGATCCAGGCATTAGTGGCAAGGCCCTCACGCAGATACAGGAGACGTTGGAACTTTCGCAGCCGCCATTGCGCATTGAATGTTTCGACATCTCAAATATCTCAGGAACGACAGTCGTTGCCTCCATGGTGGTTTTTGAAGATGGCATGGCAAAAAAGAGTGAGTATCGGCGATTCATTATTGATACGACGACTGCCTGGGATGACACTAGGGCAATCAATCAAGTTCTTACCCGCCGCCTTAAACGCCTTATTACTGAACGCACTATTGATGGGGGCGAAGTACAAGAAAGTGGCGGAAAGAGGAAGAGGTTTTCATACCCGCCACAACTCATTATTGTGGATGGAGGCGTTGGCCAAGTAAATGCTGCCGCGCGAGCGATGGCCGATCTTGGGATTACTGACATTCCACTGTGCGGTTTGGCCAAGAGACTTGAAGAGGTGTGGCGCCCTGGAAATCCAGAGCCATTAATGTTGCCTCGAACTAGTGAAGGGCTATACCTGCTGCAACGTATTCGCGATGAAGCCCACCGTTTCGCAATTACTTTCCATCGCTCCAGGCGTTCTCATGCAATGCTCGAATCGGTACTCGATGACATTGAGCAGTTAGGAGAGGTGCGACGTAAAGCACTTCTCACACATTTTGGATCAGTTGCTGCTCTTCGCAAAGCAACTGCCGAAGAGATTGCTCATATTCCTGGGATTGGAGAGAAAATTGCGACGATGATCCTCGAAGCGCTCCACGGGAGTGAATCGTTGGTATTTGATGCGCAAACTGGCGAAATTCTCGAAGGTTCTTGACAGGTAGGTAAGGATAAAGCCATGAATAACACCGAAAGGGAAGTCCTCATCTTGACTGGTATGTCAGGAGCCGGACGCTCTACCGTGGCGCATGCTTTGGAAGATCTTGGTTGGTATGTGGTTGATAACGTTCCAGCCTCATTATTGCCAGCGTTGGTTGCGCAAACAGCTTCTTCGACAATTTCTACAATGGCAGTGGTCGTAGATGTTCGCAGCGGTCACTTTTTCGACGATTTGCAGACATCACTGAACGAACTTAAAGCTCAAGGAATTCCTCACCGAGTGCTCTTCCTTGATGCAACCGACCAAGCACTCGTCCAACGTTTCGAATCCACTCGCCGGCCACATCCGCTGCAAGGCACGGGGCGCATCGTTGAAGGGATTGCAGCAGAACGATTAAAGCTTGAGAACTTGCGATCTGATGCTGATGTTGTAATCGATACTAGTAATCTCAATGTGCACCAACTCGAAAAGCGTATTGGTGAAATTTTTGCATCCGGACAATTACACGGCGTCCGTATCAATGTCCTCTCATTTGGGTACAAATACGGAATTCCAGTGGATTCCGACCTCGTGCTTGATTGTCGTTTCATACCTAATCCACATTGGATACCTGCGCTGCGTCCATTGAGTGGATTGACACAGGAGGTAAGTAAAGAGGTACTTACTACTCCTGGCGTTGAACAATTTGTTTCTGATTACGTTTCTCTTGTATCGCACATGGTTGAAGGGTATTTGCGTGAAGGCAAAAAATACGTCACCTTGGCGATTGGATGTACCGGAGGCAAGCATCGCAGTGTCGCCGTCGCACAAGCAATTGCGACCCGCCTCAATGCAGCTGAAGGAAGTGTAGATATTGATGCACACGCAGTTCATCGTGATGTTGGGCGTGAGTAGTGGCTCCAAAAGTTGTTGCATTAGGCGGCGGGCACGGATTGGCTGCAACTTTGCGTGCTTTGAGGAAGATCACAGAAGAAATCACTGCGATTGTGACAGTTGCCGATAATGGCGGATCGAGCGGACGACTTCGTGCTGAATTTCCAATATTGCCCCCTGGTGATTTACGGATGGCGCTAGCGGCTTTATGTAGTGATGATGAATGGGGGCGTAGCTGGGCCGACATCATTCAATATCGATTTACATCAGATGGAAATCTCAACGGACATCCCGTAGGAAATCTTCTCTTGGCTGCGCTGTGGGATAGGGATTCTGATCCAGTTGCAGGCCTTGATCGCGTCGCATCCTTATTACGAGTGGTGGGGCGAGTATTACCGATGGCAAGCCAACCACTTGATATTGAAGGAACATTTTTGACATCGGTCGGAAGAGTTGTCGCCAGAGGCCAGGCCGAAGTTGCTGCCGCGAAAGGAAAGTTGGATGGATTAAGGATTTTGCCGGAACATCCGCAATCACGACCAGAAGCGCTACAGGCAATTGCATCTGCAGACTGGATCACGATGGGACCAGGTTCATGGTTTTCTAGTGTTCTGCCTCACCTTTTAGTTCCTGCGCAATGTCAAGCACTGGTTGAGACTCGAGCAAAAAAGATTGTTTTACTCAATTTGGATTCACATCCCCAAGCTGCGGGCGATGAATACGCTGGATACACACCGCAAGAGCACCTCGAATTAATGGGGCAGTACGCGCCAGATTTACGGTGTGATTACGTAGTGGCAGATTCATCTATAGTCCGCGATCGAGCAAGTCTTACATCGTGTGTGGCTGATATCGGGGGTCAATTGGTTGTGGCAGATTTACGAAAAGCCCCTGGAAGCGTTCACCATGAAGATGAAAAATTGACCTCCGTATTACGCCACATCATCGTCAATAGTTTGGTTGGATAGTCCTATGGCAATGACCTCAGCAGTAAAAGATGAATTAAGTCGGCTCTCTGTTACCAAACCTTGTTGCCGCAAAGCAGAAGTCTCTTCCCTGCTTCGCTTTGCTGGGGGACTGCACTTAGTAGGCGGAAAGATCGTGATCGAAGTCGAGCTTGATGCTGCACAGAGCGCTCGGCGTTTACGCAAAGACATAGCGGACATTTACGGCCATGACAGTGACCTTGCCGTTCTTTCTTCAAGTGGATTGCGAAAAGGCAGTCGCTATGTTGTCCGTGTGGTCTCCGACGGAGAAGCACTCGCACGACAAACTGGATTAGTCGATGCAAATGGTCGTCCCGTGCGAGGGTTACCACCACAAGTTGTCTCGGCCGCAATTTGCGATGCAGAAGCAGCTTGGCGCGGAGCTTTTATCGCCCATGGTTCGCTGACTGAACCTGGGCGTTCCTCTTCACTTGAAATTACCTGTCCTGGACCAGAAGCTGCCCTTGCATTGGTGGGAGCAGCCCGCCGATTGGGAATTACTGCAAAGGCGCGAGAAGTTCGTGGAGTCGACCGAGTTGTGATTCGCGACGGAGATGCAATTGGAGTTTTACTCACACGCCTTGGTGCGCACGAAAGTGTCCTCGCTTGGGAAGAACGCCGCATGCGTCGAGAAGTTCGCGCAACCGCCAATCGCTTAGCAAATTTTGATGATGCCAATTTGCGCCGTTCGGCGCGCGCGGCAGTCGCCGCATCTGCTCGCGTCGCTCGTGCTATGGAAATACTCGGACCAGAGATTCCAGATCACTTAAAACAAGCAGGAGAATTGCGCATTAACCATGGACAAGCCAGTCTTGAGGAACTTGGATCGCTGGCAACGCCTCCGATGACAAAGGATGCGATCGCGGGGCGTATTCGACGATTGCTTGCTATGGCCGATAAGCGTGCGGGAGATTTGGGAATTCCAGATACAGAAGCTGGCCTATCTCCAGACTTGATTAATTAGAGAGTAAGCACACGTGGCATCGGCCATTTTTTGAGGGTAGCGCTCAACTTAGCCCTGATAAGATTCATACATACCCCAATGTTGTGGCCAGATTATCTATCCACCCATTTTCGGGTCTTTACTAAGCGAGGTTTATTGTGACTGCAGTTGGAATTAATGGATTTGGTCGAATTGGACGTAATTTCTTTCGGGCAGCGCTGACTTCCCCTGAGATCGAAATAGTTGGAATCAACGACCTTACAGATAATGCCACCCTTGCTCACTTACTTAAGTACGACTCAATATTGGGACGTTTGGGGCTGGATGTAAGTTACACCGCAGACACAATCACGATCGGTAAGAAAACCATCAAAGTTTTTGCAGAACGTGATCCTGCAGCTCTTCCTTGGGCCTCAGTTGGCGCAGAGATTGTTATCGAATCTACTGGACACTTCACAAAGGGCGCAGACGCCGGCAAGCACATCGCTGCTGGAGCTAAGAAAGTAATTATTTCTGCACCAGCCAGTGATGAAGACATCACAATCGTGATGGGCGTGAATCACGACAAGTATGAGCCGTCAAAGCATCACATCATTTCTAACGCTTCCTGCACTACGAATTGTCTTGCGCCAATGGCCAAGGTGCTCAATGACGAGTTCGGCATTGTTCGTGGACTCATGACAACTATTCACGCCTATACAAATGATCAAGTGATCTTGGATTTTCCCCATAAGGATTTGCGTCGAGCTCGTGCTGCTGCGACCAACATCATTCCGACGTCAACCGGGGCAGCTAAAGCAATTTCATTGGTTTTGCCAGAGCTCAAAGGCAAGTTAGATGGATACGCCCTTCGAGTACCAGTGCCAACAGGATCTGTCACAGACTTAACAGTGGAATTGGCAAAGGAAGTCACCGCCAACGACATCAATGCCGCCATGAAGGCTGCTGCCGATGGTTACTTAAGGGGCTTTTTGTCCTATACGCAGGACCCCATTGTTTCATCGGATATCGTCACCGATCCTTCCTCCTGTATTTTCGATTCTGGCTTAACAAAAACAATCGGAACCACTGCAAAGGTTGTTGGTTGGTATGACAACGAATGGGGTTATTCCAATCGTCTTGTTGATCTCATCAAACTTGTAGGCCGCAGCCTCTAATGTCATTACTGGAGTCCCTTGAGATTTCTGGCAAGCGGATATTCCTCCGGTGCGATCTCAATGTCCCCCTTAAAGATGGCGTGATCAGTGACGATGGTCGCATTCGTGCATCGTTACCAACCCTTAAGTATTTGCTCGACGGTGGTGGTGGAGTCGTTATTGGAGCGCATCTGGGCCGTCCGAAAGGTGAAATCAGAAATGAATTCTCACTTGCACCCGTCGCTAAACGATTAGAGGAGTTACTGGGGCGAAAGGTGCATTTTGCATCCAGCCATCAGGTGGCTGCCGGTGAAGTACTACTTCTTGAAAATCTTCGCTTCAACCCCGGCGAAACAAGCAAGGACGAGAATGAGCGAAGGAAGTTTGCAGAAGAATTGAGCGCAAACATTGATGCATATGTGGGCGATGGGTTTGGCGCTGTTCATCGTAAACATGCTTCTGTTTTTGATCTACCCGCACTTTTGCCACATGCGCCGGGGTATCTAATTTCTGCGGAAGTGGAAGTTTTGAAAAAACTCACGGATCGCCCAGATCGGCCTTACGGTGTAGTGCTGGGCGGCGCAAAAGTTTCCGACAAGATTGGCGTGATATCAAATTTGCTTGAAAAAGTGAACATGATTGCCATTGGCGGTGGGATGGTTTTCACTTTCCTGGCCGCACAAGGACATAACATCGGAAAATCATTAGTGGAAACAGAACTGATTCCAACAGTTCAGAATTTGATTGAACGAGCACGTGAGCTCGGAGTAGAACTTCATTTACCAACCGACATTGTTGTTGCCCCGGCATTTGCTGCTGATTCGCCAGGGACCATAGTTCCGAGCACTGCAATTCCAAGTGATCAATTGGGGCTAGATATAGGCCCTGCATCTGCACGAGATTTTGCTGAAGCAATTGGGCGATGCCACACAGTTTTCTGGAATGGGCCAATGGGCGTTTTTGAATTTTCTGCCTTTGCTGCTGGTACAAAAGTAGTTGCACAGGCACTCAGCGGTGTGAAAGGAATCTCGGTAGTAGGTGGAGGAGATTCAGCGGCATCCGTCCGGAGTATGGGATTTGTGGATTCAGATTTCGGATATATTTCCACTGGCGGCGGCGCATCATTGGAATATCTAGAAGGTAAAGAACTTCCAGGTCTTTCGGCACTAGATTTATAGATAAGTACTCAAGGGAGCAAAAATGCGTAAACCACTCATGGCCGGCAACTGGAAGATGAACCTCAACCATCTAGAGGCTATTGCTGTGACCCAAAAGTTGGTCTACAGCATCGATGACAAAGATTACGATGCAGTTGATGTGGCAGTAATTCCTCCCTTCACTGATATTCGTTCTGTCCAGACTCTGGTTGACGGCGATCGCTTACGTTTGCTCTACGGTGCGCAGGATTTGTCACCTGATGCCAATGGCGCATTTACGGGAGATATTTCCGCTGCAATGCTTGCGAAATTAGGGTGCACATTTGTCATTGTTGGGCACAGCGAAAGGCGCACGATTCATAAAGAGGAAGATGCCCTCATTAATCGCAAAATGAAGGCAGCCCTTGCAAATAGTCTCAGCCCGATCTTGTGCGTGGGAGAAGAGCTTTCAATCCGCGAATCTGGCGCGCATGTATCGCACGTGATTCGACAATTAAGAGCGGCGTTGGTTAATATTTCTAAACCAGAGTTGAAACGAGTGGTCATCGCTTATGAACCGATTTGGGCGATAGGTACAGGTAAAACTGCCACTGCTCAAGATGCGCAAGAAGTATGCCGAGCAATTCGCGGAGAAATCGAAGAGATTGGTTCGGCAGAGATTGCAGCAAATATGCGCATTCTTTATGGGGGCTCGGTGAAGTCTGCAAATATCTCTGAAATCATGAAGGAGCCCGATGTTGATGGGGCCCTCATAGGCGGGGCAAGTCTTGACCCCGATGAACTGGCTAAAATCGTAAAGTTTCATAAAACTGCCTGATTTACAGTATCCTTTCGCCCAACGTAAGCCATGAAGGAGTCCCGATGAAGTTGGCGCTATCTATTCTGCTCGCCATCACGAGTGTTTTAATGATCATGCTCGTCTTGCTCCATAAAGGAAAAGGCAGCGGCCTTTCTGATTTGTTTGGAGGCGGCGTATCTTCAAATTATGGTGGCTCATCGGTTGTTGAGCGAAACCTCGATCGGATCACGATTGTTGTAGGCGGATTGTGGTTTGCTGGTGTCGTGGCATTGAGTTTGGTTTTGAAGTAATTTATTAGCCAAGATGTTGACAGTCAGGTTGTTCAGCGGTCATTAGGGTTCGAAGTTATTGAATACGTGAGATTATTACTGAAGGAAGAGGAGAGTACCCATGGCTGGTGGAAGCGCAATTCGTGGTAGTCGTGTCGGCGCTGGCCCGATGGGTGAGGCCGAACGCGGTGATTCGATTGAGCGTTTCCAAGTTTCCTATTGGTGCTCCAACAAGCATGAAACTCGTCCCTCTTTTGCCGACGACGGCACAGTAGTTATTCCAGATGAGTGGGATTGTCCGCGCTGTGGTTTTCCAGCAGGACGCGACAAAGCCAATCCACCCAGCCCAATCAAGAATGAGCCTTACAAGACGCATCTGGCTTATGTGAAAGAACGTCGAAGCGATGCTGAAGGTTTGAAGATTCTTGAAGAAGCCCTTCGCAAGCTACGCGGTGAAGACGACTAAACAATCTCTCTAGCCGCTAAGAGTATTTCCGAGACACCGATTTCACGATTTCGCATGTGCAATCGTGACACTTGTAGAGATTTCTGATTTAACGTTAATGCATCACCCAGCGCTTGAGCCATCAGCAAAGTGTGGAACGAGAAACTCTCACCCGGAATGGCTAGGTCGTGATGGGCATCGGCGGTAATTTGTAAAAAAACTCCGTTGGTCTGGCCACCTTTGTGAAATTGACCGGTCGAGTGCAGAAATCTTGGGCCCCAACCAAAGGTAACGGGACGGCCAGATTTTTGCGCCAATATTGAGCGAAGTTGAGCAAGTTCTCGATCGCTGAACCGATCGCAGTAAGCCATGATTGCGATGTAACCATCTGGAGCTACTGAATCGATCAAGGCCTTCAATGTATCTGTGACAGTTTTTCCTTGAGAATAGATATCGATCGACCCATCGCTTGAGGTTGGAACTAACTGCGGCAGTTGCGAGTCCCATTGAGAAAGTAAAGTGGCAGTTTGTTCCTTTGCAGTTGTGACGTTGGGCTGGTTGAAAGGATCGATGTGGAGGGCGACACCAACGAGTGCGGTAACCCATTCCCAGAAAATGAACTGGGCTCCTAATGGCCCTTGAACTACAAGGTCGCCGCCTTGAGAAAATGAAATCGATAGACATGTGCCGCTCACGGGCGCGGTGGATGACTCAATGACGATGGGTAATCTTCCGATCCCATCTTTGCCAGTGGATTCGGCGATGAGTTGTTCGATCCAATCGCCAAGACCGGGCAGCGGCGAATCTGCGTCGTTCAGGGCGATGTATTGCTCAGTGAAAAAAGAAATTAAGTAAGCAACATCGGCCGCGGTGGAGTGCGCACGATGGAAAGATTCAATGGCGTCATCGGCGCTATCTAAGAGAACGGAAACATCAACGCCAATAAGGGCTGCAGGCACCAAACCAAATGCGCTCAAAGCGCTAAAGCGTCCGCCAACGTCGGGGTCTGCATTAACGACGATAAATCCTCTTGCCCGTGCGTCTTGATCGAGAGGGGAGTGCGGATCAGTAACAATCACCATGTGGTCAATTGGATTGAGTCCAGCAGTGAGAAAGGATTCCTCAAACAAAGATCGTTGGGAAGACGTTTCGATCGTTGACCCAGATTTAGAACTAACAATGACAACCGTAGTTGATAGATCTCCTGCGATTGCTTGCGCAACGTGTTGGGGATCGGTGCTGTCTAGAACAAAGAGATTCTTCTTGTAACTGGCTGCGATTACTTCTGGTCCGAGAGAGGAACCACCCATTCCGCACAGGACGACACGGGAGAAGTTTCGAAACTTCGCAGCCAATGCATCAAGCTCAGGCAAAAGCGTGCGCGAAGTTCGAGGCAGATCTACCCAGTTGAGGCGCGTTGCAGCAAGCTTCTCGGCATCTTTACCCCACAGCGTTGGATCTTTCTTGGCAAGGCGCGCACTTGCTGCAATCAATGTGGAGTAGCGCGGATCAAGCCGATCGATGTGAGATGTCGCGGGGCCATGAAGGGTAATCATGCGTTGAGCGCCTTTTCAACACTCGCTATGAGTTCAAGCCAGGAATCTGCAAACTTCGCAACGCCATCAGTTTCTAGGAAATCTGTAATCGCATCAAGGGAAATTCCAAGGCCATCCAAAGCACTTATGGTTTGTTCGGCATGAGTGAAAGTCGCAGAAAGGGGAGTATTGAGAAAGACGCCATGGTCAAGGACAGCATCTAGAGTGGATTGAGGCATCGTGTTCACGCAATGAGCATCGATGAGTTCTAAGACATATCTTGTATCCAGATAGGAGGGATCCTTTACTCCGGTAGAGGCCCACAACGGACGTTGCATCCGTGCCCCAGATGCCGAAAGATTTTTCCATCGGGGAGTTTCTTGCACCTTGAGGAATGCTTGGTAAGCAAGGGCTGCATTGGCTATCGCTGTCTTGCCAAGTAGTTCCTGGGCTTTGGATGTATTCAATTTTTTCAATTGTGCATCAACTGCCGAATCAATTCTGCTGATGAAAAAGGATGCTACTGAAGCAATATCGCTAATTGGAAAGCCAGAGGCAACACGAAACTCGAGGCCTTTCATAAATGCATCCATCACTTGAAGATAGCGAGCTACCGAAAAGATAAGCGTGACATTAACGCTGATACCTTCGGCGATGAGTTGGGTAATCGCGGGCAAGCCTTCAACAGTTGCAGGCACCTTAATAAGGACATTGGGACGGTCAACAATTTTCCATAGTGCTATGCCCTCGGTGATTGTTGCTTGGGTATTTCTTGCCGAACGCGGATCTACCTCAATGCTGACACGTCCATCAACTCCATGTGTTTTCTCATGTATCTGCACAAAAAGGTCACACGCATTTCGCACGTCGTCAGTTGTGAGTTTCTGAATGACTACATCAGGGGATGACCCACGAAGTTTAGAGATATCGCCAGCGTATTCGCTGCCTTTAGAAATTGCTGCACAGAAAATACTTGGATTTGTTGTAACGCCAACAACTCCATCGCGAGCAATACGATGAGGAAGGCTATGAGGGTCTAGGCCAGTTATCTTGCTTCTCGACAAATCATCGAGCCAAATAGAGGTACCACCAGAAGAAATCTGATCTGTGATCACGAAACTCTCCGTGTAACTGCCTCGACGATCGCCTCCTGGGTAAAACCGAAGTTCTTGAAAAGCACACTTGCAGAGGCAGAAGCACCGTAGTGCTCAATCGAGATGCACGTCCCTCGATCTCCGACATATTCACGCCACCCTTGCGCGATACCAGCTTCCACGCTGACTCTTAACCAGACTGATGGCGGTAGAACTTCATCGCGATAGCTTTGAGGTTGTTCGTTAAACCATTCAAGACAAGGAGCGCTAACTACCCGGGTAGGTATTCCGCGTCCTTCCAAGTCCGTCTGCGCCGTGATGGCCAGAGCAACTTCGGATCCCGTTGCAATCAGAATTGCTTGCGGGATTGTTGTGCTGGATTCTTTAAGAATGTACGCGCCGCGAGTAGTCAGCGCTGCGCTTGCATGTGTTGTGCGATCGAAAACTGGGAGATTTTGCCGAGAAAGCAGGAGTGCGCACGGTTGATCGCGCGTGAGAAGTTCTCGCCAGGCGTGAGTAACTTCGTTGGCATCAGCAGGGCGTATGACAGCAAATCCTGGAATTGCACGCAGTGCAGCGAAATGCTCGATTGGTTGGTGAGTTGGCCCATCTTCACCTAACCCGATTGAGTCATGGCTCCAGACGAAGGTCACACCAAGTTTCATCAAACTTGCTAAACGCGCAGATGGTCGCATGTAGTCACTGAAGACGAGGAAAGTTCCAGCAAAAGTTCGAGTTAAGCCATGCAACGTGATTCCATTAAGGATCGAGCCCATTGCATGCTCGCGGATTCCAAAGTGCACGATGCGGCCATATTGCGAGGCATGAGGCATCTGACTTGTAGAGGGCAAGAAAGAGCCGCCACCTTCAATGCTTGTGTTATTGCTATCGGCTAAATCTGCAGAACCGCCCCAAAATTCTGGAAGGACCTTCGAAATGGATTGAATGACATCTCCAGATGCTTTGCGAGTAGCAACATCCTTTCCAGCAGGAAAATCTGGTAGCCCCTTCTCCCAGCCAGCGGGGAGTGATCGTGTGCGTAAACGGGTGAGCAATTGTGCTTGAGAGGGATGCGTCTTTTCCCATTGAGCAAACTGCGAATCCCACTGCTTGCGAAGAAGCGAACCTCGAACTTTGGATTGGCGTACGTGAGCCAGGACGTTTTCCGGCATTGCAAATTTTTCATCAGGATTAAGTCCCAATTCAATCTTTGTAAGTGCAATCTCTTCATCGCCTAGAGCCGAACCATGAGATTTGGCTGTTCCTTTCGCATGAGGTGAAGGCCATGCGATAACCGTCTTCAATCGTATGAGAGAAGGTTTGCGGTGCTCGGCCTTTACAGCGATCAATGCCATCTCTAATGCTTTACGATCGACATCGCCATCGTGAGTCGTAGCAACTTCTATTACATGCCATCCGTATGCGCGATAGCGTGCAGATACATCTTCAGTGAATGCTACGTGGGTGTCACCTTCGATTGAAATTCGATTGTCATCGTAAATAACTTTTAGGGCACCTAATTGTTGCGTGCCCGCTAAGGAGGAGGCTTCGGCGCTGACCCCTTCTTGCAAATCTCCATCAGAACAAATAACCCAAATAGCGTGATCAAATAGGCTTTTGCCAAGAGCTGCATCGGGATCAAGCAATCCACGCTCATACCTTGCAGCCATCGCCATTCCGACACCGTTGGCGATCCCTTGTCCGAGTGGACCGGTTGTTGTTTCCACTCCTGCAGTGTGTCCATATTCGGGATGTCCTGGAGTGAGTGCGCCCCAAGTACGAAATTGCTTGAGGTCTTCAAGGTCAACTCCATAACCACTATAGAAAAGTTGCGTATAAAGAGTGAGCGAAGAATGTCCACACGAAAGTATGAAACGATCTCGCCCTAGCCACTGTGGATCGGATGGATCATGAATTAAGTGGCGCTGGAAAAGTGTGTAGGCAACGGGCGCCAATGACATTGCAGTTCCAGGGTGACCATTTCCCACCTTCTGAACGGCATCCATCGCCAGAGCACGTGCATAGGCCACAGCTTTGTCATCGAGGTCAACCCATGGCGCCAAGTTCTGTGTCATTTTTCCCTCACTTTGCCGCTAGATGAATTCGCCATGCACTAATCCATACCAGAGTTATTCCTAGTAGGTGTGCTGCCACCAAAAGAACAGGAAGTCCTTGATAGAACTGAAGAAATCCAATGGCACCTTGACCGATTGAAACAGCTGCAAATATTGCGATCCGTTTTCTCAAAAGAGATCCTGCTGCCGCCCGAATGAAAAAAATTAAAGTGAGCGCGAGGAGCGCAATAACTAATCCGCCGTGAATCCAAGCAATTATTTGAAGCTTAATATGAAATCGCGGAGCAGAGACATCTCCAGCATTAGGTCCACTACCAGTCACGACGGTTCCGACAATGATGACAATCGCGCTCAAAATGATATGTGTTCGAGCGAGCATCCAGTTGCCCAGTTGCGCCTTGGCGTGAACGACTGTTAAAACTTTGCGTCTTTCAAAAAGCGAGGTTCCTGCGGCGATCAAAATAATAGAAAGTAGGAAATGTCCGGCTACGGGAATTGGATTGAGGTGAGTGAGAACAGTGATCCCACCGAGTGGAATTTGCGCGAATATTCCAAGCAGTTGGCTAATTGCTAAAGCTTTGATGTCTTTTCGTTTCAAAGCAATAACCGCGACGAGAGCAGCTATGGAAACGACAATTAAGACAAAGGTAAGAAGACGATTTCCAAACTCAATCCATGCGTGATATTGACCTTCGGCTTGATGCGCAACCGGGGTATACGAACCATGCGTACATCGAGGCCACGTGGGGCAGCCCAAGCCAGAGCCCGTGAGGCGAACTGCACCGCCGGTGACAACGATCGCGCATTGGCAAAAAAGAAGTAAGCCTAGAAGCGGCGAGAGAGCACGCTCAAGGGTTCTCTTCGCCAGTATCGCCATGCTCGCTAGCCTAGGTCTTCGGGCCTCCAGTAAGCGTGTGGTCCACGCGACAACCATTTTCGTGGCGTCAGGTGGCGATAGGAGGGTATTTACGACACACTTATGTTGTGAAAAAGACCCCTGCCATCAACGTCGATGACCCGCGCACACGCGATTTGGTCGCCCGGTCGATCTTGGAAAAAGGACCCACGACAGCTGTGGAGTTAGCAAAAACTTTAGGTTTCACGCCAGCTGGTATCCGCCGGCACTTAGATGCATTGGTTGCCGAAGGAATTTTGGAAGCGCGCGAACCTCACGGCGCTTTGCTTCGTGGGCGAGGAAGACCTTCCAAGGTATTTGTAATGACAGATGATGGACGTCAACAATTTGAGCACTCCTACGATGATCTTGCTGTGGCCGCATTGAAATTTATGGCTTCGCAAACCGATGAGAACTCCGTTATTGCATTTGCGCAGTCACGTGCACAAGACATGGAACGCACGCTCGCAATTTCTATGAAAAATGAAAAGCGACTTAACCGATCCGAAGCGTTGGCTCATGCTCTCAGTGAGCAAGGCTATGCAGCATCGGTTTTAGAGCGCGAGCATGGCGCAGAGTTATGTCAACACCACTGTCCTATTGCACACGTTGCTGCTGAATTCCCCCAGTTGTGTGAAGCCGAAACGCAAGCACTATCTCGACTTCTAGGCACACATGTTCAACGTTTAGCAACAATTGCACACGGAGACGGTGTGTGTACAACATATATTCCCCATCCTGAACAACTCACTACTGCAGGAGGCAAGAGATGACGATCGCACATCCAGAACTCGAAGGTATTGGAAAGTATGAGTACGGCTGGTCTGACTCTGATGTTGCTGGTGCAAATTCTCGACGTGGCCTCAATGAGGATGTTGTGCGCGATATTTCTTCCAAGAAATCTGAACCACAATGGATGCTTGATATCCGCCTCAAGGGCTTGGCTCTTTTTGACAAGAAACCCATGCCAACGTGGGGATCTGATCTATCGGGCATTTTCTTTGACACCATTAAATATTTCGTACGATCCACAGAAAAACAAGCTACGACATGGGATGACCTTCCAGACGAAATTAAGAACACATACGATCGCCTTGGAATACCTGAAGCAGAGAAGCAACGTTTAGTTTCTGGAGTTGCCGCTCAGTATGAATCAGAGGTTGTCTATCACTCGATCCGTGAGGATTTAGAAAAGCAAGGTGTAATTTTCCTTGATACTGATTCTGGTTTAAAGCAACACCCAGAACTTTTCAAAGAATATTTTGCAAGTGTCATTCCCGTCGGGGACAACAAATTTGCAGCACTAAACACATCAGTGTGGTCTGGAGGCTCATTTATTTATGTGCCTAAGGGCGTGCACGTGGACATTCCCCTACAGGCTTATTTCCGCATTAACACAGAAAATATGGGTCAATTTGAGCGCACGCTCATTATCGCTGATGAAGATTCATATATTCACTATGTTGAAGGTTGCACCGCACCAATTTACAAGTCAGATTCTTTGCACTCTGCAGTTGTAGAAATTATTGTTAAAAAAGGTGCACGTGTTCGATATACAACGATTCAGAATTGGTCTAACAATGTGTACAACCTGGTCACCAAGCGTGCCACATGTGCTGAAGGCGCAACTATGGAATGGATCGATGGAAACATCGGCTCCAAAGTCACCATGAAGTACCCAGCTATATTTCTGATGGGTGCTCATGCCAAAGGTGAAACTTTGTCGATTGCATTTGCCGGAGAAGGCCAACACCAGGATGCTGGAGCCAAGATGGTGCACGCTGCTCCATACACGTCTTCAACGATTATCTCTAAATCTGTAGCGCGGGGCGGCGGGCGTACTTCCTATCGTGGCCTTGTTCAAATTCAGGAAGGTGCTCACCATTCAAAGAGCACGGTGAAATGTGACGCATTATTGGTTGACACTATTTCGCGCTCCGACACATATCCGTATGTCGACGTCCGCGAAGATGATGTTTCCATGGGGCACGAAGCAACTGTGTCAAAAATCAGTGATGATCAGTTGTTTTATTTGATGTCGCGTGGCCTGTCCGAAGACGAAGCAATGGCCATGATTGTTCGCGGATTTATCGAACCGATTGCTCGCGAGCTACCTATGGAATATGCGTTAGAGCTCAATCGTCTCATAGAGCTCCAAATGGAAGGCGCCGTTGGTTAATGTCACTTCTCACCACAAACTACCTGACCCCAACCGGTAGAGAGGAAGCATGGAGATTTACTCCACTTAATCGCCTTGCCGGTTTACATGATGGGTCATCGCAGGTGGCAAACAATGCCTCCCTTTGTCTCAATTCCCCAGCCGTCACTGGCGTGAAATTTGAACGAGTCTCTCGAGAACTCTTGGTGCCCGACTCAACTTCAGATGATGTTGTGGTGCAAAGAGTTCATGCTGAAGCCGCAGATGTAGCTCATTTATCTATTGCAGCCAATACTGAAATCGCTGAACCAATTTTCCTCAACCGACAAGGTTTACGCCTAGATGGTGCTGAATTATCGCGTGTGCGTATCTCTATCGGGGCGCACTCGCGAGCAACTGTCGTTGTTGAAAATTCCGGAACGATCGTTTTGGGAGAGGACATTGAGATCCATTTAGAAGCCGGATCCCATTTGAAGTTTGTCACCTTGCAAGAATGGAATTCAGGGACAGTGCACGCAGCACGGCATCATGCCTTAATAGGTCGAGATGCAACATTTGAATCCATCACAGTGACAGTTGGTGGCTCGCTTGTGAGATTGCTCCCCACCGTGGAATTCTTAGCACCCGGCGCTTCTGCAGAACTTCTTGGCGTTTACTTCGCAACAGCTGGACAACATTTTGAACACAGAATTCATGTTGAACACGGTGTTGCGAACGCAAAATCTCGCGTGAACTACAAGGGCGCCCTGGCTGGGGATAAAGCACACACTGTTTGGATTGGTGATGTCTTTATTCGTGCCGCAGCAGAAGGCACGGACACTTATGAACTCAACCGCAATCTATTGCTGAGTGATGGCGCCCGTGCAGATTCAGTCCCCAACCTAGAGATTGAAACTGGCGAAATCGTTGGGGCGGGGCACGCGAGCACGACAGGTCGCTTTGATGACGAACAACTTTTCTACTTAATGTCCCGCGGTGTACCTATGGATGAGGCTCGTCGCCTAGTTGTCCGAGGATTCTTTGCAGAAATTATCTCAAAGATCCATAGTGAAGAAATTCAGGAACGTCTGATGGCTCGTATCGATGCAGAACTTTTGAAGGCAGGTCACTGATCATGTCCGACCTATCACTTAAAGACCTTACCGACCGGAAACCTGTTCGGCTAGAAAAGAATGGTGAGGCAATCTGCGTAACCAAGATTGGGTCTGAAGTTTATGCAATTGGTGACACTTGCTCGCACTCGGAAGCCTCACTAGCAGAGGGTGATGTAACCGATACGAAAATTGAATGCTGGCTCCATGGCGCGGAGTTTGATCTCAGAACCGGCAAAGTCCTTTCGATGCCTGCAACCGAAGATGTGAAGAGTTACGTAGTGAACGTTGACGGAGATTCCGTCACTATTGCGATTTAAACCAGAGCCAACGAAAGAGGAATCATGAGCACATTAGATATACGCGGCCTAGAAGTTTCAGTAATCACTGAAAAGGGACCCATCGAGATTTTACGCGGCGTGGACCTTAAAATCTCCTCCGGTGAGACGCATGCGATCATGGGCCCTAATGGTTCGGGTAAATCGACTTTGGCATACTCGATTGCTGGGCACCCGAAGTACACAATCACGGGGGGATCAGTCACCCTTGACGGAGCAAATGTTCTCGAGATGAAAGTAGATGAACGAGCCAAGGCTGGCCTTTTTCTTGCGATGCAGTATCCAGTAGAGATTCCTGGCGTTTCTGTTTCGAATTTTTTACGCACCGCTGCAACAGCACTTCGCGGTGAAGCCCCTAAATTGCGCACTTGGGTTGGGGAAGTGAAGGATGCCATGAAGGCGCTCAATATGGACTCATCTTTTTCCGAAAGAAACGTTAACGAAGGGTTCTCCGGGGGAGAGAAGAAGCGTCACGAGATTATGCAGCTTGAACTTCTCAAGCCAAAGATTGCAATTTTGGATGAAACAGATTCTGGCCTTGATGTGGATGCTTTACGTATCGTTTCCGAAGGCGTGAATCGCGCAAAGGCAGCGAGCAACATGGGTGTCGTACTGATCACTCACTACACAAGAATCCTTCGCTATATCAGACCAGATTTCGTGCATGTTTTCGCAAATGGTCGAATAGTTGAAGAGGGCGGACCAGAGCTAGCCGACAAACTAGAAGATAAGGGTTATGCGGAATACGTCACAAGCTAAAGACGCTCTGCAAATCCCATGACTGTTAACCCAGCGTTGATACGCAAAGATTTCCCGATTTTCGAACGAACGGTTCGCGAAGGGAAGAAACTTGTTTATCTCGATAACGGGGCAACAAGTCAAAAGCCCAATTCGGTTATCGAGGCTGAATCAGATTTTTATCGCTTCAAAAACGCTGCCGTTCACCGCGGCGCTCATCAATTAGCAGAAGAAGCAACCGAAGTATACGAACAAGCCCGTGATCTAGTCGCTTCTTTCCTAGGCGGCGTGTCAGATGAAATAATTTTCACTAAAAGTGCCACAGAAAGCCTCAACCTCTTGGCTTATGCAATTGGAAGTGCCGAGCCTAGCAATAGGTTTCACCTTGCAGAAGGTGACAAAATTGTTGTGACAGAGATGGAGCATCACGCCAATCTCATTCCTTGGCAACAGTTAGCAAAAAGAAATCGGGCAACTCTTGGCTGGTTTGAGGTCAACTCCGAGGGGCGCTTAGATCTTTCTCAGATTGAATCGATCATCGACTCTAAAACGAAGATTGTGGCACTCACTCATCAGTCAAATGTTCTAGGGACAGTTAATCCTCTGCAAGAGATTGTAAAAAGGGCACATGAAGTCGGCGCCATCGTGATTTTGGATGCTTGTCAGTCAGTTCCGCATATGAAAATCAATGTCAAAGAACTCGGGATCGATTTTCTTGCGTTTTCGGGCCATAAAGCTTTAGGGCCCACTGGCGTGGGAATTTTGTGGGGAAGATCTGAAATGTTGGCTGATTTGCCACCATTTCTTTTCGGAGGATCCATGATTGAAACAGTCTCGATGACTGAAGCCACATGGGCAAATCCCCCTAAACGATTCGAAGCCGGCGTTCCGAACATGGCCCAAGCGGTCGGCCTCGGTGCTGCTGTTAAATACCTCACCACGATTGGATTGGAAAGTATTCACGATCATGAAATGAAGTTGACGCAGCAACTCATTCATGGGCTGCAAAGCAATTCGGATGTAGAAATTTATGGTCCTGCTGGTTGCGACATGAGAGGCGGAGTAGTTTCCTTTTCTCTTGCCAATATTCATCCACATGACCTGGGCCAATTTTTGGATTCACAAGGGATAGCAGTCCGCACCGGGCATCATTGTGCTTGGCCCTTGAATCGCAAACTTGGAGTAGTAGCGACAACAAGGGCTTCGGTTTATCTTTATAACGATTCTAGCGATATTGATGCGTTGCTCCTCGGAGTATGCGATGCGCAGAGATTCTTTGCGAGAGCCTGATGGACCTGAGCAACCTCTACCAAGAAGTGATTTTGGATCACTATAAGCATCCAGAACATAAGGGACTCAGTCTCGAAAAGGATGTTCAAGTTCACCATATCAATCCAAGTTGTGGGGATGAGATCACTATCAATTTAACGATGCGCGATGGCGTCGTTTCGGATCTCACGTGGGATGGAGTGGGATGTTCAATCTCTATGGCAAGTGCTTCAATGATGACCGGCTTGTTACATGGCAAGAACGCGGCTGAGGCGACGGTCATTGTTGAATCGTTTGTGGATCTGATGCACAGTAAAGGCACGAGTCAAGGCGATGAGAATGTGTTGGAAGATGCTGTTGCTTTTGCTGGAGTTTCTCAGTACCCAGCACGAATTAAATGCGCACTTCTTGGGTGGATGGCGTACAAAGACGCTGCCATTCAAGTTCACGGGAAATAGACAGTAAGATCACCACGATTAACGACGAAAGGGTTTGAGCATGGTTGCCAAGGTTGATGATGTTACAGAGGCTATGAAGGATGTCGTAGATCCAGAATTGGGTATTAATGTTGTTGACCTCGGATTGATTTATGACGTAATGGTCGATGAGAGCAATATCGCAATCTTGAATATGACTTTGACCTCTGCCGCTTGCCCATTGCAGGATGTGATCGAAGATCAAACGCGTCAAGCGTTAGCCGCACTTACAAGTGATGTTCGAATCAATTGGGTCTGGATGCCGCCATGGGGACCGGACAAGATTTCAGATGATGGACGCGAACAACTTCGCGCTCTTGGTTTCACTGTTTAGTTTCACATGTCGCAACATGCAGTATGGATGACTTTTCGGTCGATGACCGCTGACCCATCCGTAAAATCCCAAAGTCTAAAACCGGGCACAATTAAACGCATTATTTCCTACGGTAGGCCATATAGGTCTTACATAATTATTTTCCTTATCACTGTCGTAGTAGAAGCGATGCTTGTGGTTACTACGCCACTTCTCTTGCGTGAGTTGATAGACAAAGGAGTGATTCCGAAAAATCCAGTTTTGGTAACGAAGTTAGCAATCCTTGTCGGTTTTCTTGCAATTTTCGGAGCTGGGTTCAATATTTTCGGACGATGGTATTCGGCCAGAATTGGTGAAGGTCTTATTTATGATCTTCGCTCACAAGTTTTCGCCCATATTCAACGCCAATCGATTGCTTTCTTCACCCGAACTCAAACTGGAGCGTTGATTTCTCGTATCAACTCCGACGTCATGGGCGCGCAACAGGCATTTACCGGAACGCTCTCCGGGGTTGTCAGCAATGTGGTGTCATTGATTCTTGTTGTAACTACCATGTTGGTGCTTTCGTGGCAGATCACCGTTGTGTCACTGTTGCTACTGCCTTTTTTCTTGCTGCCAACCAAGTGGGTGGGTAAAAGGATTCAAAGATTGACTCGTGATTCATTCAACCTTAATGCCACTATGTCGAGCACGATGACCGAACGATTTAACGTTTCTGGCGCCCTTCTGGTTTCGCTCTACGGGAAGCCCTCTCAAGAGGAGAGCTTTTTTCGTTCGCGAGCACGCAAAGTGGCGGACATAGGAATCCAGACTGCAATGTTGAACCGCGTCTTCTTTGTGGGTATTACGAGCGTGGCAGCAGTTGCAACAGCATTTGCTTACGGCATCGGGGGACATTTAGCGATTAATGGCTCGATCACAGTCGGAACACTCTTGGCGTTAACTGCACTCTTATATGGACTCTATGGACCACTCACAGCCCTTTCGAATGTTCGTATCGATGTGATGACTTCGCTAGTGTCGTTTGAACGGGTGTTCGAAGTTCTAGATCTTCAACCGATGATCGTGGATAAGGCTGCGGCAAAGCAGTTTACCGATCGCAGTGCAACTATTGATTTTGTTGACGTTGCATTTACCTACCCGAAAGCTGAAGAGATTTCGTTAGCTTCGTTGGAATCGGCAGCAAAACCAGAGACGGTCGAAAGCGGAGAAGTGCTCAAGGGGATTTCTTTCCACGCTCCAGCAGGAACATTGACCGCAATTGTTGGCCCATCAGGTGCGGGGAAAACAACGATCAGCGCGCTGGTCCCGCGGCTTTATGATGTTACGCGCGGTTCCATTCAAATTAACGGGGAAGACATACGTAATTTTGCTGTGCAGTCATTGCGCGATTCGATTGGTGTCGTTATGCAAGATGCACACTTGTTTCATGAAACGGTCGCGGAGAATCTCCGTTATGCAAAAGAAGATGCAACCTTCGAGGAGATGAAAGCGGCGTGTGAGTCCGCAAGAATATGGACTCTCATTGACTCTCTTCCCAACGGTTTAGACACCATGGTGGGGGAAAGAGGTCATCGCCTTTCGGGGGGCGAAAAACAGCGATTGGCGATTGCGCGCCTTCTTCTAAAGGCACCAGCAGTAGTTATTTTGGATGAAGCTACCGCGCACCTGGATTCAGAGAATGAAGCTCTTGTTCATGAAGCGCTCCGCGTAGCCCTTCAAGGGCGTACGAGCATTGTGATTGCCCATCGTTTGAGTACCGTAATGGAAGCCGATCAGATTCTGGTTCTGGACAATGGGTTGATAGTTGCACGTGGGCGTCACGATGAGCTGGTTAATGCAAAGGGGCTCTATGCAGAGCTTTACGCCCGCCAAGATCTATCTGGGTCTGCGTAAGAGAATTCGTCCATATCCAACTAGCCCGGCGAAGAATATCCATTGCAGGGCATAAGCCATATGGGGACCGTCGGTAAGTTCGGGCAATTCCACGGGAGCTGCTGGATTAATAGCTGGATCCGAACTGCTCAACAGATCCAAGTAAAACCGCTCACTCTTAATTTTGGCTTTGCTTTGCGCATTCCATTGCGGAATGAGTTGCGAATTAGTACCTGCTGAAAGTGCAAAAAATGATCCTTGAGGCAAGGATTTATCAAGTCGCACTCTGCCGACAATGGAAACTTTTTCCTTCGAAATCTTTACTATCGGTGGAGGTGTCGACGCGCTAGCGCCAGCAGCGATCCATCCACGATCTACCCAGAGAGTCTTGCCGGAGGATTCGTGAAAAAGCGTGAGCAAATCAAAACCATATTTGCCTTGTGAGTATCTGTTGCGAAGAAGAATTTCTTTGCTTTGATCGAAACTCCCATCGATACGGATGCTTCTCCATTCGGCTGCTGCGAGGTCACTTGTAGCAACAGCTAGAGTCGTAGGTGCTAATGCGACATGTGCCGCAATCAATGTATTACGAGCATGTCGATCAACTCCGCGTTGGTACTGCCAGTGACTTGCAATCAGACATAGAGCGATCATTATGAGAGCAATTAGGGAAGCGATGTAGGGGTGGGCTTCCTCGACCTGCAGGCTAGGAGATACTTTTTTGCGCATCATTGATGATGGAGGTTCCGGCTGAGTTTCTCTCACGACCAGCATTAGCAATCACGACAGATACGTACGGTAAAACGATTGCGCCGAAGATTAAGAACCATCGAAAAGGATTTGGTGTGAAGATCGATCCGATAAAGCATGCAGTGCGAATCATCATTGAAATGAAATAACGCCTTTGGCGGGCCGGCAAATCATCACTGAGACCCTGTTGGGCAGATGTAATGTTGTGAATCTCTTCGCCCATATGACAAGCCTAGGCCGATGGAGGCTTCATCGCACCTTCATTCCTGCTCGGCTAACGGCGCGGAAATTGATACTTACGCTTGAGTAGCCAGTAAGTTCTACCCATGGCTCAGAGTGAAGGTCCCGCAATTGCATTGGTTACGGGGGCAAATCGTGGAATTGGTTTGGCAATTGCGCGTGCACTCAAGGCAGACGGCTTTCACGTCATCGTGACCTATAGAACCGGCAAGGCGCCAGAAGGATTCACGGGCGTTGTCATGGATGTTACATCCACGACGAGTGTGGAAGCAGCCTTTAGCGAAATTGAAGAAAAATTTGGTATTCCAGAGGTTATTGTTTCAAATGCTGGGATCACTCGCGACACTTTAGTCATGCGAATGAGTGATGAAGACTTTACGGATGTAGTTGAGGCAAATCTCACTGGTGCTTTTCGCGTAGCCCGACGAGCAACCCGAGGTCTACTTAAACTCAAGCGCGGGCGTCTAATTTTTGTGGGCTCAGTTGTCGGAGCCCTTGGTTCAGCAGGACAAGTGAATTATTCGGCAAGTAAATCTGGCCTTGTCGGTATGGCTCGTTCTTTGGCTCGCGAACTTGGGTCACGTTCAATTACGGCGAACGTTGTAGCCCCTGGATTTGTCGAAACAGATATGACGGCCGAGCTGGACGAAAAAAGACGCATTGAGATCGCGAACGCTGTGCCGTTGGGCAGATTTTGCTCACCCGAAGAAATCGCTGATGTTGTGGCTTTCTTAGCTTCAAAGAAAGCAAGTTATATTACTGGCGCAGTAATTCCAATAGATGGTGGTTTGGGAATGGGGAATTAAGAGTGGCACTTCTCACGGGTAAGAATATTTTGGTCACGGGAGTTTTGACCGATGCCTCTATCGCCTTCCATATTGCTCGGTTGGCTCAAGAAGAAGGCGCAACCGTTGTTTTAAGTTCCTACGGTCGCGTTCATAGATTGACCGAACGAATCTCTGGTCGATTGCCACAGACAGCGCCAGTGATTCAATTGGATGTCACAAACGATGAAGATCTTGCACAATTAGCTTCACGAGTACGAGAACATGTTCCAACGCTGCACGGGGTAGTGCATTCAATTGGGTTTGCTCCCGAGGCTGCACTCGGTGGAAATTTTCTAAATACAACGTGGAGTGATGTAGCAACAGCACTTCAAGTTTCTGCATTTTCATTAAAGTCCCTTACGATGGCCGCCCGCCCGCTTTTTGATGGTGGTGCATCTGTTGTGGGATTGGATTTTGATGCAAGTGTTGCGTGGCCTAAATATGACTGGATGGGTGTGGCTAAGGCTGCCCTGGAGTCCACTTCGCGCTACTTAGCTCGAGATCTTGGCCCAGAAAATGTACGAGTGAATTTAGTTGCGGCTGGCCCGATCAAAACTATGGCTGCCAAATCAATTCCTGGTTTTAACGAATTCGAACCAATCTGGAATGAACGCGCCGCCCTCGGATGGGATTTTGGGGATCCCGTACCGGCGGCTCAAGCCGCAATAGTTTTGCTTTCTGATTGGCTTCCCAAGACAACGGGGGAAATCCTCCATGTTGACGGCGGCGTCCACGCCATTGGTGGCTAGCGTATTTATGCTCGGATTTCCTTCTTCTCAACGCCTCTAGTACCCTTACGCCCAGACCAGTGGCTGAGCCACTGCAAGAGGAGTAACCGCTCCCACCTCCATCGCTTCGGCGATTTGGTATGTCGAAGCCCAGATCTCGTGGGTTTTTGCGCGGTTGCCTTCCTGCAGCGACTTATCTACTGCATAGCAAACAACCGTGAAGGAGTTTTTATCACAACTGAAGCCCGCATCAATGATCGAATTCGCGTTCCTGAAGTTCGTCTCATCGGACATACCGCTGAGCAAATCGGAGTCGTAGATATCGATACAGCGTTACGAATGGCAGATGAAGTGGGTCTTGACCTCGTCGAGATCGCCCCAGATGCAGTTCCACCCGTGTGCAAGATTATGGATTTCGGAAAGTACAAATACGAAATCGCACAAAAGGCCCGGGAAGCGCGACAGAACCAAACCCACATCGTGGTTAAAGAGGTTCGGATGCGACCAAAGATTGAAGCTCACGATTATGAGACCAAACGGAATCATATTGAGAAGTTTCTTCGAGGTGGCGACAAAGTAAAGATAACAATGCAATTTCGCGGTCGTGAGCAAACTCGACCAGAGTTGGGATACAAACTCTTGCAACGTCTTGCAGAAGATATTGCAGAGTTTGGCTTCATCGAATTTGCGCCCAAACAAGAGGGCCGCAATATGACCATGGTGCTCGGTCCAACTAAACGCAAGACGGAGGCAGTAGCAGAGCAAAAGGCGGCACGAAAAGCCAAAGAGCAAGCTGCAGCCGAAGCGAGCGAGTAGGACAGTTGTACAAGGTAGGACCGAATCGAACCAAGCGATTGAAAGGGTAAGCGAAAATGCCAAAGATGAAAACGCACAGTGGCGCTAAGAAGCGATTCCGCGTCACCGGATCTGGAAAGATCATGCACGAGCGAGCTGGCAAGCGCCACCTTCTTGAGCGTAAATCTTCACGACACACACGCCGCCTCACCAATGATGCCGCGGCTAAGCCAACGACAACATTTACAGCCAAGCGCATGCTTGGTTTGAAGTAAGGAGCGCCCCTACATGGCAAGAGTCAAGCGCGGCGTCCATGCCGCCAAAAAGCGTCGTACAACTCTCGAGCGCGCTGCGGGTTACCGTGGCCAACGTTCACGTTTATACGCAAAAGCCAAGGAGCAACTTACTCACTCCATGGTTTATGCATTCAATGACCGTAAAGATAAGAAAGGCGACTTCCGTCAACTATGGATTCAGCGTATTAACGCGGCAAGCCGTGAAAACGGTTTAACGTACAACCGCTTCATCCAAGGCCTTAAGGCTGCTGGTGTAGAAGTTGACCGTCGTGTTTTATCTGAGTTAGCAACACACGAACCAGAAACTTTCAAAACTTTAGTTGAGGTTGCTCGTAAAAGCCTCGTCTCTAAATAATCATTTTCAATGATTGAGAGCCTTCATTCGCCGCATATTGCGCGAGTGAAGGCTCTTTTAGGTTCCCGCGGGAAAAAGGAACGTCGAGAAACTGGCCAGTTTATTGCTGAGGGACTTCAATTCTTGCGAGAAGCATCGGCTGGTGATGCCAACCCGTCCATAGAAACCTTGTACCTCACGACATCTGGGCGACTCAAAGCTGTCGCCGCTGGCATAGAGATTAATCATTTAGATACTGTAGATGTCAGTGATGCAGTTATGGTTGCAATGGGGGAGACGGTTACCCCACAAGGAATTCTTGCGGTATGTCGAACCCCGTATCTAAGAGCAGATGACCTCGTAATTGCTGATGGTTCTCGGTACATATTCCTCTACGAGATTCAAGATCCCGGCAATGCTGGCACGATCATCCGCACTGCAGATGCGACAGGTTTTTCTGGTGTGATTACTTCTGAAAATAGCGTAGATATTTACGCACCTAAAGTTGTTAGGGCCAGTGCTGGATCCTTGTGGCACCTTCCAATATTTGAAAAAATGGATCTTGAAACAATTATTGATCTTTGGCCCAATGATCAAATTTTTGCGCTCAGTGCCGATGGCGAGAAATCACTTTTAGACCTCTCATTACAGGGTCCATCACTGTGGATTTTTGGCAATGAAGCTCGAGGGTTGGATGCACTTGAGATAAGTGCACGTATTTCGCGGGTTCATATTCCCATGGCTGGAAATGCCGAAAGCCTCAATTTGGCGGCAGCAGCAGCAATTGCTATGTTCCGTGTTACTTCAGCATCTGCCTAGCACCAAACAGTAGACTTTCAAGTATGAGTGCCTCGAAAGATCTTCAGAAATGGGTAGCTGACGCTCTCAAGGAGATAACGGCAGCAAAGAATTTAGACGAATTGAAATCGGCTCGCCTGGCGCATTCGGGGGATAAGTCTCCCATCGCACTTGCTAGTCGTGCGCTGGGTAGTTTGCCAGAAGATCAGCGAGCCAGTGTTGGAAAAGAGATTGGGCAAGCCAGAGCGCAAGTTGGAGAAGCCATTGCACAACGTACAGAAACTTTAGAGGCCGAAAGAGATTCGAAGGTTCTGTTGGAAGAAGTAGTAGATATTACTTTGCCTGCTCAACGCAGGCACAAAGGCGGTTTACATCCAATAACAATCGTGAAAAATGAGATCAGTGATTTCTTTATCGCTCAAGGGTATCGAGTTGCCGAAGGACCTGAACTTGAAGCTGAGTGGCTTAACTTTGATGCGCTTAATATTCCGGTGGATCATCCAGCTCGGACCATGCAAGATACATTCTTTATTGAACCGTTGGAATCGCGGTTAGTTCTGCGTACTCACACATCACCTGTACAAATTAGAACGATGTTGGATGAGGCGCCACCGATATATGTCATTTGCCCTGGACGAACTTTTCGGGCAGACGAACTCGACGCAACCCATACTCCAGTGTTTCATCAAGTGGAAGGTCTTGTAGTTGATCGTGGAATCACAATGGCGCATCTCAAAGGTACTCTCGATTTATTTGCTCGTAAGATGTTCGGCAACGATGCAAGAACGCGATTGCGTCCGTCTTTTTTCCCCTTCACCGAACCTTCTGCAGAAGTCGATGTTTTTTTCAATGGCCGATGGATCGAATGGGGGGGCTGTGGAATGGTCAACCCAAAAGTTCTGACAGCCTGCGGAATCGATACAACTGAATTCAGCGGCTTTGCATTTGGGATGGGGTTGGAACGCACGATTATGGTGCGTCATGGAATTACGGATATGCACGATATAGTCGAAGGCGATTTACGATTTAGTCGTATGTTTGGGGTTGGACTCTAATGCGCGCACCCTTATCGTGGATTCGAGAATTTGCAGATCTTCCTGCATCCGTCACACCCGCTGAAATCTCGGACGCACTCGTACGAGTGGGGTTCGAAATCGAGGATATAGAGCTGAGCGGTGCTGATTTAGTTGGGCCGATTGTCGTAGGGCAAGTGAAGATAATCGAGGAGATCACCGAATTCAAAAAGCCTATCCGTTGGGTAGGCCTGGATTGTGGTGAAAAGAGTAATCGTTTTGTTGTCTGCGGAGCTTTCAACTTCAAAGTTGGAGACTTGGTTGTTGTTGCCCTTCCTGGATCTACTTTGCCGGGAGGGTTTTCCATTTCGCAACGCGAGACTTATGGCAAAGTGAGTAATGGAATGATTTGCTCATCGCGCGAGTTGGGATTGGGTCAAGATCATGATGGAATTGTCGTCTTACCACCGTCCTGCGCAAAGGTTGGCGCCAATGCGATAACGCTGCTTGAAATTAACGATGTTATCTTCGATATTGCGGTAAACCCGGACAGAGGATACGCACTTTCTCTTCGCGGAATTTCACGGGAGATAGCAGCGGCTATGGGAGTGAAATTTACCGATCCTGCTCATAACTTTGATTGTTCACCTTTTCCTATAAAATCAGGAGGAGTTGAAGTAAAGATTGAGGATACTGATGCCGTATCGGTGATATTTATCCGTACCTTGTCTGGCTTCGATCCATCCGTACCATCTCCACTTTGGATGCAACGCCGTATCGAGAAATGCGGAATGCGCTCCATCTCTTTGGCTGTGGATGTAACTAATTACGTCATGATGGAATTAGGGCAACCACTGCATGCTTTTGATCAGAAACATGTGAAAGGTGCAATTCGCATCAGGCGTGCGGGCAAAAGCAAATCGTTAACTACTCTTGATAAACAAGATCGCGCACTTAATAGTGATGATTTGCTGGTCGCTGATGACAATGGACCTCTAGCCTTAGCAGGAACCATGGGAGGTTTAGATTCCGAAGTAACTTCAGCAACTACATCTCTAGCGATTGAGGCTGCGCGTTTTGATCCCGCGTCAATTGCAAAGAACGCGCGTCGACACAAGCTTTCATCCGATGCATCGCGTCGTTTTGAGCGCGGAGTTGATCCGTCGATGGCCGAGATTGCATCTGCGCGAGCTGCGAGTTTACTGATTACCCACGGCGGGGCCTCATACGTTGGTACCTCAACGGCGGGTGCTCCAGAATTTTCTCCTATTGTTTCGATGGATCCGCATTTCGTTGCCACACTCACCGGGGCGGAAATCTCCTTAGCGACCGTCGCGAGCAAGCTGGAGATAGTTGGCTGCGATATAGAAAAAGTAAGCGACGTATTATGGAAAATCGATCCACCTTCATGGAGAAGTGATATTCAAGGTCCCGCTGATTGCGTTGAAGAAGTTGCTCGAATGATTGGTTACGATTCGATCCCTTCGCAACTGCCGCCACACCCAGTAAGCCCGGGGCTGAGTGGATCTCAGCGCCGCCATCGCGGTATAGGCAATTTGCTTGCTGATTTGGGATTAGTCGAAATCCAAACATATCCATTTGTTTCGGATGCAACTATGAAGATCATGGGTTATACCGGCGAACGCGCCATGACATTTCGATTGGCTAATCCGATGTCGGAAGATTCGCCACATCTTCGGACGCATTTGATACCAGGTTTGCTTGAAGCCGCTGCCCGTAATATAAGTCGCGGCTCTAGAAGCTTTGGACTCTTTGAAATGGGTGCGATTTTCAGAAATTCGACACAACTGCCTAAAGTTGAGAATCCTTCCGTTGACAAGCGGCCGTCTTCTGCAGAAGTTTCAAGTATTTATTCCAGCGTCCCACAGCAACCAGTCCATGTTGGGGGAGTGCTGATTGGTAAGAATGAAGTTGAAAGCTGGATGAACAAATCTCGCTCCTACACGTGGAGTGATGCCATCTCTTTCGCCCAACAGATCATAGAATTGTGCAATCTTGACTGGTCAATCAAACGTTCTGATTTTGCTCCTTGGCATCCTGGTCGATGCGCAGAATTGCTGGTTGATGGAAAAATAGTTGCTCATGCAGGCGAGCTCCATCCCCGAGTTGTAGCGGCTTACGGTCTGCCGGAACGTTCATGCGCTTTTGTTGTGAATCTTTCTGCACTTCCAGAATCGGCGATAGTAAAGGTTTCAGTGATCGACACAATGCCGGCGGCTGTTCAGGATGTGGCGTTAGTGGTGGATTCGAATGTGGCAGCGGCAGATGTGATGGCGGCCCTTAAAAATGGTGCTGGCAAATTATTGGAAACAATTCAATTATTTGATCTCTATGAGAAAATCGGTGATGGGAAAATCTCTCTGGCTTTCACATTAACTTTCCGCGCCCCCGATCGCACCCTCACTGCTGTAGAAGTTGCCACTATGCGGGAAGCCGCTGTGGCTGAGGCCCAACGGCTCACCGGAGCAATCCTAAGGACTGCATAAAAATACAAGGCTTTGCATAATTATTAACTATCGGCTACTCTAGGTAAATGAAAACAGCGATCATTGGGGCTAGCGGTTATAGCGGCGGAGAGCTTCTTAAACTCATCGCTGAGCACCCCTCTCTACAAGCAAGTGTCGTTGTCGCGCATTCCAATGCTGGAGAGTTGATCACGGCTTTGCATCCACATCTCATCTCTTATGCGAACGAGAGATTTACCCCTTTCGACCTTGAGGATGTGGCCAAGTGCGACCTTGTTTTTCTAGCCTTACCTCATGGTGAATCTTCCAAGATTGTTAAGCAACTGCCACCGCAACAATTGGTTGTAGATCTAGGAGCCGATTTTCGATTAGAGAACCCGTTGTCATGGAGTACTTATTATGGCGGCGATCATGCAGGTACTTGGACATACGGTTTACCAGAATTGTCCGGAGGGCGCAAAAAGATTTCTGAAAGTAAAAAGGTGGCCAATCCTGGATGTTATGCAACTGCAATCGCCCTTTCCTGTGCTCCGCTTCTGAATGTCATTGAGGCAGATGACATTGTGGTGGTAGCGGCTTCTGGCACAACCGGTGCAGGAAGAAGCGCAAAAGTTTCCTTATTAGGAAGTGAGGTCATGAGTTCTCTGAGTTCTTACAAGTTTGCAGGCGCCCACCAACACACTCCGGAAATTGAAGAGGCCCTGTCGCGTATCAACGGAAAGTCAGTAAAGCTCTCATTTACTCCAATCCTGGCACCTATGCCTCGCGGAATTCTTGCTACGGTTACGGCGCGATTGTCAACGCCTATTTCCTTGAAAGAGCTAAGGCAAAGTTTTGAGTCATATTATGCAGATCACGAGTTTGTAGTTCTGCTTCCAGAGGGAGCAATGCCAAGAACTTCAAGCGTTGTTGGTAGTAACTTTGCCCATATCCAATGCGCGATTGATACTCACACAAACCGTGTCGTCATCTCAACAGCGATAGATAATTTAGGTAAAGGCGCGGCCAGCCAGGCGATACAAAATGCCAATCTCATGTTGGGCCTTGCAGAAAGCACTGGCCTCATGGCTCAAGGGCTTGGAGTATGAACTTGCCACTCGGATTTAGCGCCGGAGCTATTGCTGCTGGTTTGAAGAGCACGGGGGACTTGGACCTTACAGTGATTAAAAATCAAGGTCCATCGTTTGGTTGTGCTGGAGTTTTCACACGCAATAAAATTGTCGCGGCTCCGGTTATTTGGAGCAAGCAAATTGTTCTGGGAGGAATTGCCAGAGCGGTAGTGCTTAATTCGGGAGGAGCTAATGCATGTACGGGAGCGCAAGGTTTTGCTGATACTCATAAAACTGCCGAACACGCTGCAGAACTTTTAGAGATTTCTTCCTCAGAGGTTGTGGTGTGCTCCACCGGCCTCATCGGTGAATATCTACCAATGGATAAGATTCTTGCGGGTCTATCGGCAATTTACAACGAGATGTCATCGGAGAATTTGGAAATAGCAGCTCGAGCGATCATGACGACAGATTCGGTGCCAAAGATTGCTACATCGACGGTGTCGGGAACCACAACTACTGGGATTGCTAAAGGGGCAGGAATGTTAGCGCCTGCACTTGCGACCATGCTTTCGGTTGTTATGACAGATGCGGTTATCGATCCAGCAAGTTTGCAAGAGATATTTTCTAGAGTTGCGGATAAAACATATAATCGTTTGGATTCAGATGGGTGCACCTCCACTAATGACACAGTTCTTTTGATGGCATCTGGCGCCTCAGGCATCGAGCTTTCAAATGCACAGCTAGAGAATGTTCTTATGGAGGTTTGTGGGGCGCTTTGCCTTGCGTTGATTTCCGATGCAGAGGGCCACACCAAGATTGTGTCAATCGAAGTCGTAAACGCTCTCACTGAGTTTGATGCGGTAGAAATTGCCCGTGCATGTGCGAGAAACAATTTGCTTAAATGTGCGCTCTTTGGTGGCGATCCTAATTGGGGACGAATTCTGGCTGCGGTGGGGACAGCTGATGCGGATTTTGATCCACTCATTATCGATGTCACCTTGAACGGCGTGATGGTTGCTCGTGACAGTGCACTTGGCGAAGATCGCAATTTAGTCGATTTGTCTGAAAAGAATATTTCTATAGTTATTGATCTAAAAATTGGTAGTGAAAGAGCAACCGTATTGACCAATGATCTGAGTCATGATTATGTCCACGAGAATTCTGCGTATGCAACATGATCGTCGTTAAGTATGGTGGGCATGCCATGTCTGACGAAAACGGCTTGTTTGCCCGTGCCATTCAATCAGCTATCGCATTGGGTGAAGAATGCGTAATAGTTCATGGGGGCGGTCCTCAAATTAATGAGGCTTTGGCATTGGCAGGTATTGAAAGCAGTTTCATCGGCGGGTTCCGAATTACTTCTCCCGAGGCATTTGCTGTTATTCAAAAAGTTCTTTCAGGTGATGTTCTCACTGGCGTTGTTGCCCAATTGCGTGAGGCTGGAATTAATGCGGTAGGTGTGAGCGGTAGAGATGGGGGATTGCTTGTTGCGAAAAAATTGCGTTCCCTCGTGGACGGGACACAGGCCGATCTTGGATTAGTCGGTGAGGTAGTGCGCGTGGATGTAGCCCTTCTGCAAACACTTCTAGCAGGAGGCTTTGTGCCTGTCGTTGCCCCGATTTCAATTGAAGGTGATGATGCTGGGGAGAATTCGAAAGTAGGATTGAACGTGAATGCAGATTTGGCAGCAGGTGCCATTGCAGGTGCGCTACACGCTAGTTCATTGATAGTTATGACCGATGTGGCCGGAATTTACCGCGATTGGCCTGATACCGAATCGTTTATTTCATCAATCTCTGTCTCTGAGCTCAGAGCGATCAAGAACGATTTCTCCGAAGGCATGGCACCGAAGGTGCTTGCGTGCCTAAACGCAATTGATGCAGGGACGCAGTCAGTTCGAATTATCGACGGCAACGATCCTGAGAGCTTTGCAAATGCACTGCGTGGTATCGGTGGAACGGTGGTGAGGCCATGAAGAAAGAAAGTAGTAACTTCGAAGAAAGATGGAGTCGGGCCCTCCAGTCCAATTATGGACAACCGCATATGACCCTCGTAAGCGGAAAAGGGTCCGTTGTTAAAGATTCCGAAGGGCGTTCGTATCTTGATTTTCTTGCAGGAATAGCGACCAATATTTTGGGACATTCTCATCCAGCAGTGGTCTCAGCTGTTCGCAAGCAAGTAGCAACTTTAGGGCACGTCAGTAATTTCTATGCGCATCCAGGAGTAATTGAGCTTGCCGAAAAATTGCAAACATTGGTGGGTGATCCAAAAGCAAAAGTATTCTTCTGTAATTCCGGCGCGGAGGCCAATGAGGCCGCATTTAAATTGTCGCGAAAAACTGGACGAACATCAGTTGTTGCAACTTTTGGATCTTTTCACGGTCGAACTTTGGGTGCGCTCTCATTGACCGGTCAACACTCCAAGCGCGATCCGTTTTTGCCACTTGTTGAAGGTGTCTCTCATGTGCCCTTTGGAGATATCGCGGCGATGAAGAGGAAAGTAAATGCGCGAACTGCCATGGTAATCGTCGAACCAATTCTTGGCGAAGGTGGTGTGGTGGTTCCGCCTCCTGGCTACCTGCGTGCCATCCGCGATATTTGTGATCGCACTGGAGCACTTATGGTTTGCGATGCGGTACAAACTGGAATGGGACGAACCGGTCAATGGTTTGGATATGAACACGAGGGAATTTTCCCCGATGTCGTTACGGTTGCCAAAGGTTTGGGTGGCGGACTTCCCTTGGGAGCAATGATCGCTTTGGGGGATGCCAGCAAACTGTTTCAACCAGGTGATCATGGTTCAACTTTTGGCGGAAATCCAATTGCATGTGCGGCAGCCCTGGCCGTGATCGATGTTCTAGAAAAGGATAAATTGCTGATTAAGGTGCGTGCGCATGAGGCATTAATTAAGGCAGAAATGAATAGTTTTCCCGGAGTGAAAATAGTACGAGGGCAAGGATTGCTTTTGGGTGTTGTTCTCAAACGAAAGATTGCTTACATCTTGCGTGAAGCGCTAGAAGACGATGGCGTTCTCGTGAATGCTCCTGATCCTTATGTCATTCGAATTGCCCCAGCGTTGAATATCAGCGAGAAGGAAGTTCGAACATTTATGGAGATTTTTCGAAAGAATTTGGCGGGGATTATCAATGCCTAAAAACAGTACTTCACGCAAACCTTTAGGTGCCTTGGCGCGGCGCGCAAAAGTTGCTTCATTTGTAGAATCGGGTTTGGTTCATTCGCAATCTGATTTAGTCTCACTCCTTAAAAAAGAAGGTATCCGGGTAACGCAGGCAACTGCCAGCCGTGATTTGGAAGATATCGGTGCACTGCGTGGAAGAACTAGAAATGGTCCCTCTACGTATCAATTGCCTGAAGGAGCAAACTCCATAGTTGCCTTTACAATTCCATCCCATTTGATCATCTCTGTTGAATCGAGTGCAAATATTGCGGTCGTCCGAACTCCTCCTGGTGGTGCGCAGTTGTTGGCAAGTGCTCTTGATTCTGCTGCGCAACGAGGTGATCTCCCGGCAGTTATTGGCACGATCGCAGGTGACGACACGGTGTTGGTTATATCCAAGAAAGCCACTGGTGGAGCAGCTTTAGCGAAACAATTACGCGATATCGCGCAACCTCCAAAGGTTGCCTCTAGAAGGGCGGGTCGTTAGATATGGCTCTTTGGGGTGGGCGTTTTTCGAGCGCAATTGACGAAGCTCTTTTCTCACTTTCCAGAAGTATCGAATTCGATTGGCGATTAGCCCCCTATGATTTGCGCGCCTCAAAAGCGCACCTCGATGGTTTAGTTCGCGCAGAACTCGTTCTCTCCTCTGATGCGAAAAAGATTGCGCAAGCACTTCGCGAACTCGATGCAGAGATTGACAAGGGCGTATTCCTTCCATCTCCGGACGATGAAGATGTACATAGCGCCTTGGAACGTGGACTCACGGAAAAATTGGGATTACTAGGTAGCGCTCTACGCGCTGGACGTTCTAGAAATGATCAGGTAGCCACTGATTTGCGATTATTTGCACTAGATCACATGATTGAGGTCGCGCATTTGATAGTTAACCTGCAAGAAGCGCTACTCGTCCAAGCAAAGAATTATGCAGATGCACCTGCTCCGGGTTTCACTCACTTACAACATGCACAACCTGTTGTTTTTGGTCACGAGCTTGCTAAACATGCCCATGCGTTGCATCGGGATATCGATCGAATTAAGGACTGGCTAACCCGCACATCAATGTCGCCCCTAGGCGCTGGTGCACTCGGTGGGTCCTCCCTTGGTGTCGATCCCGTGACAAGCGCGCAAGCGTTGGGCTTTACTGACGTGATTGCAAATAGCATCGACGCGGTGAGCGACAGAGATTTCGTAGTTGAGGCGCTCTTCATTTGCGCAATGGTGGGCTCTCATCTTTCTCGAATGGGGGAGGAGTGGTGTTTGTGGTCATCGACAGAATTTGGTTGGGCAATAGTGGATGATGCTTTTGCTACTGGTTCTTCAATTATGCCTCAGAAGAAGAATCCTGATATCGCAGAACTTGCACGCGGCAAAGCTGGGCGCCTCATTGGAAATCTCACTTCAGTCTTAGCGATGCTCAAAGGACTGCCCTTTGCATACAACCGTGATCTCCAAGAAGATAAGGAACCGCTCTTTGATTCACTCGACACTCTGTGCCTGGTTCTTCCTGCATTTACGGGAATGGTGGCGACAACGAAATTCAACAAAGAGGTGATGGCAAAATCTGCGCCCACTGGATTTTCATTAGCCACAGAGATTGCCGATTACCTCGTTCGAGTGCACGTTCCATTTGCGCAGGCGCATGAAGCTGCCGGTAAATGTGTGCAGATGTGCGAAAAGTCGAATGTGCAATTGCATGAACTCACGGATGAACAATTTGCGGCGGCGCATCCTTTCCTTAAGGCAGATGTTCGAAAGCTTCTCACCGTTGAGGCAGCATTGGGATCGAGATCAACTATTGGAGGCACCGCTCCCTCCAGCGTTCTGTCTCAAATATCATCCTTATCCATCAAGATTACGAAGAACCGTTCGTGGATAAGCGACAAGAGCGCAGCCTTTTCGGCAATGATGTCCCAATGAATCTCATAGAGGACCTGCGCTGGCGTGGGCTTGTATCTCAATCCACCGATGAGAAAGCCCTTGTTGAGGCGCTGAATAAGCCGATTACTTTTTATGCGGGTTTTGATCCTACGGCGCCAAGTTTGCACGTTGGAAATTTGGTGATTTTGCTTGTTATGCGCCGCTTTCAATTAGCGGGGCATAACCCGATTGCTGTCGTTGGTGGGGCCACTGGCTTGGTAGGGGATCCTAGTGGCAAGAATGAAGAACGCACGCTCAATAGTGAAGAGATTGTTGGGCAATGGGTAGATCGTATTCGTAGTCAGGTATCAGCGTTTCTGGATTTTGAAACCACGAAAAATCCGGCGCGGGTTGTCAATAATTTGGATTGGACTTCGCCACTATCAGCAATTGAGTTCTTACGGGATATCGGTAAACATTTCAGTGTTAATCAAATGCTCGCTAAGGATTCAGTTTCATCTCGATTGGAATCCGCTGGTATTTCTTACACAGAATTCTCGTATCAAGTATTGCAATCGTTGGATTTTCTTGAACTCTATAAAAGGTATCAGTGCAGCTTGCAGATGGGTGGTTCAGACCAGTGGGGAAATATTGTTGCTGGTTTAGATCTCATTCGTCGAGTTGAAAGTGGTTCTGGACATGCGCTGACTGTGCCACTTTTGGCAAAAGCAGATGGAACTAAGTTCGGAAAAACTGCTGGCGGTAGTGTGTGGCTAGATGCGACTATGACCTCACCATATGCATTCTTCCAATATTGGCTGAACACCGAAGATCGTGATGTTATCAATTTCCTTAAAGTGTTTTCATTTGCAAGTCATGGCGAGATTGAGGCGCTAGAGAAGGCGCATAATGAAAATCCTGGGGCGCGTGAAGCCCATCGTGCCCTAGCGCGCGAAATTACAACGCTCGTACATGGCTCACAGAATGCGCAACGAGTTGAAATTGCAGCTCGTGCCCTTTTCGGTCAGGCAGAGTTAGCCGAACTTGATGAGATCACTCTGGAAGGCGCACTTGCAGAACTTCCACGGGCAACAGTCTCGTCGTTGCAAGATTTACCGAGTTGGGTGGATCTAGTAACGCAGGTGGGGGTATCACCATCTAAATCAGCGGCACGGCGAGTGGTTAAAGAAGGTGGCGCATATCTCAACAACGTGAAAATCGAAGGCGAAGAGTTCACTTTGAGCGCAAAAGACTTCCTTTTCGGCCGCTTTGCCGTTCTTCGAAAGGGCAAACGCGATCTAGTAGCGGTCGAGTATCTCAAAAAAGCTTGATTTATAAGGGTTTTTCTGCCTTTTGGAGCGATTTGACCCGTCCCGGAAATTGATCTATAGTCGGGCTCTTGCTATGACCTGGACGTTACCGGCCAGATAGCAGGCGAATTCCTCCAAATCGAGTAAATAGTGGTTTTCACGCGGTTTGACCGCGCGCGGGCCCCTGCACTAGGTTTGGCGGTCTGCCCTGAAAATGAAGAGGAATCTTCAAAAGCAGTGCGCATCCGTACCTTGAGAACTCAACAGCGTGCCATAAGTCAATGCCAATGTGGCTGGTTTTAGTGTGCCTTAAAACATTTCTAAAACGCAGACCACGAAGAAATACCTCAATGAGGTATGGCAAAAAAGCAGTGTCTAACACTGTAAATAGCTATACCCGTTGATTTCCTTTGGTAAAAGACAAAATAAACGTTAGTTTGTTTGTCTGTACGCCAGATAAAAACTTTCTATGGAGAGTTTGATCCTGGCTCAGGACGAACGCTGGCGGCGTGCTTTACACATGCAAGTCGAGCGATGAGATCCCTTCGGGGATGGATTAGCGGCGAACGGGTGAGGAACACGTGAGGAATCTGCCTTCAACACT